>NZ_JAWOAN010000044.1:0-9894 GCF_046498525.1 Yoonia sp.
ATCAAGGGCATGGTTAAGGCCGCGCTGCCCAGCAGGACCGCCTGCACCAGCGAAGCTTCCGTGGTCTGCATCCCGATCCAGTAGATCAAGAAGTAGGCAAAGACGGCCGACGCTACGTCGACGGGAATCCAGCTTAAGATGCGCATGCCGACGGTGTAGCGCCAGTCACGGTTGCGGAGCACGAAGCGCAGGCTCTCCAGTGGACGGGCGGGCGCCTCGGCCTGGAAGCCGGCCCGCTCACGGGTGCCGAAGAAAGCGACGAGAATCGTGGTGACGAAAACCGCGCTGGACAAGAGCCCCATGACCCAGAAGGCGGTCCGCTCATCCGGCGCTGCGTCGAGCACCAGAGAGAAACCGATTGCGGTGATGAGCCCGGCGATGATGGAGATAAACATCCGGTACGAGGTGAGGGAGGTTCGCTCGTCGTGGTCGAGTGTCAGCTCCGGTGTCAGAGCGTAGTAAGGACAGCTGACGATGGTAACGGCGGTGTCAAAGAGGATGTAGATCAGGGCGAAGTAGAGCGCTTTCAGCAACTGGTCCTCGATCGGCGGCACCCACCACATCAGGGCGAAGGTCACCCCGTAGGGCAGAGCCCCAAAGAGCAGGAAAGGGCGCCGGCGCCCCCATCGGGTGCGCGTGCGGTCGGACCACAATCCTACCAGGGGGTCGTTGATCGCGTCCCAGATCCCCCCGATCAGAATCGTCAGTCCGGCCAGGCCAGGCTTCAACCGAGCGATGTCGGTGAGAAAGAATAGATACCAGAAGGGGACGATGGTCCCCGGCCCGGCGGAGTGTGCGACATCTCCGAGGCCGTAGGTCAGCTTCTCTTGGAAAGAGAGCTTCTCGGGCTGAGGTGTCTCGGTGCCGGTTTCTTTGTCGCCATACATGATGTACCCCCTACCGCGATATCAAGGGCCATGACGGTCTGAGTGGGTTCTAGGTAGAGGCCAGGAATGCCTGAAGGGCCTCCTGCCATGGTCGCAGCCGGATCCCCAGGGCAGCGGCAGCCGTGTTTGCCAGGGGCGCGAAGCGGGGCGGGGTCGAATCCCGGTCGAAAGCGTCCAGGGTGATCGCCTCAATGGGCACATCCTCCCGCCCGGAGATGCGAAGGATTTCCCGAGCAAGATCGAGACGGGAAGCGTAGCCCGCGTTGGTGAGATGGTAGACGCCGTAGGCGTCGGTCTCGATGAGCTGGGCCAGAGCCTGTGCCAGATCCGGGGCGAAAGTGGGATTCCCCACCTCGTCGGTGACCACGCGGAGTTCTCCGAGCTCGTCGGCCAGCTCGATGATGCGGTGGGGGAAGTTTCTCCCTTCCGGAGCGATGGCTGACGGCGATCTGCACGTCGCCTGAGGCCATGGCGGCGGACATGGCGGTGCCGGTGTCGAAGCTGACCCAGTTGACAGTGACGCCCATTTCCTCGTCATACGTACCGTTCACCTTGGCGTACTGGAACGGCATCGGCCATTCGAGGAAATACGCAACGGTGATTTCTTCGTGTCCGGCGGCAAAAGCCTGTGTGGCACCTGTCATCAGTGCGACACCAGCAGCAGCGCCCATAAGTGCGTTCTTGATAGTCATCGTTTATCTCCCGTGTTGCGGCCCTTGGCTTAAGGGCACTTTATGGCGGTTTGCCCGCCTTGCATTTATAGCTGAACATGAAAAAGCTGTTGTTCCAAGCCTCGACATAGACAACTGGTTATTTGGCGCAGTTTGAACGCCTGATCGGCCTTGCCCCCTTTGGCTGCTTGGAAAAGAGGCAAGTCTGGGCAGAGCGAAAGAAATTCAGCGCCTGACGTCAATCTTCGATTTCGCGTTTTACCGGCCTGAATTTGCAGCAAGCACGCCAAGCGATTGAACTTTTCAGATATTTATTCAGTACGTTACGTTACTTTCGCCTTCTACTGGACCACAAGTTTGGTTCCGTTTGGCGCTATCTAAGCGATCAAACTGGCCCTATTGAGAATGCTCAAGCTATTGGCACAATGTTGAAGTTGTGGGCGATCTACGGACGGATTCGCGCCGCCGCTTCTCTATTCATTATCGGAGCAATGGACATGGATACGCAGACATTCGCAAACGACCCCGACAACGTGATCGAAGCAGACCGGGCACATGTCTGGCACCACCTGAGCCAGCACAAGCCCTACGAGACGATAGATCCCCGAATCATCGTCGAAGGCAAAGGCCTGCGGCTTTGGGACATCAGGGGCAAAGAGCACATCGACGCCGTGTCAGGCGGTGTCTGGACAGTGAACGTGGGCTATGGCCGCGAGCGCATCGGCAAGGCGATCTCTGACGCCGTCACCAAGATGTGCTTTTTCGGCGGCTCCGCCGGCACGATCCCCGGCGCCCAATTTGCCGAAATGCTGATCGACAAGATGCCCGGACTTGACCGCGTCTATTATGCCAACTCCGGATCGGAAGCGAACGAGAAAGCCTTCAAGATGGTCCGCCAGATCAGCCACAAGCATTATGGAGGCAAGAAACAGAAGATCCTTTACCGCGAGCGTGACTATCACGGCTCGACCATCGCGACGATGTCAGCAGGTGGTCAGGACGAGCGCAACGCCCAGTACGGACCTTTTACACCCGGTTTTGTCCGCGTGCCGCACTGCCTCGAATACCGCTCGCAGGATGGGTCCGTTGGTGAAGAATATGGCGCAAAGGCTGCGCAGGCGATCGAGGATGTGATCCTTGCCGAAGGTGCCGACACCATCGGCGCGCTTTGCCTTGAACCGATCACCGCAGGCGGCGGTATCATCGTGCCACCCAAAGGCTATTGGGAACGTGTGCAGGAAATCTGCCGCAAATACGATATCCTGCTGCACATCGACGAGGTTGTCTGCGGCATCGGCCGCACCGGTACATGGTTCGGTTATCAGCAGTTCGGCGTCCAGCCCGACATCGTGACGATGGCGAAAGGCGTGGCTTCCGGCTATGCGGCGATTTCATGCTGTGTCACCACGAACCGCGTTTTTGACATGTTCAAGGATGACACGGATCACCTTGGGTACTTCCGCGATATCTCGACCTTTGGCGGTTGCACCGGTGGTCCGGCAGCAGCGATCGAGAACATGAAAATCATCGAGGAAGAAGACCTGCGCGGGAATTCCGTTGCCATGGGCGAGCACCTTCAAGGCAATTTGCATGGGTTGATGGAAAAGCACAAATGGATCGGCGACGTGCGCGGCATGGGCCTTTTCGCAGGTGCGGAACTTGTGAAAGACCGCGACACCAAGGAACCTGTCGATGAAAAACATGTCGGCGCCATTGTGGCCGATTGCATGGCGCAGGGCATCATCATCGGTGCAACGAACCGCTCCTTGCCCGGATACAACAACACATTGTTGTTTGCGCCATCACTGATCGCGACCGCTGACGATCTGGATCAGGTGACAGCTGCGGTCGACGAGGCTATCACCCGCGTATTGGGTTAGATTGTAGATGGTGCAGGGACCGCAAATTCCTGCACCAATTCTTCTTGAGGCGGATGCAGCGTCTTGGACGTGGCAACGGTCGCAAGGCACATTGTGCCGAGCACGGCGATAAACGCGATTTGCAGCAGTTTCATGAACAATGTCCGAATGGGATGATCTTGAGACGGGTCAGGTCGGTTTTTCCGTCGCAGATTTTGAGCGATTCAACAAAAATTCGTCACGCCGCAAACCGGCGTGGCTTGCAGTTTGTCGAACTTAGGTCCAGCCTGAACGCCTAACTAAGGCCAGACCATGTCGATTTCTGTCGAAACATTCTTTCTTGATCCCTCTGCCGAAGGCACGCTGCAGGCACGCATTCAACAAATGGTCGCGCAGGGCATCCTTGCCGGGCGGTTCCGCCCCGGTGAACGGCTACCCTCTTCTCGCAAGATGGCCACACATTTGGGCGTCAGCAGGATCACGGTGACGCTGGCCTATACCGAGCTGGTCGCGGATGACTATCTGACATCGCGCGGACGGTCCGGTTATTTTGTTTCCGACAACGCCCCGGAACCACCCGCATTTCCCGCCCAGCGCTTTCATACGGGCACAGTCGATTGGGCGCGTACGATCGGGCAGCGCTTCACCCCCGGCCTGAGCCTCGACAAGCCAGCAGACTGGGCCGATTACCGGTATCAATTTATCTATGGTCAAACCGACAAGACGCTGTTCGACAGCGCCAACTGGCGGCTTTGTGCCCTACGCGCGCTTGGCATGCGGGATTTCAGCGCGCTGACGTCGGACTACTTTGACGGAGATGATCCGCAACTGGTTGACTTTATCGCACGGCAAACCCTGCCCCGCCGCGGCATCCTTGCGAACCCTGACGAAATCTTGATCACCATGGGCGCGCAGAACGCGCTTTGGCTGTCCGCACAGGTGCTCCTCAACAGCCGGCGCCGCGCGGCGATCGAAGACCCCTGTTATCCGGCACTGCGCACGATACTGACGCAATCGCGCTGTCAACTCAGCGTCGTTCCGGTGGATGAGGACGGGCTTCCGCCGCAGGACCTGCCCGACCAGACCGATGTGGTCTTTACCACCCCGAGCCACCAATGCCCCACCGCAGCGACAATGTCGCTGGAACGCCGCCAAGCGCTGTTGGACAAGGCCGAGGCAGAAGATTTTGTGATTGTCGAGGACGATTACGAATTCGAGATGTCCTTTCTCAAGGCACCCTCTCCATCGCTGAAATCGCTCGATAAAAACGGGCGCGTCATTTACGTCGGTTCATTCTCGAAATCATTGTTTCCGGGCCTGCGCCTTGGCTACCTTGTCGGCCCTGCGCCGTTCATCCGCGAGGCCCGCGCCCTGCGCGCCACCGTTCTGCGCCATCCGCCCGGACATATCCAGCGCACGGTCAGCTATTACCTGTCCTTGGGCCATTACGATGCCCTAGTTCGCCGCATGAGCAAAACCTACCATGAGCGCAGGCAAGTGATGGTGGATGCCCTGAATGAGCATGGGCTGACCATTGCCGGACAAGGCACCTATGGTGGCTCTTCCGTCTGGCTGAAGGCACCACCGGGAACCAACACAACGGAACTTGCCGAGAAACTGCGTGCAAAAAGTGTGCTTGTCGAACCCGGCGCACCCTTCTTCGCGAGCGAGACCCCACCACAGGAATTCTTGCGTCTGGCTTACTCGTCGATCCCCTCCTCACGCATTCCAGAGGGAATTCACTTGATTGCCGAGGCGATCCAAAGTAACTAGTTTTTGAGACTACCGGTCTCAAAAAAGTTTACTCTGGCATTAGGGACGGAGGCAAATTGGACCTAACGTCAGAACGGTGCAGAACATAATCTCACCGCAGCGAAAAGAGGGGATTCTGCCCCCCTGTTTTCCATGGAATTTTAGGGAAGGACCCACCGCCATGAAGATGACCACTGAAGAAGCATTCGTCAAAACGCTGCAAGCGCACGGCATTCGCCACGCTTTCGGAATCATCGGCTCTGCCATGATGCCAATCTCTGACATCTTCCCCAAAGCGGGCATCACATTCTGGGACTGCGCCCATGAAATGACCGCAGGCATGATGGCCGATGGCTACACCCGCGCAACCGGCGAAATGTCGATGATGATCGCACAAAACGGCCCCGGCATCACGAACTTCGTGACCTCTGTAAAGACCGCTTACTGGAACCACACACCTTGCCTGCTGGTCACGCCACAGGCGGCCAACAAGACAATCGGTCAGGGTGGTTTTCAGGAAATGGAACAGATGAACCTGTTCAAAGACTGTGTTGCCTATCAGGAAGAAGTCCGCGACCCGACCCGTATTTGCGAAGTGCTGGCACGTGTCATTGCAAAAGCAAAGCGTCTGTCCGGCCCTGCGCAAATCAACATTCCACGTGATTTCTGGACGCAGGTCGTCGACATCGAAATCCCCGAGCCGATTGAGTTTGAAGTGTCCCCCGGCGGGTCTGATTCCATCGCAAAGGCGGCCGAGCTACTGTCCACCGCGAAATTCCCGGTCATCCTGAACGGTGCCGGCGTTGTTCTGGCGACAGGCGGCATCGAAGCCTCCCGCCTGTTGGCAGAGAAGCTCGACGCCCCTGTCTGCGTCGGCTACCAGCACAACGATGCCTTCCCCGGCAACCACCCGCTTTTCGCTGGTCCTCTGGGTTATAATGGGTCCAAGGCAGGCATGGAGCTGATCAGCAAAGCTGACGTCGTTCTGGCACTCGGAACACGCTTGAACCCGTTCTCGACCCTGCCCGGATACGGCATTGATTACTGGCCCACCGACGCAAAGATCATTCAGGTCGACATCAATCCCGACCGCATTGGTCTGACCAAGAAAGTCACAATCGGGATCGTCGGCGACGCAGCCAAAGTCGCAAACGGCATCGCGGCACAGCTGTCCGATGACGCAGGCGACGCAGGCCGCGCCGAACGCAAGAACATGATCGCACAGACCAAATCCGCATGGGCACAGGAACTGACCTCGCTTGACCACGAGCAGGACGATCCGGGCACCACATGGAACGAGCGTGCGCGCGCCGCCCGCCCTGACTGGATGTCACCCCGTCAGGCATGGCGCGCCATTCAGGCGGCGATGCCGGAAGATGCGATTATTTCTTCTGATATCGGCAACAACTGCGCGATCGGTAATGCCTACCCGAGCTTCCCGACTGGTCGCAAGTATCTGGCGCCCGGCCTCTTTGGGCCATGCGGCTACGGTCTGCCTGCGATCATCGGTGCAAAGATCGGCCAGAGGGATGTGCCTGTAATCGGTTTTGCAGGTGACGGCGCATTCGGCATCTCTGTAAACGAACTGACAGCGATTGGCCGTGAAGAGTGGCCGGCCATCACACAGATCGTCTTCCGTAATTACCAGTGGGGTGCTGAAAAGCGGAACTCTACCCTCTGGTTCGACGACAACTTTGTCGGCACGGAACTGGACATGAAAGTGTCCTATGCAGGCATTGCCAACGCGTGTGGCCTGAAAGGTGTTCAAGTTCACACGATGGACGAACTGACAGCGGCATTGAACGAAGCGATCAAGGATCAGATGGAAAACGACACAACCACGCTGATCGAGGTCATCCTCAACCAGGAACTGGGCGAGCCGTTCCGCCGTGACGCAATGAAGAAGCCTGTCGAAGTGGCCGGCATCTCTGCCTCCGACATGGCAGCCGAATAAGCTTGCCATTCGATCTTGGCCCCGGCACAGCGGCGGCCCTTGCAATTGCATTGCTTGGGGCCGCCTACGTCCGGGGCTATTCGGGTTTCGGGTTCTCTGCGATTTTTATCGCTTTTGCGGCCTTGGTGACAAACCCGCTTCCTCTGATACCGGTGGTCTTTGCATGCGAAGTGTTGATGACAACCTTTCAGGCCCGCAGCATCCGCAGTCATGTGGACTGGCGCCGCATTTCGTGGCTGCTCTTGGGCGCGGCCATTGCACTGCCATTCTCGGTGAGCGTGATGCTGTCTGTGGGCGAGGAGACAGCCCGTATCACGATTTCCACGATCATTTTGGTGATGTCGCTGATGCTTTTGACCGGCTGGACACTCAAGACGCGCATCGGGCCTCTGGGCCATGGCGGTGTCGGCATCCTTTCGGGCATCTGCAACAGCGCAGGCATCGGGGGCTTGCCTGTTGCCGCGTTCATGTCGGCACAACCGATGGAAGCGGCGATATTTCGTGCGACCATGATTGTGTATCTCACCGGACTCGACCTGATCACGCTGCCTCTGCTTTGGGCGGGCGGCCTGGTAACATGGGACACGGCTGTCGCCGTGGCAATGGCCTTTCCGATCCTCGGGTTGGGCATTTGGCTGGGCAGCCGGAAGTTTCTGTCCGCTTCCCCTTCGACATTCAGGCGATTTGCGGTGATGCTGCTTTTGGCACTCTCCGTTCTGGGTCTGCTCCGCGTACTTATAAGGATGTAAGATGACATCTCCGTTTCTCTCCACCCGTGAAGCGCAAGCGCCCGCCGATCTGATCGCCCGCGCTCAGACCTTTGGCGCCCCCCGCGTCGCTATCGCCCGCGCCGGATCGCCTTTGCCGATGGAAGCAGCCAAAGATGCGACCAAGGCAGGTCTCATGGTGCCGGTGTTCGTGGGCGAGGCAGACATGATCCGCGCTGAAGCCGAAAAGCTGAACTGGGATATCTCTGGCTATGCGCTGCACGACACCACGGGCGAGGAAGAAGCCGGGCGAACCGCGGCGGCCCTTTGCGGCGCAGATGAGGCGGATGTCCTGATGAAGGGGCAGTTGCACACCGATGTGTTCATGAAATCCGCCGTATCCCGCGATGCAGGCCTGCGCACAGGTCAGCGGTTCGTGCATATCTTTCATATTTCACATCCTGACGGCGGCAAGCCGATCCTGATTTCGGATGCCGCCGTGAACGTGGCCCCCGATCTGGCAACGCGGCAGTCTGCCATTGTCGAGGTCAAGAAGCTGCTGAACAAACTGGGCAATGACCGCCCCAAGATCGCGATCCTCTCCGCGACCGAGAGCGCCATTCCATCTGTTCCCTCCTCCATGGAAGGCAAGGAGCTTGCCGATTGGGCGCGCGCTGAACTGGAGGGTGTCGATGTGTCAGGCCCGCTCGCGTTTGATCTGATCATATCACCCGAGGCCGCCGCGACAAAGCGACTGACCGATGATCCGGTCGCGGGTCGGGCCGACGCAATCATCGTCCCTGACATCGTCTCGGGCAATGCGCTGTTCAAAGCATTTGTCTACCTGACCGGCGGCTGTGCCGCTGGTGTCGTGACCGGCGCGAAAGTGCCGATCCTGTTAACATCGCGTGCCGATCCACCGGCAGCGCGGATCGCATCTGCGGCCCTTGCCGCCATCAGCTGCGGGTTGCCAAAGTGATCCTAGTTCTGAACGCTGGCTCTTCCTCGTTGAAAATCGAGGTGTTCGATGAAGGGTTGATCTCTATCATTTCTGGCCGTGTGACGAATCTTGGCACCGTGGGTGAGCTGAGACTGGGCGGGGCAACGTCACAGGTCGCGGCCCGTGATCATGCCCATGCGCTGGAGCTGATGCTAGGCGGGTTGGCCGAAGCCGGATTTCCACTCGCGTCCTTTGCGGCGGCGGCGCACCGCATTGTCCACGGCGGCGCTGTCTTGACCCAACCGGCAAGGCTGCGCCCACCGGTGATCGCCACAATAGAAAGCGTCATCCCGCTAGCGCCGCTGCACAATCCAAACAACCTTGCAGGCGTCTATGCGCTTCAGCAGTTGGCCCCAGAGTTGCCGCAGTATTGCAGTTTCGGCACTGCCTTTCATGCCACCAACCCCGAGGTCGCAACGCGCTATGCCATCCCTCAGGTGCATCATGATGCAGGCATCCGGCGCTACGGTTTCCACGGGCTGTCCTATGCCAATTTGGTCGCGGACTTTGGCGATGCACTGCCCGCGCATCTGCTTGCGTTCCACCTTGGAAACGGGGCCAGCCTTTGCGCCATCCGCAATGGCAAATCAATCGCGACGTCGATGGGGTATTCCCCGTTGTCCGGCCTGACGATGGGCACGCGTTCAGGTGATATCGACGGCGCAGCGGTTCTGCGGATTTCCAAATCGCTGGGCGAGGACGACACTGACAGGATGCTCAACAAGAACTCCGGTCTGCAGGCGCTCGCGGGTGACAACAACATGAAGACGCTGCTGGAGCGCGAGGACGACGCCGCCAAATTCGCGGTGGAACATTTCTGCTACTGGGCCGCACGTCATGCCGGTTCCGCTGTCGTGGCGATGGGTGGGCTTGATGCCGTCGCCTTCACCGGCGGGATTGGAGAGAATGCAGCGCCGATACGCGAACGGATCATGGAATTGCTATCATTTTTTGGCGATGTGCCGGTGCATGTCATGGCGGCAGACGAAGAAAAACAAATTGCCCGGGATGCCTTTGCCCTGATCGCGGAAGGCCGCTGAATGTTCGAAACCCTGCTGACTGCC
>NZ_JAWOAN010000051.1:0-2605 GCF_046498525.1 Yoonia sp.
CATCGGCAAGAGACAGGCCATGGAAAGCGCAGACAGGCGCACCTGCTTCGATGCCCAAAGCCCGCGCCTCGCCTTCTGTCGCGGCACGTTCGGTCAGATGAAGAATGAGCTTTTCGGGTGCGCGGCCCGCAGCGACGAGATTGTCATGAAAGCGCACGCGCTTGCCGATGGGATAATCTGTCGGGATTGCCGCCACAAAGGCTCCCGCGCCGCGGCGGGTTCTTACAAGCCCTTCGTCGACAAGGGCCGACAGGCTGTGCCTGACTGTATGACGGTTCACGCCGAAGCGTTCGGCAAGCAACGCCTCGGTCGGCAGCTTGTCACCAGGGCGATAGCGCCCTTCGGCCAGATCGCTGCGCAGTGTGTCTGCGATGGCTTTCCAGATCGGGGTTTTACCGGATGCACTGTCACGCAAATTTCACAAATCTCCTGTGGCCCAGAATGGGGATTATGGTAATATATGTCTAGTTGTATAGGAAATGGATGAGTTGTCGACATGAAAGACACTCTTGACGAAAATGCGCCACGCAAATCATGGCTCAGCCTGATGGCAAAGGCCCCCAATGGTCGCGTTGCGGCTTTGTTTGACGCGACAATGCCGCGTCCCGCGTTCACATGGCTGCGTGCGCCCGAAATCGGCAGCACAATGGTCCGCGCCCGTGCCGGTGCCACCGGAGCGCCCTTCAATCTGGGAGAAATGACCGTGACGCGCTGTGCGCTTCGGCTTGCGACTGGCGAGGTGGGACATGCCTACATCCAGGGGCGCAGTAAAGGTGACGCTGGGGCGACAGCCTTGGTGGATGCCCTGATGCAGACAGATGCAGCAGATGCCTTGCGGCAGGGCGTTCTGACAGTACTGGAAAAAGAACGGGCCGCTGCCCGCAGCGTGCGCGCGGCCAAAGCAGCAGCCACGAAGGTTGATTTCTTTACAATGGTCCGGGGGGAAGACTGATGCAGTCCACAATACACGCCGAGGCACTGGCCGGCGGCTTTGCCGAACCGGCGACCCAATCAGCGCGAGCCTTTCGCAGTGTGATGGAAGCGATGGCCCGTCCCGGCGTGGTGCAGGACATTGCAGGGGCCATGCCACCTGCGCCGCTGTCACCGGCAGCGGGAGCCGTCATTCTGACCCTGTGCGATACGGATACGCCGCTCTATCTGGCAGGCGAAGCCGATTGCGAAGCGGTCCGTGCTTGGGTGGCCTTTCACACCGGCGCCCCGTTCAGCGATCCGTCCCATTGCATGTTCGCGATCGGCAAATGGGGTGCGCTGACACCGCGGACAGATTATCCGGTAGGCACCTCTGAATACCCTGACCGCTCTGCCACTTTGATCGTTGAATTGGACCGGTTTGCGGAAACCGGGACGGTCTTGCGGGGCCCGGGCATCAAGGAAACTGCGGCACTTTCATTGCCGGAGACAGCAGCATTTGAAGCAAACCACGCCCTCTTCCCGCTGGGGCTCGATTTCATCTTCACAAGTGATGACCGGCTCGCAGCGTTGCCACGCTCAACCGAAATTTGCACGCCACGCGGCGTGACCGGGGTGCTCTGATGTATGTTGCAGTCAAGGGCGGTGAACAGGCGATTGAAAACGCGCATGCCTGGCTTGCCGAAGAGAGGCGCGGTGACAAAGGCATTGCCGAACTATCCGTGGACCAGATCCGCGAGCAGCTCTCGCTCGCTGTCAACCGTGTCATGGCAGAGGGGTCGCTTTATGATCCCGATCTTGCAGCACTTGCAATCAAGCAAGCGCGCGGGGACCTGATTGAAGCAGTGTTCCTGATCCGCGCCTATCGTACGACTTTGCCGCGCTTTGGTGCGTCCGCGCCGGTCGATACCGGAAAAATGGCCTGTGATCGCAGGATTTCTGCCACATTCAAGGACTTGCCGGGCGGGCAGGTGCTGGGGCCGACATTCGACTACACCCACCGCCTACTGGATTTCAAGCTGGCGGCAGATGGCGAGGTGCCAGACGCCCCCATGCGTAAGGTCGAGCCGGCAGATGTGCCCCATGTCACGGATTTTCTTAACCGCGAGGGGCTGATCGAAGAAGCCCCGCAAGACGACACACCCCCACCGGACCTGACCCGTGAACCGCTCGAGATGCCCGCACAGCGCGCCTTGCGCCTTCAGGCGCTGACCCGCGCGGACGAGGGATTTACTCTGGGTCTCGCCTATTCAACACAGCGCGGCTACGCCCGCAATCATGCTTTTGTCGGTGAGTTGCGCATCGGTGCTGTGCCGGTCGAAATGGATATTCCCGAGCTTGGATTTGCGATTGATATCGGAGAGGTGACACTGACCGAATGCGAGACGGTCAACCAGTTTACAGGCTCGAAAACCGAACCACCCCAGTTCACCCGCGGTTATGGTCTGGTCTTTGGCCAGACCGAGCGCAAGGCGATCTCCATGGCGCTGGTCGACCGTGCTATGAGGTGGGAAGAACTGGGCGAAGACAACGTGGGTGCACCCGCGCAAGACGCGGAATTCGTCCTTTATATCTCGGTCAGCGTGAGCCTGGACGGCCCGCCGGAGATCCATGACCGCCAGCGTGTGGACGCGGCAGGACGGCCCACCTCGGAGCGTGTGCGCGCCGGCATCGC
>NZ_JAWOAN010000073.1:0-9042 GCF_046498525.1 Yoonia sp.
ACACTGATGAGCGCCGTTGCAGGCGTGGCCCTTTTGACCGGTGCCGGTCAGGCGATGGCCGCCGGGCATGGCGAAATCACCGTGGCCTATTTCCTTGAATGGCCGATGCCGTTCCAGTTTGCCAAGGTCAACGGCACCTACGACGAAGAAATGGGCGTCAAGGTCAATTGGGTCAGCTTTGACACCGGCACCGCGATGTCCACCGCCATGGCATCAGGCGACGTGCAGATCGCCGTCAGCCAGGGTGTGCCCCCCTTCGTGATCGCGGCAAGCGCGGGACAGGATCTGCAAGTGCTTGATGTTGCCGTCAGCTATGCGGACAATGACAACTGCGTTGTCGCCAGTATCCTTGAGATCGACAAGGATTCAGCGGGCGAACTGGAAGGCAAGAAGGTTGCCGTGCCACTCGGGACGGCCGCGCATTATGGCTTTCTCAAACAGATGGACCATTTCGGCGTGGACGTTGCTAGCCTTGAGGTCGTCGACATGGCGCCGCCAGAAGGGGCTGCAGCATTGGCGCAAGGTTCCGTTGACATGATGTGCGGTTACGGCGGTTCGCTGTGCACGGCGATGGAATATGGGAACGTCCTGCTGACCGGCGCGGAAAAGACGGAGCTGGGCATCCTTGTTTTTGACGTGACATCGGCGCCGGCTCCCTTCGTTGCGGAAAACCCCGATCTTTTGGCAAAGTTTCTGGCCGTGACAGCCAAGGCGAACGCGGACTGGAACGCCGGCATGATGGCCGACGAAATGCTTCCGGTGATTGCACAAGACAGCGGCATGGACGAACAGGCGGCGCGTGACTTTATGGCGACCTTCACCTTCCCAACAGTCGAAGAACAGCTGAGCGAGAATTGGCTGGGCGACAATGCGGCAGAATTCATGCAGGGTGTCGCACAGGTCTTTGTCGAAGCAGGTTCGATCCCAAGCGCGCTGAGCAGCTATGAGGGTGCTGTGAACACAGCCCCGCTGCAAGCGGCAGCTGACATGTAACCACTAGCCGGGCCGGTGCGCGCGCGCACCGGCCCAATCATTTTCAGATCGGCGCGACAAGGGGGTCCGCCGCTTTGAAAATGATTGGGGGCAGGACATGTCAGGACTTCAGATAGACAAACTCTCTATGCGGTTCGACTTGCCGAATGGATCTTCGGTGCAGGCGTTGAAAGACGTCTCGATTGATCTCAAGGCGGGTGAATTGCTGTCGGTGCTGGGCCCGTCGGGCTGTGGCAAGACGACGCTTTTGAACATCGTCGCGGGCTTTCTGGCGCCGACCGACGGGAAAATTATCCTCAACGGGCACACCGTGAAAGGACCTGACGCCGAACGCGGTATGGTGTTCCAGCAGGGTGCGCTCTTCGAATGGATGAGCGTGCGCGAAAACGTGGGCTTTGGCCCTTCGATGAAAGGGATGCCCAAGGCCGAGAAAGCCAAGATCGTGGATCACCTCCTTGATGTGGTGGGCCTGCAGGATTTCAAGGAAAAGGCCGTCTATGAATTGTCGGGCGGAATGCAGCAGCGCGTGGCCTTGGCCCGTTGTCTGGCCAATGAACCCGATGTCATCCTGATGGACGAACCGCTGGGTGCGCTTGATGCGCTGACGCGCGAAAAGATGCAGGGCCTTGTCCTGAAGCTTTGGAAGGAAACCGGCAAGACGATCATTCTGATCACACACTCGGTCGAAGAGGCGCTGCTTTTGGGCGAACGCCTGATTGTCATGGCCCCGCGTCCGGGCCGTATTCATACAGAGTACCGTTTGCCCTTCGCGGAAATGGGCGTGGGGCAAGACCTGCGAGAGGTTAAGAAACACCCCAAGTTCGGTGAAACCCGCGAGGAAATCCTCGGGATGATCTGGGACATGGAAGAAGAAATCATGGGCCGGACGGAGGACGCATAATGGAACTTCTGGGTGATCTTTGGGGTGAACTTTGGGCCGTTCTTGTGACGTTGTTCAAAGCGGCACCTTATATTATCGGCTACATAGCCTTGATCCTCTTGATGATGGTGATCTGGAGCGGGCTGAAGCGTCTCGTCACGCCCAAACATGACTATGGATCGTTAAAAACGGTGACCTTCGGCGACGAAAGTGCCGTAACGTCCAACACCGCAGCATCGGTGGTGTCGATTGTGTTGATCTTCGTGCTTTGGGGTGCGTTTACCGGCTCCAAGCTTTTGCCGGGTTTCATGCATGCCCCGGGTCCTTTCTTTGGTGAGGGCAGTTTTGAATACACCATCACGACGCCTGCGGGTGACAGCGATACGGCGACTGTTTCAGTGGTTGTACACCCAACAGGAGAAGCGGTCGATGCCCCCGAAATCGCCGAGGGTGATGGCATTGCCAAGAACGATGCAATCGCGATCCCAGTTTATCGTAGCGAGCTTTTGCGTGTTGATCGCAACGATGAAATGGGCCGCGATGAAGAGACTCTGATCACCGCTGTCGACGGTCAGGCCATCGCGCCGGGCGGGTCGGTCGATGTGGGCTTCGGGCGTGTGGCCATGTCTGATAAGGGGACATTGAACATCATCCCGTCAACCGGCTTGCAGATGGAGCCGATCTGGTTGCCCGCACCAGAAGCGGTGTGGAGCCGTCTGGGTGAGATCGCTACCGTCGGCTATCGTAATTCGACATTGGCCGAACACCTTGGTTATTCGCTCTTCCGCGTAATCGTGGGTTTCAGTCTTGGCGCATTGGTCGGCATCCCGCTGGGCTATGCGATGGGTCTGTCCAACTGGTTCCGTGGCTGGTTCGACCCGATCGTTGAATTTATGCGCCCCGTGCCGCCGCTGGCGCTGATCCCGCTGGTGATCATCTGGGCCGGGATCGGTGAGGTCGGCAAGATTATCCTGTTGTTCCTCGCCGCGCTCTGGATCATGGCGATTGCTGCACGCTCCGGTGTCTCCGGCGTGCGGATTTCAAAGGTTCATGCGGCCTATTCTCTGGGCGCATCCAGGTGGCAGATCATGCGCCATGTGATCATGCCGAACTCATTGCCAGAAATCTTTACCGGTGCGCGCGTTGCTATGGGCGTATGCTGGGGTACTGTTGTCGCGGCGGAATTGGTCGCGGCTGAAAAGGGGGCTGGCATGATGATCATGGTCGCCTCGAAATTCCAGAGCACCGACATCGTTCTGATGGGGATCATCCTGATCGGCATCATCGGTTTCAGCATTGATATGCTGATGCGGCAGGCCGAAAAATGGCTGGTGCCGTGGAAGGGTAAGGGTTGATCAGGCCAACCTGATTGACAACTTAAGCGACTGGGGCGAGGGTGTAATTTCCTCGCCTTTTTTGGTTTCTTATTGCTATGACCTTTGACCTCTGGTGGATTGTAATCGCCCTTGTTGGCCTGCTTTGTATCCTTTGGTTGCGGGACCGTTTCGGCCAAGAGAAGCCCACGGGACCACCGCCAAATGCGATCTTGGTGGACGGGTCAAATGTGATGCATTGGGGGCAAGAGCCGTCAGCCTTTGTGTTATCGCGAGTCCTGTCCAGTCTGCGCGAGAAGGGCTATGCGCCAATTGTCTTTTTTGATGCCAACGTCGGATATGTTCTGGATGATCACTACTATGACGAGGCAAAACTGGCGCCGCTGATTGGCAACCCGGCAGAGCATATTTGCGTTGTCAGCAAGGGGGTGATTGCAGATGTCGCGATACTTGCGTTCGCCGCTGATCATGAATTGCGGGTCGTCACCAATGACCAGTTTCGTGACTGGCGTGTGCAGTTTCCGATTGCCGACCGAAAGGGCCAGTTGGTGCGCGGGACTTGGCGGGATGGGTCCGTTATCTGGCGGGGAAAGCTATGAGCGCAAGTCGTCTGGGAGAAGCTGATAGGCTTTCCCGAACCCCCCATTCAGATCGATGCTCGTGATTTCCAGCTTGAACAACAAGAAATCAGTAAAGTCATAATAGAGTTTCGCCTTTGGTATCGCGGCGAGCCATCGGTCTTTCATTGCTGCTTTGTCTGCCTGTTTCGCTTTGGCTATGACGGTCATCCGCGGATGCGTGAGCGGGTCGCCTTTTGCGTCCGGCTCGCCAATCAGGGCTGCGCAATTTGCCTGTTTTTGCAGGGCTTTGGTGTGGGTCGAAAGCGTTGAAATCAGCGTGAAGAGCGCGCCTTGATCCCAGAGTATCGCAACGCGGGCGACGTAAGGTGCGCCGCTATCTGGATGGCTGACGGCCAAGGCTCCGAAGCGTGTCTCTTGCAGCAGTTTGTGCGCCAGCCTGCGGGCGTCGCCATCGGTGGGGTTGATGGGATCGCGTTTCGTCATCACGCAAGGTTCTCTGCAGGGCAGTTGCGGAAGGCTGTGATCGCGGGCCCGATCCCTGCCAGATCAAAGCCGACGGTCGTATCCCCCAGCACCGCATAGGCGCGGGTGTTGAATTCCAACCCGTTGAGGACATTGCCGAAACCACGATCCTTGACCGTGATGCTGCGCCCATCGGGGCTGAGCTGATGGCGGTCGGTCTGGATACTGATGGGGCGGTCATTTGCGAAGGCCATGCCGAAGGTTGGGCCGTTGGACCACCGACCTTCGGACAGGGTCACGGTGACGGTGTATTCGGTGATCGCGGGGTCATAGGTGACGGTGATTTCACCTGTGTCTGACGTGTCCGTCAGGGTGCAGATCGGACTGGCCGAAAACTCCCACGCGGCGGCGGGAGAGGCGAGCAGAAGGAAGGCAAGAATGATACGCATGAGGATTGAAATAGGGGCCGTGGCAAGAAAGCAAGTGCAAGGCCCGTCGGGCGGGGGAAATGCAACGCGCGGCAGGGATTTGCGGGGTGTGCGGCGCCAGCGCGGGAATCATCCGTTAACGCAGGGTTTTGTGGGGGATTGGGGCGTATGGAAGCGGTACAGATGCTGTACAGAAAGCGTATGTACAGGATGTGCGGTTTGGGCGGGTTAAGGCTGCGTGCGGTGGGAAGTGTGAATGTGGGGTTAAGATTTTGGGGGTGTCGGGGTTATCAATGCGGTGGGTAGGATGGGTGGAACCCACCATGTTCGCGGCGCGTGGGTTTCACCCACCCTACTTGCCAACCTACCGCTTCCCCCCGTACCTGCTCTTGCCGCCGCGCATACCCCCGCGACCGCCGGTGCTCCGGCCTGACGCCTTCTGCGCGTCGTCTATTGCCCGATCCACGGCTTGTTGCCGCGCCAGCGGGTCGTCGGAGATGGTGAGTTCGACTGTTTCCAGCCGCTTCACCTCGTCGCGCAGCCTTGCGGCTTCTTCGAATTCGAGGTTTTCGGCGGCTTTGCGCATGTCGGTGCGCAAGCCGTCGAGCACTGCCGCGAGGTTCGCCCCGGCCAGTGGTTTGTCGACCTTGGCTGTAACGCGGTTCATGTCCACGTCGCCTTTGTAGAGGCCCGCCAGAATATCCTCGACGTTCTTTTTGACGGTCGTGGGCGTGATCCCGTGTTCGACGTTATAGGCCAGTTGCTTTTCGCGGCGGCGTTCGGTTTCCTTCATCGCGCGTTCCATGGAGCCGGTGATCCGGTCGGCATACATGATCACGCGGCCTTCGGCGTTGCGCGCGGCCCGCCCGATGGTTTGGACCAGCGAGGTTTCAGAGCGCAGGAAGCCTTCTTTATCCGCATCAAGGATCGCCACCAGCCCACATTCGGGGATATCGAGGCCTTCGCGCAGCAGGTTGATTCCGATCAGCACGTCGAAGGCCCCCAAGCGCAGGTCGCGCAGGATTTCGATGCGTTCGATCGTGTCGATGTCGGAGTGCATGTAGCGCACACGGATACCCTGTTCGTGCATGTATTCGGTCAGGTCCTCGGCCATGCGTTTGGTCAGCGTTGTGCACAGCGTGCGATAGCCGTCGGCGGCGACTTTACGCACTTCGTCGAGCAGATCATCGACCTGCATATCCACGGGACGGATTTCGATCTGCGGGTCAATCAGGCCGGTTGGGCGGATGATCTGTTCGGTAAAGATACCGCCGGTCTGTTCCAGCTCCCATGCGGCGGGCGTGGCGCTGACGAAGACCGATTGCGGGCGCATGGCGTCCCATTCCTCGAACTTCAGGGGGCGGTTATCCATGCACGACGGCAGGCGAAACCCGTGTTCGGCCAGCGTCATCTTGCGTCGGAAGTCGCCTTTGTACATGCCGCCGATCTGGGGGACGGATACGTGGGATTCGTCGGCGAACACGATGGCGTTGTCGGGGATGAATTCGAACAGCGTGGGGGGCGGCTCGCCCGGGGCGCGGCCTGTCAGATAGCGGGAATAGTTTTCGATGCCGTTGCAGACGCCTGTGGCTTCGAGCATTTCAAGATCGAAGTTGGTGCGTTGTTCCAGCCGCTGAGCCTCAAGCAGTTTGCCTTCGGCCACCAGTTGGTCGAGCCGCATCCGCAGTTCCTTTTTGATCCCGATGATGGCCTGCTGCATCGTGGGCTTGGGCGTGACGTAGTGGCTGTTGGCGTAGACGCGGACCTTGTCGAACGTGCCGGTCTTGGTGCCTGTCAGCGGGTCGAATTCAGTGATCGCCTCAAGCTCTTCGCCGAAAAAGGACAGTTTCCAGGCCCGGTCATCAAGGTGCGCAGGCCAGATTTCCAAGCTGTCGCCACGCACCCGAAAGGTGCCGCGCTGGAAGGCTGCATCGTTGCGCCGGTATTGCTGGGCGATCAGGTCGGCGATGATCTGCCGCTGGTCATAATCGGTTCCGACATGGATATCCTGCGTCATGGCCCCGTAGGTTTCGACCGACCCGATCCCGTAAATGCACGACACCGAGGCCACGATGATCACATCGTCGCGTTCCAGAAGTGCGCGGGTGGCCGAGTGGCGCATCCGGTCGATCTGTTCGTTGATCTGGGACTCTTTCTCGATATAGGTATCGGACCGCGCGACGTAGGCTTCGGGCTGGTAGTAGTCGTAGTAGCTGACGAAATATTCCACCGCGTTTTCGGGAAAGAACCCCTTGAATTCGCCGTAAAGCTGGGCCGCCAGCGTTTTGTTGGGCGCAAGGATGATCGCAGGCCGCTGGGTCTGTTCGATCATCTTGGCCATGGTGAAGGTCTTGCCGGTGCCGGTGGCCCCCAGCAGCACCTGATCGCGTTCGCCGTTCAGGATACCCGCGCTGAGTTCCTTGATCGCGGTGGGCTGGTCGCCTGCCGGTTCGAATTCGGTTTGCAGCACGAATTGCTTGCCGCCTTCCAGCTTTTCGCGGGTTTTGACGTCAGGGGCCGGATTGGCGAGGAATTGTTCCGGAGGGCGTTTGTCGGTCTGGGCGTAGGCCATGCGTGATCCTTTGGTTCAGGCCTATAGTTGATGTGTTTGGTGGGCGGTTCAAGGGTGCTCGCCAATAGCAGGCCACACTGGTTGACGCGGGCGAAAGATGTCATAGGCTTTGTGCAAAGAATGAGGTATCCCCATGTCCGACTATATCGATCCCGTCAAACTTGACCGTCTTGCCGAAGTCGCCGTCCGTACCGGCGTGAACCTGCAACCGGGGCAGGATCTGGTGATTACAGCACCCATGGCCGCCCTTGATCTGGTCCGCCGCATCACGGTTTATGCCTATAAGGCGGGTGCGGGGATTGTGACGCCCTTCTTTCACGATGATGCGATCACGCTGGCGCGTTATGAACATGCGCCCGATGAAAGCTTTGATCGCGCACCGGCATGGTTTTACGAAGGCATGGCGGCGGCCTTCAAGGGCGGTGCGGCCCGTATGGCGATCACGGGCGATGATCCGATGCTTTTGGCGGAGCAGGACCCTGCAAAGGTGGCACGGCTCAGCAAGGCCACATCTATTGCCGCCAAGCCAGCGATGAACCCGATTGTGGGCTTTGAAGTGAACTGGAATATCGTGGCCTACCCAAGCGCGGGCTGGGCCGCGCGGGTTTATCCCGATCTACCGATCGAGGAGGCGCAGGGCCAGCTGATGGACGCAATCTATGCGGCGTCGCGTCTGGAAGGGGATGATCCCGTGGCGAATTGGGCCGCGCATACGGCAACGCTGAAAGAGCGGGTGAACTGGCTGAACGCGCAGAACTTCAGCGCGCTGCATTACACTGGTCCCGGCACTGATCTGCATCTGGGTCTGGCAGAGGGGCACATCTGGAAAGGCGGCGCTTCGGCTGCGCTGAACGGCGTGGTTTGCCAGCCGAATATCCCGACCGAAGAGGTCTTTACCTGCCCGCATGCCTATCAGGTCGAGGGGACGGTTTCGGCGACCAAGCCGCTGGCGCATCAGGGCAATGTGATCGCCGATATCAAGGTCCGTTTCGAGGCGGGCAAGATCGTCGAGGCATCGGCGAGCAAGGGCGAGGATATCCTCAAGCAGTTGTTGAACACCGATGATGGCTCCAGCCGGATCGGCGAGGTGGCACTGGTGCCCCATTCCAGTCCGATCAGCCAGTCGGGAACGCTGTTCTACAACACGCTATTCGACGAAAATGCATCCTGCCATATCGCGCTGGGCCAATGCTATGCCGATACGATCGAAGGCGGGTCCGAATTGTCGCCCGAGGAGTTGAAGCAGAAGGGCGGCAACCAGAGCATTATCCACGTGGACTGGATGATGGGGTCCGATGCGGTGGATATCGACGGGATCACCAAGACCGGTGCGCGGGTGCCGGTGATGCGCGGGGGCGAGTGGGCGTGATGCGCAAATGCTTGCACTGCACGTGCGTTTTGCACATATAGAACTCAGCCAAGGGAGACGCAGCCATGCGCGCACGAATCTACAAGCCAGCCAAAACCGCCATGTCGTCGGGTACGGCCAACACCAAGCATTGGGTGCTGGAACATGTGGCAGAGACCGCGCGCGAGGTGGATCCGCTTATGGGCTGGACATCGTCGTCGGATACCCAGGCGCAGGTAAAGCTGGAGTTCGACACCAAAGAGGCGGCGTTGGAGTACGCGCGTGAACATGGCATCGATGCCGTGGTGCGCGAACCAAAACAGCGCAAGACCAACATCCGCCCCGGCGGTTATGGCGAAAATTTTGCAACCAATCGCCGCGGTGTCTGGACGCATTAAGCGGGGCTTTTGCTCTTGCCAAACATGCGGCCCGCGCGCCATACCA
>NZ_JAWOAN010000169.1:0-10359 GCF_046498525.1 Yoonia sp.
AGGCCAGGCTTGACCCCGGGGCTGTGCGTAGGTCACGCCATCCCGCGCGCAGCCAGTCGAGCGCTACCCGTGCGGGCAGTTTGCGAGCATAGGGAGAGTCTGCGCGCTGCGGCGGTCGGATGATGGGCAATGGTTCGAGCATGATTTTCTCCCTCAGCAGGTGCGTTTTGCGGGCACTGCCGCATCTGCAACAGCAACACACGCGGGCTGCGAGCGGAACGCGGCGGCAATGAATTGCGCATTGGCGGCGACGAACAGACTGACTGCCGCGACTGCACCGGCGATGGCCAGCCGTTTTTGCGTGATCGCGATCATTCCGAAACCTCCTCGGAAAGCCGTTTCACATAAAGCGCCAACAGGTTGATCTCGGGATCGCTCAGACGGTCGGACCAATAAGGCATGACGCCCTGTCGCCCGAAACGGAGCGTCTGGTTCACCGACGCTGCGTCCTGTCCGTATATGACTGCTGTGTCAGTGAGCGCAGGCGCACCGTTCATCAACCCACCGACGCCAGCTTCACCATGGCAAGCAACGCAGTTTTCCGCAAAAAGCGTCGCACCCGCGCCATCGGGATCTGCCTTGCCATCGCGCAAGGCTGCGACGTGTTCTGCCAGCTGCTGCCTGTCCTGTCGCTCCATCCAGTCAAAAGCTGGCATCTGAGCCCAACGGGTGTCGGGGTGCGCGGCATTGATGCCAACCCGGAGCGTTTCAGCCACCGTCTCGGGACCGCCGCCCCAAAGCCAGTAAATGTCGTTCAGCACAGGAAATCCTGGGCCGCCCTCGCCCTGCGCACCATGACAGACAGAGCAATTGTCCAGAAATAGCCGGTTGGCGGCGGGCATGGCAGTGGCCATAAGGTCGGCATCGCCATCCAGCACCTTAAAGTCCGGTGACCCGTCGAATTGTGCGATCCAGTCCTGCCGTCGCGCATCCAGTTCCGCAAAGTTAGCCGCAGCCATCTCGCCCTGCTCAAGCCCAAGCAACCCACGGCTGTAATCGCGCCCGTAAGGCCACGCAGGTAAAAGCACCCAAGTGATGATCGCGTAAAGAAACGTCAGTACGAACGCCCAGATCACGATCTTTGGAAAAGGCGTGTTTAATTCCTTGATCCCGCTCCAGTCGTGGCCCGTTGTCTCGTATCCGGTGACAGGATCGACTTCGCGCTGGCCGGTATGTGGGTCGGCGGCAGGCAGGTCCTTGGGGTCGGTGATCGGCTGATCGGTCATGCGTCGCCCTCGCGGTCGTCGGGTGGCAGGATCGACCGCGCCGCATGGTCTTGTGCTGCGCGGCGTTTGGGGTTGTAGGCACGGATCACGACGATCACGAAGAACCCCATCATCCAGAACAGACCGAAGGTCTTGGCCAGATAGACCAGCATGTCATAGCTCATCGCGTGACCTCTTGGGAGATGTCATCAGCCGCACCGGTCAGTGTGCCGAGCGATTGCAGATAGGCGACCACCGCGTCCAGTTCGGTCAGACGCGTGGGATCGCCGTCAAATGCGCGCACTGCCACATCGTCGCCATAGCGGTCCAGAACACCATCGGCACCGTCGGTATCGGGGCGGCTTTGGCCCAGCGCGTCAGCCGCAGCCAAACTGATCATATCTGCGCTGTAAGGCACCCCAAGCCGGGCCAGTGTCGCCAGACTGCCCTCCAGTATCTCGGTATCCAGCGTTCTTTCGAGCCAAGGGTAGGCAGGCATGATCGAGGCAGGCACCACGCTGCGCGGGTCGATCAGGTGCTGCACGTGCCAGTCGTCGGAATATTTTTCGCCCAGCCGTGCAATATCCGGTCCGGTGCGCTTGGACCCCCAAAGCATCGGATGGTCATAGGCGCTTTCGGCCGCAAGCGAATAAGGACCGTAGCGGTCCAACTCGTCGGCAAGGCTGCGAACCATCTGGCTATGGCAGGCATAACACCCTTCGCGGATGTAGATTTCACGACCGGCCAGTTCCAGCGGCGTATGCGGACGCAGATCATCGGGAAGTTCGATCGTCTCGTCGATGACAAACAACGGCGCGATTTCCACAATGCCGCCGATCGAGGCGGCAACGATGATCCCTGCCACCAGTCCCATCGACACTTTTTCGAGGTTGTAATGGAGTCTCAGCATCGGTTCACTCCGCTGGCTGTGGGTTGAGCGGGCGATCCGCTGCGTTTTCGATGGGCAGTTGTGCGCGGCGGACCGTGGCAAGGCAGTTGAACGTGCAGACCACTGCGCCAGCCAAGAACAGCGCACCACCCAACGTACGGGCCGCGTAATAGGGTGCCATAGCCTGTACGGATTCGATGAAGCTGTAACTCAGCGCGCCGTTTTCGTCATACGCGCGCCACATCAAACCTTGGGTGATGCCGGCGTTCCAAAGCGAGACAACATAGATCAGCGTACCGGAAACCGCGAGCCAGAAGTGCCACTCCACCGCCTTCGGCCAAGCCATGTCTTCGCGCCCCGACAATTGCGGCACAAGCGTATAGATCGCGCCGAACACGATCATGGCAACCCATCCCAACGTGCCGGAATGTACATGGCCCACTGTCCAGTCGGTGTAGTGTGACAAAGAGTTTACGGGGCGGATCGCAAGGAAAGACCCCTCGAATGTGGATATGCCATAGAATACGGCCGCTACGAACATGAAGCGTAGGGTCGCGTCGTCGCGTACCTTGTGCCACGCGCCGTTCAGCGTCGCGATGGCATTTCCGGCTGACGCCCAGGATGGCACCAGCAACATGACCGAGAAGGTCATACCAAGGGTTTGCACCCAATAGGGCAGTGCCGTGTAATGCAGATGGTGCGACCCGACCCAGACGTAGAAAAATACAATCCCCCAGAAGCTCACGATAGACAGCCGGTAAGACCAGATCGGTCGCCCCGCACGCACAGGCAGAAAGTAGTAAAGCATCCCCAGAAATCCTGCCGTGAGGAAGAATGCCACAGCGTTATGCCCGTACCACCACTGGATCATCGCATCCTGAACACCCGCCCAGATCGTATAGCTTTTGGTCCCTGCAAAGCTGACCGGCAACGCCAGATTGTTGACGATATGCAGCATCGCCACGACAAGGATGAAGGCAAGATAGTACCAGTTGGCGACGTAGATATGCGGCTCGTTCCGGCGAGCCAGCGTGCGGATGTAAAGCGCGAAATATGTCACCCAGACGATGACCAGCCAGATATCGGCATACCATTCGGCTTCGGCATATTCCTTGGACTGGGTGCTGCCCATCAGATAGCCGGTCACCGCCCAGACACAGAATAGGTTGAACCCGATCAGCACGACCCAAGGGCTGAGTGCGTCCGCCAACCGTGCCCGAGATGTGCGTTGCAGCACGTAAAATGACGTTGCGATCAGGGCGTTGCCGCCGAAGCCGAAGATTACACTGGTCGTATGCACCGGACGCAACCGGCCAAAGCTGGTCGCGGGCCACGCCGGTGTCGCTTCAGGCCAATACATCAGAGCGGCCACCCAGACGCCGACACCCATACCGATAATTGCCCAGATCAGCGTCATGCCGATGCCAAAGCGCGTCGGAGCGTCATAATAACGCGCCAGCGTTTCGGGGTCCGGCTCTGCGTAGTCGTAAAGTGCGCCGCCGACGAGGAATACCAGTGCGAGCCCCAAAGCAAGCGCCATCCCTCCATGCACTGCCATCGGTCCATCACGCGCGGCGGCAGCCATGAGAAGCCCCATCAAGGCAAGCGCAACCGAAAGGCCGACAGCGGTCCGCCGCTCTTGGAGAGTAAGCGTTGCAAGCATTACTGCTCTCCTGTTTGTGTGCCGGTGTTTGAACTTCTATTTAAGGCGATGTCCGCGAGGGTTGATTGATCCATGTCAGTCAGGAATGCCGCCTTTGCGGAGCGCAGGCGCGGCTTCAGCCGGCAGTGACCGTCTATTGTGCAGGCCCCTCCGTTGGCTGCGAAGCATTCGACCAATGGCTGACCGTCTTCCAGCAGTCGGATTACGGCGCCCAGCCGGATCTGGTCTGCTGGCATTGCAAGAATGGCTCCGCCGCCACTGCCACGTCGGGTTTCGACATATCCGGCTTTTGCAAGGCGCTGCATGATTTTGCTTAGATGGTTGCGTGACAGGCCGAACTCTGCCGCTAGCTCCGCAGTTGAAAAGGCGCGGTCCGGGGCACTGGCCATTCGCATCAGCATACGGAAACCATAGTCGGTAAAGGTGGTGAGGCGCATGTTTGGTGTCTCTCAGTCCATAATGAGCATTTACAATACCTATTACCAATCGTAAACAAGATTGCAAGGCCGCAATCACGAGGTTTCGGAATGACACGTCACGACCCGACATACGAACCCGGCTCTGTCCGACCGCAAATGACCGCAGGCATTATGGCAGAGACTGGCCTTGACGAAGCCGTTTTGCGCAGCCTTGTCCATACATTTTATGGCCGGATACGCGATGATGATATGCTTGGCCCGATCTTTGCCGAGCGCATCACAGACTGGCCGCCGCACTTGGAACGTATGGTGGCGTTCTGGTCTTCGGTGGCGCTGATGACAGGCCGCTACCACGGACGTCCGGTTCCCGCGCACACCCCGCTTCCGATAAAGGCCGCGCATTTCGACCGCTGGCTGCGGCTGTTTCGCGAGACGGCTCGGGACGTTTGCACAGCCGAAGGTGCAGCGCATGTCGTCGAACGCGCCGAACGCATAGCGCGTTCGCTTCACATCGCGGTGACCGAGGCGCAAGCCGCACCTGATGCGACCCCATCGCTATCTTGATGAAAGGATCTGCCCATGGTCCAGCCCGTGATGAAGGTGGGACATGTCCCGGCACAGTGACAGATCACGCCCTTTCGCTTCCTCGCCCTGCATGGCGGCAGAGGTGGACCCTGCCTCTTTCGACCCCTTGACCGTCGATCCTGTGCAGAGCCGTGATGTCGCACGCTGGCGCAAGGCAGAACGCATCCGTCTGGCTGGCGTGCGGGACGCGCTTGGTCAAGGCGGACGGGCGCATGTCTCGGACAGGATCGGCCAGCAACTGGGAGATGTGCTGGCCGCACGCGGAGCACGACGGGAGACCGTCTTGTCCGGCTACTGGCCGATCAAGGGGGAGCCCGATCTGCGTCCGCTTTTGACCGCACTGCATGGTACGGGCATCATCATCGCCCTGCCGGTGGTGGAAACCCGTGCAGCCCCGCTGGTCTTTCGGCGCTGGACGCCCCGGACGAAAATGGTGCGCGGCGACTGGAACATTCCTGTTCCGCCGCCGGACGCCGCTGTGCTGACACCTGATATTGCACTTGCTCCTTGCCTTGGCTGGGATAGCGGCTGCTTTCGCCTTGGCTGGGGCGGGGGCTATTTTGACCGCACGCTCGCCGCTCTGGCCCCAAGGCCAATGACTATCGGCGTCGCGCTGCGTGCAGCGAAACTGCCCACGATATTCCCGCAACCCCATGACATCCCGCTTGACCTGATCCTGACTGAGGACGGCGTCGCGGCGAAAAGGACCGATCAATGACATCGACTGCCGAACAGATGCGCGCATGGCGCGGCCCTGCCATCCTGACCTACGGGTTCCGCCCGTTCTTTTTCGGCGCGGCGGTCTGGGCTGTGCTGGCGATGCTGCTCTGGGTGCCGATGTTGTCCGGTCAGATGATGCTGCCCACTGCCTTTGATCCGGTCAGCTGGCACGCACATGAATTTCTGTTCGGATATCTGGGCGCTGTTGTCGCAGGGTTTCTTCTGACGGCGGTGCCGAACTGGACAGGGCGTTTGCCGATCGTTGGCTGGCGGCTTGGCGCGCTGGCGCTTTTGTGGCTTGCGGGGCGCGTGACGGTTGCCGTCTCGGCTGGTCTGCCTGCGGGGCTGGTGGCAGTTGTCGATCTGGCCTTTCCAGTGCTTTTCGCGCTGGCCATCGGACGCGAAATTGTGGCGGGGCGGAACTGGCGCAACCTGATCGTGCTGGCAATGCTGGGCGTGTTCATCATCGGCAACGGCCTGTTCCACAGGGAGGCCGCGCAGGGCGCTTACGCCGCCCAGGGATATGGCCTGCGGTTGGGCTTGGGTGCCGCGATCATGATGATTGCCGTGATTGGCGGGCGGGTCGTGCCGTCGTTTACCCGCAACTGGCTGGTCAAGCAGGGTAGCAAGGTCTTGCCCGCGCCACCGATGCAGCGCTTCGACAAGGTGGCGCTGGTTGCGCTGCTGGTGGCGCTTGGTTTGTGGGTCACCCTGCCATTATCTGTTTTGACAGCTGCTGCCCTTGCTGTGGCAGGGGTTTTGCACCTGATGCGGCTGGCCCGCTGGGCAGTGCACAAGACGCTGGCGGCCCCATTGGTCACGGTGCTGCATGTGGCATACGCCTTTTTGCCACTGGGGGCACTGGCGCTGGCGCTGGAGATACTTGTTCCCGGTTCCTTCGGTATAGCGGGCGCGCAGCACCTTTGGATGGCGGGGGCAATCGGGCTGATGACGCTGGCGGTGATGACGCGGGCCACTTTGGGGCATACAGGGCAACCGCTGACGGCGGGGGCAAGCACAGTCTTGATCTATGCAGCCCTGACCCTATCGGTGCTGGCGCGTGTCGTCGCGGGATTTTGGCCAGAGCTATCCGGCTTGCTGCACTCGGTTGCTGGATTGGGCTGGATCGCTGCCTTCGGTGGCTTTGCCGTGATCTATGGCGCGCTGTTGCTGCGGCTTCCTGCCGCCAAGCGAGTGTGAGGGACTGCCATTGGGCTGGCTTGAATTCATCCTTGCTCATGCGGTATCTTTCGGGTCGCACTCCATTCCGGAGCGCCCGTGATTGCAGTCGCGGTTGGGACAACAAGTGGTGCGGAAGTGGGCTGACGGCAGTCACCGCGGTCACGGTTCCCCGGCTTATCAATACCCGATAGCACAGCCGTCTTTGCGCGGGTCGCTACCGCCCTCAAGCACCCCGTCTTCATGCAGCAGGATCGCCTGTGAACCGCCGATCGCGGTGTCGGGGCGCACCACGTTGTGGCCCATTCCTGCCAATTCGGCTTTGACCGTGTCGCTGTAGCCATCCTCGACCCGCAGTTCGTCGCCTTCAGCGAAACAGCGGGGCGCGTCCATGGCGGACTGTGGCGACAGGCCGAAGTCGGTGACGTTGCTGACAAAACGCGCGTGGCCGGTGGATTGGTACTGCCCGCCCATGACGCCGAAGGGCATCATGACCTTGCCCTCTTTCTTCAGCATCGCGGGAATGATCGTGTGCATGGGCCGTTTGCCGGGGCCGACCTCGTTGGGATGCCCCTGTTCCAGCGTAAAGCCCGCGCCGCGGTTCTGGAACAACACGCCGAATTTATCCGATGCGATGCCCGATCCGAAAGAATGGAACACCGAATAGATCAGCGACACGCACATGCGGTCCTTGTCGACGACGGTGATATAAATTGTGTCCTTGTGCACCGCCTCGGCCCCCGGTAGCCCGGCAGGCATGGCCTTGGCAGGGTCGATCAGGGCCGCCAACTTGGCCGCCGTGTCGGGTGATGTCATGTAGTCCAGACGCGTCATATGGTCGGGGTCCGACAAAAAGCGGTTGCGCGTGTCATAGGCCAGCTTGGTTGCCTCGGCTTCGATGTGCGCGCGTTCCGCCCCCCATGGGTCCATGCCTGCGATATCGAAGTGCTTGAGCATGTTGAGAAGCAGGATCGCGGTCGCCCCCTGCCCGTTTGGCGGATGCTCATAAAGGTCGAGCCCGCCATAGCCGCCCATGATCGGGTCGACGTAATCACAGGCGGTGTTTGCGAAATCTTCCAGCGTGTGGGTGCCTCCCAGCGCGTTCAGGCTGGCGACCATATCCTCGGCGACGTCGCCCTCGTAGAACCCTTCGCGCCCATCCATCGCGATGCGCCGCAGTACCTGCGCCTGTTCAGGTGCGCGAAACACCTGCCCTGCCTTTGGGGCGGCGTTGTTCATCAGGTAAAGGTCGCGGGCATGGCCGGAAAGGTTGTCAACCGCCTGCCCCCAATCCGATGCCACGCGTTCTGCCACGGGAACACCTGCCTCGGCGTAGTGGATGGACGGGGCAAGCACGGCCTTCAGCCCCAGTTTGCCCCAGTCCTTGGACAGTCTGCAAAAGGCATCGACCGCCCCGGGCACGGACACCGCATCGGCGCTGTAGGGGGCGATCACATCGCCTTTCTCCCGCAGTTTTTCCGCCTCAATGCCCGCAGGTGCCCGCCCCGATCCGTTCAGCGCAACGACCCGGTCTTCGCCCGGTGGCGTCATCAGCACAAAGCAGTCGCCACCGATCCCTGTCATCTGTGGTTCGCATAGCCCCAGCAGGACCGCACCTGCAATCGCCCCGTCCATGGCGTTGCCGCCTGCCTCCATCATTTGCACGGCGACCTTGGCGGCCAGCGGGTGTGATGTGGCACACATGCCATTGGTTGCATAAACGGCAGAGCGTCCGGGCTTATGGAAGTTACGCATGGGAAAGGTCCTTTCTGGGTATTGAATACGAACCTAGACGGATCGCGCCTGCGCGCAACGCCAATGTTGAGGCTTTTCCTTTGAGCAGTGCAGGCGTAGCCTTATTTCATGCAACAGGGAGGCCGGATCATGCGCGATGTATTCATAACAGGTGCTGCCCGCACACCGATGGGCGGGTTTCAGGGCGTTTTTTCGGATGTAGATGCCCCCTCGCTGGGCGGAGCCGCAATCAGGGCGGCCATGCGGGGGGCCGGTGCCGATACCGTCGATGAGGTGCTGATGGGCTGCGTCCTGTCTGCCGGTCAGGGGCAGGCTCCGGCGCGTCAGGCGGGGTTTCTGGCGGGGCTGGGTGACAACGTGCCCGCGACGACGATCAACAAGATGTGTGGCTCGGGCATGAAAACCGCAATGATGGCGTTTGACCAGATTGCCCTGGGGGGCGCTGAGACTATGGTCGCCGGCGGGATGGAGAGCATGACAAATGCGCCCTACCTGCTGCCGGGGATGCGCGGCGGCGCACGGATTGGTCATCAGTCGGTCCTGGACAGTATGTTTCTGGACGGTCTGGAGGACGCCTATGACAAGGGCCGCCTGATGGGGACCTTCGCCGAGGATTGCGCCACAAAGTATCATTTCACCCGCGCGGCACAGGACCAATATGCGATTGCGTCGCTGTCGAATGCGCTGGATGCTGAACGCGCGGGAGCATTTGATGCCGAGATCACCCCTGTCACCGTCCACGCACGTACCGGCGAAGAGATGATCACCCGCGATGAACAACCCGCCAAGGCGCGCCCCGCGAAAATACCGACGCTCAGGCCTGCGTTCCGCCCCGATGGGACAGTGACCGCCGCGAACGCATCAAGCATTTCAGATGGCGCGGCGGCTTTGGTTCTGTCTGCCGACGGGACGAACGCGCGCGCACGTATCATGGGCCACGCAAGCCATGCGCAGGCCCCGGGCTGGTTCACGACCGCCCCTGTGCCTGCCACGCAAAAGCTGCTGGCCGGAATAGGATGGTCCGTCGAAGATGTGGACCTGTGGGAGGTCAACGAGGCTTTCGCCGTCGTCCCGATGGCCTTTATGCAGGACATGCACATCACCCGCGACATCGTGAACGTGAACGGCGGCGCCTGTGCCTTGGGCCATCCCATCGGGGCCTCGGGGACGCGCATCATCGTGACCTTGCTGCATGCACTGGAAACACGCGGGTTAAGGCGCGGTGTGGCCGCGATCTGCATCGGTGGCGGAGAAGGTACGGCCATTGCTATTGAGCGGGTATAGGGGGATTCGCCGGATGACGGATGAAACGATGCGCGGCGTCGCGCTGACGGGCCATGGCGGACCGGAATGTCTGGTGTGGCGCGAGGACCTTCCGCGACCGGAACCGAAGACTGGCGAGGTGCTGATTCGTGTCGCCGCTGCGGGCGTGAACAACACCGATATCAACACACGTGTCGGCTGGTACTCCAAGGGCGACAACGATGCTGCGGATGCCGGTTGGACAGGTGAAGCCCTGCAACTTCCACGTATACAGGGGATCGATGCTTGCGGGTATATCATGGCCGTGGGTGATGGCGTGGACACGGCCCGCATCGGCGAACGGGTGCTGGTCGAACCTTGCCTGACCGAAGCAATGGGCGAAAGGCGTGATCCGCCATGGTTCCTCGGCTCGGACTGTGATGGGGCCTTTGCGGAATACTGCACTGTGGCCGCGCGTCATGCCTATGCGGTTGAAAGCCCGTTGAGCGACATAGAACTTGCGTCATTTCCGTGCTCGTATTCAACCGCCGAAAACATGCTGACACGGACCCAACTGCAGAGCGGTGAAACAGTTCTGATTACCGGGGCATCGGGCGGCGTTGGATCGGCAGCGTTGCAACTGGCCAAGGCGCGCGGTGCGCGCGTTGCTGTCGTGACAAGCGCACCCAAAGTACAATCGCT
>NZ_JAWOAN010000186.1:0-6515 GCF_046498525.1 Yoonia sp.
GGGGCAAGCTCCGCGCAAACCGCAACGGCGTGCGGATTGAAAGACATCAGCGCCACATCGCCGGCGTAATCCTTCAACGCCGCACAAGTCGCTGCCTCGAGCGGGCCAACTTGTGGACCCATCGCGCCGTCCTGATCCTTGATCTCGATCAGCAGCGGGACCTGGCCTGCCACCATCTCCAGCACTTTCTCCAGCGACGGGATTGTCCCGCAATCATCCGTCAGAGCGATGGCTTCCAACTCGGCACGTGTGCGTGCGCGCACCGGCCCTGTTTCACCTGTCAGCCGGTCCAGCCGGTCATCGTGAAAGACCATCGCATGACCATCGCATGTCAGTTGCACATCTATCTCGATACCGTAACCGGCGTCTATTGCGGCCTTTATGGACTTCACACTGTTTTCCATCCGCCCCGCCTTGCGATCATGCAAGGCACGGTGGGCGATGGGACGGGTAAGGAATGACGCGGGAAGGGTCACTTGATCTGGAAAACCGCTTCGATTTCGACCGCGACACCAAAGGGCAGGCTCGCGGCGCTTACTGCAGAGCGGGCATGGCGGCCCTTGTCACCTAATGCGGCGACCAGAAAATCTGATGCGCCGTTGATCACCTTCGGCTGGTCACCGAAATCCGCAGTCGAGTTCACGAACCCTACCAGTTTCACGACACGCTCCAGCCGGTCGATCTCGCCGCCGCATGCGGCCTTGAGCTGGGCCAAAAGGCTGATCGCACAGGTCTGCGCAGCAGCTGCGCCAGCCTCTGCATCCATATCTGCCCCCAGTTTTCCGGTAATCATCCCGTCGGCGTTGGCCGAAATCTGGCCCGAGACATAGACCATATCGCCCGCGATCACATAAGGGACGTAATTCGCAGCCGGGGCGGGGGCGTCAGGCAATGTCACGCCCAGTTCGGCCAGTTTGTTTTCTATCATGCTCATCGAAGTTCTCCGTTATGATTTGCCCGGACGCTAGCGGGCAATGCGGCGGGGCGCAATCTGCTTGGGGATGGGCGTTAAATCAAATGGGCTCGGAAATGAAAAGATTGAAAGGCGCGCCGGAATGGGCCAAAGTCGCAGGCCTGATGAAATGGAATTTGACACAACTGACCCTCGGCCTTTCGGTTTTGCCCATACTGCTGGCGGCCAGCCCCTATGATGGTGTTTATAAACAAATCGCCAATGCCGAATGTGCGCTGGTCGGTGTGGATGGTGGATCACTCAAGATTGAGGATGACATCTTTTACGGGGTCGAGGTCGAATGCCGGATGACCAACCCCGTCGAAATAGAAGACATGGATGCCACCCTCTACGAAATGCAATGTTCGGGCGAAGGCGCCACATGGAGCGAACGGGCTATGCTAATGCCTGACGCAGAGGACACCGGACTCTACATGATCTGGAGCGGATACGCCTTTCGTTACGATCGCTGCGCGGTACCCGACACCTAGTTCTGTCCGGCCAGAATGTTGTCCAGCAGATTTAGGATATCCTGAGCTGGCGCTTGCCCGCCCTGACTTTCAAGAATACCGGTCGAGGCTGGCCTTTGCGGAATGATCATCGGCAGCGGCGTGGGCTGCCGTCCGTTCAGCACCCGCAACATGGTCTCGCGCCAGATCGTGGCAGGCAATCCGCCACCCGTCACGCCGGTCAGACGGCTGTTGTCATCATAGCCCATCCAGACGCCGGTCACATAATCGCCGGTAAACCCGATAAACCAAGCGTCGCGCGATCCTTGTGTCGTGCCGGTCTTGGCGGCGATGGGCCAGCCATCAATGCGCGCACGGCGTCCGGTGCCTTCTTCAACAACCTTTGTCATCATCCATGTCAGTTGGCGTGCCGCCTCTTGGCGGATGATCCGCTCGCCGATGCCAACATCGGTCGCGTCCATCAGGGGCGTCTCATCCCCTATGAGGCGCAGATCGGTCAGGCCATAGGGCGTGACCTCGGACCCGCCGTTCAGGATGCCCGCAAACGCGCCGGTCATATCCAGCAACGTGCTTTCCGACACCCCAAGCGCCAGCGCGGGGCCGGCGGCCAGATCACCTTCGACACCAAAACCTTTGGCAACATTGCTCACCAACTCGCGCCCGACCTCCTCGGACAGCAAGATAGCGGGTATGTTGCGGCTGGTCGCCAGCGCATCGACCAAAGTGACGGGGCCGACAAATGCGCGGTCATAGTTTTCCGGACACCACTGGGGTGATCCGGGTCGCGTCCAACATACTGGCGCGTCATCAATCATGTCATATGGCGACATCCCCAGATCGAGGGCCGCCGCATAGATGAACGGCTTGAAGGCCGATCCGGTCTGGCGCAGCGCCTGTGTGGCACGGTTGAACGCGCCCGTCGCATTGATATTGCGCCCGCCGACCATCGCGCGCACGGCGCCGTCAGCAGACATCACGACAATCGCGGCCTGTGCCTGCGACCCTTCACGCACATCATTTTCAAAGACATGTATCAGCGCCTCTTCGGCGGCGGTCTGAATGCGCTGGTCGAGCGTGGTGCGTATGATCACGTCCTCGGTCGTGTCTCGGGTAAAGAACTCTGGCCCGCTGGACATCACCCAATCGGCAAAGAACCCACCGGAATTGGCGCGCGCCGCCTCCGACAGGGTTGCGGGGTTCAGGCGTGCATCGCGGGCTTCGGCTGTCGTGATATATTTTTGATCCTCCATCAACCCGATCACGATCGAGGCGCGGTCCTGGGCGCGTTGCAGGTTGCGGGTGGGGGCGTTGGCCGATGGTGCAGTGAGCAAGCCCGCCAGCATCGCCGCCTGCGCAGGGTTCACCTCTGCTGCGGAAATCCCGAAATAGCGCTGCGCCGCCGCTTCGAACCCGCGGCTGCCTGCACCCAGATAGGCACGGTTCAGGTAGATGGTGAGGATCTCTTCCTTTGTGTAGGCCATTTCCAGCCCCACGGAATACACCGCCTCACGCGCCTTGCGCCACAAGGTCGTTCGACGGCAATCAGCCTCATATGCGCGTTCACTTTCCCATTTGTCGGGGTCGAAGGGCACACCGAGGCAGAGCAGTTTCGCGGTTTGTTGGGTGATGGTCGAGCCACCGTTGCCGGAAAGCGGTCCGCGCCCTTCACGCAGGTTGATCCGCACCGCTGACGCGATGCCGCGCGGTGAGATGCCAAAATGACGGTAGAAACGCCTGTCTTCGGTCGCGACGACCGCATTGTGCAGGTGGGGCGAGACGGTCTCGGTCGTGACCATCCCGCCAAATTGATCGCCGCGCCATGCGAAAACCGCACCCTCGACATCTGTCATGGTGACGGACCCGCGCGCACGGCCGTCAATCAGTTCGGTCACGTCCGGCATCTGGGCTGCGAAATAGAGCGAAAAGCTGCCGATGATCAGAGCGGTGACAACACCGACGCGCCATGTGAAAGCCCAGATCAGACGAAAGAGCCAGCGAAACGGCATCAGCAGCCAACCGATGAAACCGCGCGGTGGTGCCTTTTTAGGCGCAGTCCTGCGCTTGCGGGCGGCTGCCTTCTTGGGTGCGGCCTTCTTTTTTGCCGTATGTTTGGCTGCATAGCGCCTGTCGGCCACCAACGGGGGCCGCTTCTTGCCGTTTCCACTCATGATCCGCTCAATTGACTGCTTTGGGTCTATTTTCACCGACTATAGCGCGGCCCGACTCGAATGTAGAGCGTGGATGAGTCGCCATCAGCAGCTTTTTAAGGTGGTCAATTATTAAGCAAAGCGATTAATTTGTGCAAAAAGTGTGCAAAAGGGTGCGTTAACGGATCATTATGCACCTGCAGCAATCTTGCCGCGCCCCGCAGCGTGCGCTCTTTGTTTGCGTGCAAGCGGGCGCTGCCGAAACGGGGGTCTGCAAGAGAATTTGCAAGGGGAAGAACGTGAAACTCATCATTGCAACAATCAAACCGTTCAAGCTCGAGGAGGTCCGCGAGGCGCTGACCACCGTGGGCGTGCGCGGCATGATGGTGTCTGAAATCAAGGGCTTCGGCTCTCAGTCCGGTCACACCGAAATCTATCGCGGCGCGGAGTATGCTGTGAATTTCGTGCCGAAGGTCAAGCTCGAGATCGTCGTGCAGGACAGCATGGCCGAACAGGTCGTATCCACTATCGCCACCACCGCCAAAACCGACAAGATCGGCGATGGCAAGGTCTTCGTGCTCGACGTTGAAAGCGCCATGCGCGTGCGCACCGGCGAGACCAATGATGACGCGCTATGATCGCGGAACGAGGGACAAAACTATGAAACTGACGAAATATCTATCAGTTGGTGCAGCACTCACGCTGCTTCCAACTCTCGCGCTGGCACAGGATGCCGCACCTGTCACCGCTGACGAATTTGTATGGATCATGAACACGCTGCTCTTTTTGATCGGCGGTTTTCTGGTGTTCTTCATGGCCGCAGGATTTGCCATGCTCGAAGGCGGGCTGGTCCGTTCCAAGAACGTGACGATGCAAATGACAAAGAACGTTGCACTCTTCTCGCTTGCGACGATCTTCTACTGGCTGATCGGCTATAATCTGATGTACCCGTTGGGTGACTGGGCGATCGAGGGCGTCTTTTCGGGCCTGTTCCCGCTGCCTGGTGCTCTTGAGGCCGTTGGTGTCGATCTGGCAGGCGCAGACGACGCAGCCTATGCCTCGACCGGTTCCGACTTCTTCTTCCAGTTGATGTTCTGTGCCGCGACAGCATCGATCGTGTCCGGTGCGCTTGCCGAGCGTATCAAGTTGTGGCCTTTCCTGATCTTCGTGATCGTTCTGACAAGCTTCATCTATCCTCTTCAGGCGTCCTGGAAGTGGGGCGGTGGTTTCCTTGACGAAGCCGGTTTCCTCGATTTCGCAGGCTCCACAGTTGTGCACTCTGTCGGTGGTTGGGCTGCGCTTGCTGGTGCAATCATCCTTGGGCCGCGTCTGGGCAAGTACAAGGACGGCCGCGTAAATCCGATGCCTGGCTCAAACCTTGCCCTGGCGACACTTGGTATGTTCATCCTGTGGCTGGGTTGGTTCGGCTTTAATGGCGGGTCCCAGCTTGCAATGGGTACGGTCGGTGATATTGCCGATGTCAGCCGGATTTTCGCGAACACAAACGCTGCTGCCGCAGGTGGTGCTATCGTTGCCCTGATCCTGACGCAGCTCCTTTACAAGAAGCCCGACCTGACCATGGTTCTGAATGGCGCACTTGCCGGTCTGGTATCCATCACAGCCGAGCCTTTGACCCCGTCCTTGGGTATGGCAACACTGATTGGTGGTATCGGTGGCGTGATCGTTGTCTTCGCTGTGCCCATGCTCGACAAGCTGAAAATTGACGATGTTGTCGGTGCTATTCCGGTCCACCTCTTCGCAGGTATCTGGGGGACAATCGCTGTTGTTCTGACAAACGGTGACGCAAGCCTTGGCACACAGCTTTATTCCATCGTTGTCGTGGGTATCTTCACCTTCGTCATTAGCGGCGTGGTCTGGTTCATCCTGAAAGCCGTCATGGGTATCCGTGTTTCGGAAGAAGCAGAGATCAACGGTCTCGACGTCGCCGAATTGGGCATGGAAGCATACCCTGAATTTTCCAAGAACTGATATCCTTCCTTTCAGGTCTTGAAACTTATCCGGGCGTTCGCGCCCGGATTTTTTGTAAGGAAAAGGCAGATATTATGCTGCCTTATGAAAATGCCGGTCATTTCTTCGAGAAATTGATTAACATGCGCAAGAATTTGTTGAAATGCGACTGTATACAGACTCTTTCTGCGATGAAATTGCACCGATTTGCCTGATATTTTCACATGAAAGCGAATCTTTTCATTGGTGGAGCCCAGTCATGATCCAGACCCCTTATCTTTTGTTCCTCGGTGATGCCCCCGACCAGCTTGCCGCCAAAGTAGCGCAAGGGATCAAGGACTGGCGTCCGGAGAACGCCGTGGGCCAGTTCCGTATGCCTGGCTGCGGCGCAGATCTGGGAATCACGGATATGACCCTGGAAGAAGCCCGTGCCGCCGGTGCACAGACCCTCGTGATCGGTGTGGCAAACCGCGGCGGCTATATTTCAAAGGCATGGAAAGAGGTTCTGGTAAAAGCCCTGCAAATGGGTTTCGATATCGCATCCGGCCTGCACAACATGCTGCGTGACGAAGGCGAACTTATTGCCGCCGCGCGTGTGAGCGGCCGTACCCTGTTTGATGTGCGTATTCCGTCGGTTGCCTATCCCATCGCCAACGGCAAGAAACGGTCCGGCAAGCGGTGTCTGGCGATTGGTACGGATTGCTCGGTCGGCAAGATGTATACCGGCCTTGCGATGGACGCAGAAATGCAGCGTCGCGGGATGAAGTCCACTTTTCGCCCTACCGGTCAGACCGGTATCCTGATCACCGGCGGCGGTGTGCCGCTGGACGCGGTGATCGCGGATTTCATGGCCGGAGCGGTCGAATACCTGACCCCTGATAATGACGTCGACCATTGGGACCATATCGAAGGGCAGGGCAGCCTGTTCCATGTGTCCTATTCCGGCGTCACCATGGCCCTGATCCACGGCGGCCAGCC
>NZ_JAWOAN010000192.1:0-7729 GCF_046498525.1 Yoonia sp.
TGCAAAAGCCTGAAAGGAATTTCGCAGAAACTAACCACCACAGCCTGTAGCGCGATCCCAAATATCCCTGTTATTAGACAGTTTATTGGGATATCATCCCACTTATGGCCCATGAAACAGATCAAATAGACCGCGCGATACTGCGTATCCTGCAATCTGATGCCACACGCTCGGTTGATGACATCAGCGCAGCGGTGCACCTTTCGCGCAATGCCTGCTGGCGGCGGATCAAGGCGCTGGAGCAATCGGGCGTCATCAGGGGTCGCGTCGCGCTGGTTGATCCTGCCAGCGTCGGCGTCCCCCTGACAGTGATGGTCCTGATCCGCACCAATGCCCATGACGCAGGATGGATGAAACAGTTTCAGGCGACCTTGCAAAGCTTTCCTGAAATTGTCGGCGCCTACCGGATGACAGGCGATCTCGACTACGTGTTGCGGGTACGGGTCGCGGATGTCCCCGCCTATGACGCCTTCTATAAACAGCTTACCTCACGGATTTCTGTCTCGGATATTTCGGCAAGTTTCGTTATGGAGGAAATCAAGGAAACAACCGCGGTGCCGCTATGACCAAGACCACCATGCAGATTGATACATCAGCCGAAATGATGGAAAACGACATTCTACCCAAATGCCGCGAGGTCCACACGAACCCGCAAACGCAGACCGCACCACATACGATGCCCAAGGCGCTGTCGGGGTCGGCTGCCAAAAAAAGCCCCGCCCAATGGGCCTATGAGCGGATCATCATGTACATCCAGAACTTCGAAAAACAGTTGGATAACGATCACGAGGTTGGCCTCGGGCTCGCAGGCGGCAACACCGGCGTGATCAAGATCGAGGGTCTGGGCTATTACGACCCCGATATCGTCACCTACTACGGGATGAACCAAGGCGGCGCACGCACGCAGTTGATCCAGCACGTCAGCCAGTTGAACGTCACGCTTGTGGCCAGCCCAAAACACATCGATCAGCCTGAACCCAACAGGATCGGTTTCCAACTGGCCTCTGCATTGGATGGCGAAGAAGATGTGACCACCTGACCGCGTGACAGGACGAAATGAATCGTCTATGCGATACACAAATCAGATCACGAAGGAACCGAAAGATGGCTGAACACAAAGACGGCGAAATGGATATCACTGTTCAGGAAAAGACCTTTGAAGGTTTCGTGAGCATGGTAACGAAAGCGTCAATCGCAATCATCGTTTTGCTGATTTTCCTTGCACTCATCGCGATCTAAATCATCGTGAACCGGCGTGGTTTCTTAGTCGGTCTGCCACTGGCACTATCTGCCTGCACCGCACAAGAGGTCTGGGCGCCTCAAGACGTAGTGACACGCGCGATCTATCGCAAGCCGGGCCGTAAATACATCACGCTCTACACCATGAAAAATGTGGACTCCGACAACGGAGCCCATAGTTCGCTGCTCATCAACGCCAGTCAGCGTGTCCTCTTCGACCCGGCCGGCTCATTCGAGCAAAAGGTGATGCCGGAACGCAATGATGTGCTCTTTGGCGCCACCCCGCGACTGGAAAACTTCTACGTCAGCTTTCATGCGCGCTCGACCTATTACGTGGTCGGGCAATCGGTAGACGTATCGCCCGAGGTCGCAGAACAGGCCCTGAACCTCGCCCTTGTCTCGGGCCCTGTGGCGCAGGCAAACTGCGCGCGGGTCACATCACGGATATTGCGCCAGTTGCCCGGATTTGAAAACATCCGGCAAACTTGGGGGCCAAACCGCATACAGGAAGACTTTGCGAAACTGCCCGATGTTACAACACTGGAATACCGCGAAGACGACGCTGATGACAAAACCCTTGCGTTAGCCGAAATCTCGGCGATCCTCAGAGGAGAGTAGTGATCCACGTTCCGGCGTAAAAGGTCACTGCACCGCCCAAAATTGACCAAAGGACATTGCGCGTCCAAACCCCGATGAAAACGGTGGCAAAGGCTGCCAACACGCGCACCGGATCAAACTGCCCGTCGGTCGCGGCTGGCCATAAGACAAGTGGCGCCACCATCCCCGGCAGAACCGCAACAGGCGTATAGCGCAACAGACGCAGCACAAATGCTGGCATGGGCCGGTCCCCGATGAGGCCCAGAAACGAAAACCGGATCAGGAACGTCCCGACACCCATTACGATGATGATTGTCCAGATTTCAGCGGTCGAATAAGTCATCGCACGCGCCTTTCCATCAAGGTTTCAACCAGTGCCCCGGTCACCATCGCCGCGCCCGCCGCGATCAACAGCCCCGTACCGGCAGGCAGGTCAACCAAGGCCAAGGCGACCGCGACCGACATTGCTGCGGCGGATACATGCGCCAGCGACTTCAGCATGGGGGACACCATCGCCAGAAACATGATCGGCATAATGAAATCGAGCGCCCAAGCCTCTGGGATCGCCTGCCCTGCGACGATTCCCACAAAAGTCATCGCAAACCACAACGGGGCAATCGGGGTCGCCGCGCCCAGAAAATACGCCATGCGCTCGGAAACGGTCATCTTCGGTTGTGCCTCATACCGCGCGATCGAGGTGATGTAGGTCTGGTCAAAGTTGAGATATGCAACGCAGGCCCGTTGCCACAGCGGTGCCGTCCCCAAATACGGCACCAAGGATGCCGAATACATCGCCATGCGTAAATTGACCGCCAGCGCAGCCAGAAGCACAAACGCAATACTGGCATTTTCAACCATCATTTGAACGGCCGCGAACTGGGCGGCACCGGCAATCACCAGAACGGTGAACCCCATCGCCTGCGCCAGCGTCAGCCCCGCATCCGTGGCAATCACGCCAAAAAGCGTCGCGAATGGCACTGCAATCAAAATAAACGGCGCACCGTCGCGCACACCCGCCCAATAGGCGGATTTTGCGGGTGCTTTCACGGTAGAAGTCGTCATGGCTTTGCCTTAGCCTGAATGCGTTACATCAGGCTTTACCTATGCAGACGGGAAATGACAATTGGCGCGGATCGATGATATTTCCGACTACCTGATCGCACCTGATCCGGGCGCAAAACGGTTGACCCGTGCCGTGACTGGTACCGATCACAACGGGGCTTCAATCGACCTCAACGTCGTCGAAGAACGCCCCCTGACGATCTACCTCAACAGTCAGGAAATCGTCACCGCCATGACCATCGGGGATTATCCCGTTTATCTCGCCCTTGGCTTCTTGCGCAACCAAGGCATGCTGCACGCAGGCGACATCATCAAAGGCGTCGACTACGACGAAGAACTTGAAACCGTCGTCGTGCGCACCGAGGCACAAACGACCTACGAAGACAAATTGAGGAAAAAGACTCGCACCAGCGGTTGCGCCGTCGGCACAGTTTTCGGCGACATGATGGAAGGCCTCCAAGGCGTCACCCTGCCCGACGTGCACGTCCGCACGTCCGACCTCTACGCGCTCGCCGCCATCATCAACCGCACCCCGTCACTTTACCTCGAAGCAGGCGCAATCCACGGTACGGTGCTGTGCCAAGGCAACCGACCGCTGGTCTACATGGAAGACGTGGGCCGCCACAACGCTGTCGACAAAATCGCAGGCTGGATGCTCTCCGAGGGCGTCACTGCGGCGGACAAGATACTCTATACGACCGGGCGGCTGACCTCAGAGATGGTGATCAAAACCGCGATGATGGGAATCCCGATGCTCGCGTCCCGCTCGGGCTTCACCGCTTGGGGCGTCGAGATCGCGCAACAGGTCGGGCTGACACTGATCGGACGGATGAAAGGGCAACGCTTCGTCTGCCTGTCGGGTGAACATCGCCTGATCCGTGACGCCGACCCAGCCCAAATCGCCGATGAACCGCGCAAATCCGGTCGCAAGGCAAGCACATGACTGCGGCTTCAACTTCATCTTGGCCAAAAAACTCCCGCCGGAGGCTCCGGCGGATGCCACAAGCGCAGGTAATACAATGAAGCAACCCCTTGGCGTTATACTGGCGGGCGGTCTGGCCACGCGCATGGGTGGCGGCGACAAAGGGCTGCTTCCGCTCGGACAGGGCACGATCCTCAGCCATGTGATCGCACGGCTGGAACCGCAGGTTGCTGGTCTCGCCCTGAATGCCAACGGCGACCCCACGCGCTTTGCCGGCCTGCACCTGCCTGTTATCGCAGACAGTATCGCAGGCTTCGCGGGCCCGCTTTCGGGCGTATTAGCCGGCCTTGACTGGGCGGCAGAGCAAGGGGCCACGCACATCGTTACCGCCGCGGCCGATACACCGTTCTTTCCCTGCGATCTGGTCCCGCAGCTTCTAACAGCCGCAGAACAGGCAGGCACCGACATCGCCCTATCCCGTAGCCCCGGCGGGCGGCAGCCGACCTTCGGCCTTTGGCCCACTGCACTTCGCGATGACTTGCGGCAAGCCCTGCAAGACGGTCTGCGCAAAGTTGTCGTCTGGACAGACAAGCACGGCGCGGCCATCGCAGATTTCCCCGACGATGCGGCCTTCTTCAACGTAAACACCCCCGAAGACCTGACCAAAGCGGAATCCATGCTATGAGAATTTACGGTGTCGTTGGCTACAAGAATGCAGGCAAGACCGGCCTCATGGAACGGCTGGTGGCCGAGATCACGGGGCGCGGCTATTCCGTCTCGACCCTGAAACACGCGCACCACAGCTTTGACGTGGACCACCCCGGCAAGGACAGCTATCGTCACAGGCATGCAGGCGCATATCAGGTGCTGTTGTCCTCGCGCGCACGCTGGGCGCTGATGACGGAATTGCGCGACAATGACGAATTGCCGCTTTCCGACCTGCTAAAACACCTCGATCCGGTCGATCTGGTCCTTGTTGAAGGCTACAAACGCGACGACCACCCCAAAGTCGAGGCCTACCGCGCCGAGACAAACCACCCCGTCATTGCCCAGGACGACACCACCGTGCGGGCCGTCGCCAGTGATTGCGCGTTGGACGTGTCGCAACCTGTCTTCGATCTGAATAATACAAAAGCGATTGCAGATTTCATCCTGTCCGAGGTCGGCTTGTGAAGTTCGATACTTTCCTTATGGTCGACTGGTCGGGTGGAAACGACCGTGGCGCGACCCCGAAGAAAGACGCGATTTGGGTCTGTGCCGCACGCAACAGGACAGCTGATCAGCCGGTCTATTTGCGCAACCGGCAAGAGGCCGAAAGCTGGATCACCAATTTCCTCCACTCCGAAAATGCCGCCGGTCGCCGCGTACTTGCCGGTTTCGACTTCGCCTTCGGCTACCCTGTAGGCTTCGGCAAAACCCTGACCGGCACCGACGATCCTTTTGCCATCTGGGACTGGTTCGCGGACCGCGTTGTGGACGCGCCCAAAACCAACAACCGCTTCGATCTGGCGGGCGAAATCAACGCCCTCTTCCCCGGCACCGGCCCCTTTTGGGGCAACGGATTGCAACGTGACATACCCTATCTGCCGCGTAAGGGACTGGCGCGCGCAGGGCACGGCATGGCCGAAAAGCGGGCTGCCGAAAACCACGCCAAAGGCGCATTTCCCGTCTGGCAGCTTTCAGGTGCAGGGGCGGTCGGCAGTCAGGTCATTATGGGCCTGCCCATGCTCGCCCGATTGCGGCGCACCTTCGGCAGGGACCTTGCCGTCTGGCCGTTCGAGCCGCTTGTCCCGCCCATCGCCATTGTCGAAATCTGGCCCTCGCTGATCGCGAAAGCCGTCAGCGCGACGCAGCCCAAAGGCCGGATCAAGGACGCGCATCAAGTGCAGTTGCTCGCCCAGACACTGTCAAAAATACCCACGCCAGACATCGCCCGGATGCTCGACGTGGCGTCTACAAACGAAGGCTGGATTCTGGGGCTTGAACACGAAGACCTGCTCGAACGGGCGGCCTTGGGCCATCTCGCGCCACCGCCCCTGAAGAACGATTGCTTTGCCATGCCGCAAGGTGCGCATTGGACACCTGTCGATGAGGCACATGAACATCTGCGCAAGAAACTTACCTGCGTCACTGCCACCGAAACCATCGCGATCAAAGACGCCGCAAGGCGCTACCTTGCAAAAGACATCCAAGCCGCACGCGCGCATCCACCTGCAGCCAACGCAGCCGTGGACGGCTATGGTTTTGCCGGCCCCGCATCGTCCGGTATCACGCGCCTGCAACTGGTCACCGGACGCGCGGCGGCGGGTGCCCCTTACAAGGGCACCGTCCCAGCGGGTCACACCATCCGCATTCTGACGGGCGCAAACCTGCCCGAAGGCGTCGATACCGTGGTGCTGCAAGAAGACGTCAGCACCAGCAAAACCGAGGTCAGCTTTCATGGCCCCCTGAAACGCGGTGCAAACGCACGTGAGGCAGGCGAAGATATGCAAGCGGGCCAAACCATCCTGCACGCAGGCCGCAAGATTACGCCAGCGGACCTCGGAATGCTGGCGGCCGCAGGCGTCGGTCAAGTCAGTGTGCGCAAACCTCTCAGGGTCGGCATCCTTTCCACCGGGGACGAACTACGCGAACCCGGCGATACGGCGACCGAAGGCCAGATCTACGACGCAAACCGCCCGATGCTGGCGGCAATGGTCACGAATTGGGGCTATGAGGTAGTGGATTTGGGACGGGCACCGGACAAAAGAGAGACCCTGCGCAACATTCTCGATGATGCGGCGAAACAATGCGATGCGATCCTGTCCTCCGGCGGTGCATCTGCAGGCGACGAAGACCATATGTCGGCGCTGCTGGAAGGCACCGGCTCATTCGCTCTTTGGCGGATCGCCATGAAACCGGGGCGGCCGCTTGCTCTTGGTCTCTGGCGAGACACACCCGTTTTTGGGCTGCCCGGCAATCCTGTCGCGGCAATCGTTTGCGCCCTGGTCTTTGCGGCACCCGCGCTAACCGTCATGGCAGGCGGCGCTTGGACAGAACCGACCAGTTATCAACTGCCCGCTGCCTTCAGCAAATCCAAAAAGGCTGGCCGTCGTGAATACCTGCGTGCGCGGGTCGAGGACGGTAAAGTCACCATTTTTCCCTCTGAAGGGTCAGGCCGCATCTCCGGCCTTAGCTGGGCCACTGGGCTTGTGGAACTCTCTGATCACGCGCAAGAGATCGCTTTCGGAGATCTGGTCAATTACATTCCGTTTAATTGCTTTGATGCATGAAGATCACTGTCGGTATTCCCCCGCAAGACCGCGAAGAAGCGGCGTCACTCTATTGGGAAGCCTTCGGTAAAAAGCTGGGCTTCACAATGGGGCCAAAATATCAGGCGATGATGTTCGTGCGTTCCGTCCTGCGGCCCGATCACGGCATTTGCGCGCATGACGACAATGGCAAACTCTTGGGCATCGCAGGTTTCAAAACGGTCCATGGCTCATTGGTCGAGGGGGATTTCAGCGACATGCGCAGGGTCTATGGCTGGGTCAGCGGATCAATTCGCATGTCGCTTCTCGCCTTGCTGGAAAAGGACTTCGAAAATGAACGCTTCCTGATGGACGGATTGTTCGTCGCACCAGAGGCACGCGGCATGGGCGTCGGCACCGCCCTGCTTGACGCCGTGATCGACGAAGCAAAGCGGCGCGGCTACGCACAGGTCCGGCTTGATGTGGTCGATACGAACCCACGGGCCAAGGCGCTCTACCGCCATGTCGGCTTCAAGGAACTCAAGACAGTCAAAATCGGACCGCTGAAGCATATTTTCGGCTTCAGCGCGTCAACCACAATGGTGCGCGACGTTTAGCCAGAGCCAATCAACGCACCGGCGGCAAAGACCAGCGCACCGCCCAAAACCACTTGGAAGAT
>NZ_JAWOAN010000263.1:0-17388 GCF_046498525.1 Yoonia sp.
ACCGTGATCGGCAACTGCTCCATGTGCCATGCCCGCGAACCGGTCTGGGGCAACATGCAATGGGCACCCAATGGCGTCTACCTCGAAACCCCCGGTGATGTAGCACGCCACGCAAGCGAAATTTATCTGCAAGCAGGCGTCAGCCACGCGATGCCGCCGCCCAACGCCGTCCAGATGGACCCCGAGGCCCGCGCAAGATTGGTCGCCTGGGTGCGCGAAGCGCGCGGCAATAACTAAAAATAGGGATCAGTAAGAAGTGAGGTGGCGGACAGACAGGGATTCGAACCCTGGAGACGGTCTCCCGCCTACACACTTTCCAGGCGTGCGCCTTCGACCACTCGGCCACCTGTCCGTGAGGCGGGGTTTAGCCTCAAGTGGCGGGCCTTTGCAAGACCCTAGACATATGTTTGTGAGTCCCCTTTACGTCCGCCCCCAACGCGCCCTACAAATAGGTCTTTGACGCCAAGAGGCCCGACTGTCGATGCTGTACGATCCGCCGAAAACGGACAAAGCTGAAAGGCCAAGCCGGACGATGCGCCTGCAAACAGCGGCATTGCTGATCATTGCCTTTGCCGTGGTGTTGTTCCTGCTGGTACAAGCGCGGTTTGTGCTGATCTCGCTTGCCACGGCGATCATTCTGTTCAGTCTGACAAGCGACGTCATCAATTTTATCGCCCGCCAGCGGATCGGGCCGTTTCGCATACCCAACACATTGGCCAGCATTGCCGCCATGGTCCTGATAGCAGCGACCCTGCTGACGCTGACCTCGATCCTGTTGGCAGAAGTGAACACAGTGCTTGTCACAACGCTTTCTTACGCCGAACGCGCACCCTCCGCTGTGGCGTCACTCTTTGGCTGGCTTGGCGAGGACAGTGAGCAGGCTGTGTTCAACGCGCTACGGTCCTTTGATGTCTCCAGCTATCTGCGCGGGGCCGCCAGTCAGGCCAGCAGTGTGATGCAGGCCACCGTCCTGGTTATCCTTTTTGTCGGCTTTTTGTTTGCCGAACGGATCTGGTTTGAAACGAAACTCCTGAGCCTTGTCGGTGACAAGGCGCAGGCAGAGCGTGTGGGCAAGATCATCCAGTCCATCATCCACCGCGTCAACTATTACCTGCTGGTCAAGACAGTCATCAGCGCCATCACGGGCGCGATGGTGTTTGTGCTGGCACAAGCCTTCGGACTGGGGCTGGCGACATCCCTTGGCATCATCACTTTCGTGCTGAACTTCATCCCGAATATCGGATCGATTGTGGCAACCGCCTTGATCACGCTGGTCGCCCATGTCGAAATCGGGGATGCATCGACCACACTGGCGGTCTTTGCCATCGCGGGTGTCATCCAGTTCGTGAACGGCAGTATCATCGATCCGATGATGATGGGCCGCGCGTTGCGCCTATCATCCTTCGGGATCATCCTGTCACTGGCCTTTTGGGGCGCTGTCTGGGGTATCCCCGGAATGTTCCTCTCCGTCCCGATCATGGTGATGTTCTTGGTGGTGTGCAGCCACGTGCCGGGCCTGCGGAACTTTGCCGTGCTCTTGTCCCGCGAGGGGTTACCGGAATCCGAAAAGATGCTTGATCTTCCTGCTGAGCGTGATCTCTTCAGTCAGGACGCCAAACGCGACTAGCGGTTCGGACGGGGTGCAGGTGGCGGCTTGTCTGCCAAGGGCTGGCGCGCATAATAGGTCACATCTTCAGTGAAATACTGATAGCTGTCAGCGTTATCAATCGCACGCCGCGGATAATCGCGCGCCATGCGGGAACATTCTGTTCGGGAATAGCAATGATCCTCGGTCGCGGCCACATCCAAGAAATGCGAGATTTCGTGCACGATAGTGCCTTCGCGTGTCCCGTTGTCCGACCGCCGGTCACCAGGGCGGAGTGCCGTCAGCGGCGGCAGGTTGAAAAAGGCAGGACACAGGTGCATCAAATACGGCTCATCCGCAAAGACCCACGCAAATTCGCCCGCATTGCATCCGTCGGCACCGGCAGGATGGCATTGCGCAGTTACGGCCCCGCCGCGCAATGCGGTGATCACAGCCTTGAGACTGGCCCTGACACGTTCGGCATTGGCTTGGGAATAGTCGCCAAACCAGCGCTGATAGTCCGTCGTATCCCCGACGGCGACCGAAGCCTTCAGCGTCAGGTTCTTGGCGGTGCCAAATGCGTCATAGATAATCTTGGCGTTTTCGGCAGTGCAGCCAGCATAACGCCCGTCTGCCGCAGCAGGCAGACCAAAGCAGGTCAGCCCCGTCAGAAGGACCGCAATCCGCCACACTGCCCTACTCAAGATGCAGGTAGACGCGCCGGTTCTGGCGGCCTTTCTTTTCGATCTTGCCGATGCGCACGCGTCCGATCTCTTGGGTATTGGCGACATGGGTGCCGCCGCAAGGTTGCAAATCTGCCGTTTCGTCGCCCACCCCGATGCGCACAAGGCGTATCTGGCCGCTCCCCCGCGGCGGCTGCACCGACATCGTCTTGACCAGATCAGCCTGGGCATCGAGTTCCGCATCGGTAATCCACTCTTCGGTCACGTCCATATTGCACGCGATCAACCGGTTGAGGTCTTCTTCCAGCGCGGCCTTATCCTCGGGGGATTCCGGCATATCAAAATCCAGACGCCCTTTCTCTGCCCCGATAGAACCGCCGGAAACGGGCAGAGGGATCACGACGGACAGCAGATGCAAGGCGGTATGCACGCGCATATGGCGGTAGCGACGCTCCCAATTGAGCACCTGCGTCACCTCCTGGCCTACTGTAGGCAGACCTGCCGGTTCAGCCGGTACCAACACGATGACGCCGTCCTCGCCTTTCACGGCAGTCGCAATTTCGATCTCGCCCCCTTTCCAGCGCAGCGTTCCGCTATCGCCGGGCTGTCCGCCGGAGGTCGGATAAAAGACCGAACCATCCAATACGATTCCGCCTTCCGAGGTGATCTGGGTCACTTTTGCCAGGGCTTCGCGGGCATAAGCATCTTTTCGGAACAGCAATTCAGTCATGTCGGGGTCACATCCTTGAGTACTTCGGGGTTACGCAACCAAATATCACGCTGGGCGAATGGAATCTCAATGCCTGCGGCGGCAAATTCTCTGGCGATGGCATGGTTCATCTCGGATTTTGTGACCAGCACATAGTTCACATCACGCAGGATCGCCCGGATTTCGAAATCCAGCGAATCCGCGCCGAACCCCTGAAACAACACCGCAGGTGGCGGGGTCATGATAACAAGCGGATGCGCCTCTGCGATACCACGCAAAATCTCGGTGACCTTATCAACATCAGACCCATATGCCACGCCAACCGGCACGATCACGCGACCCACCAGATTGCCACGGGTCCAGTTCGTGACTTGCCCGCTGACCAGATCGGCATTGGGAATAATCACATCCGTCCGGTCAAACGTCTCAATCCGGGTAGAGCGGACCGAAATCGCGCGCACATAGCCCATTTGACCGCCGACCTCGATCCAGTCTCCTTCACTGACAGGACGTTCAATCAGCAGGATGATCCCTGACACGAAATTCGAGACGATGTTCTGCAAGCCAAAACCGATACCAACCGACAGCGCACCGGCAACGATGGCAAGGTTGGACAGATCAATGCCCGCGCTGGTGATCGCGATAATCGCCGCAAGAATGATACCCACGTACCCTAACCCTGCGACAATCGCGTTCTGTCCACCAAGATCCAGACGGGTGCGTGGCAAAACCGATTTGCGCAGCAAGCCCTGAATGAACCGCGTCAGCAGATACCCCACGGCAAACACGACCACGAACATCAGGATATCCGTGGGCGAAACCCGTGTTTCACCCAAGGCGACGCCTTCACTGAAACGGGTCCAAAGTTCGATAAGGTCGGACACACGTGCGCCCCAGATCAAGGCAAAGACCGGCAGACTGACCAGAAAAAGGACAAAGCCCACAAATACCGGGATCAGGGCAAATGCACCTCGAAAATCATCTTCCTTTTCGGGCGGTCCCGTGACGTCATGCACGATCTGTTGCAGCAAGAACAGCACGCCAATCAATGCGACTGACAAGATCGACGGCCCCAAAAGGGCCATGGCCGCCGCCGTATACCCAAATACTGCAATCGAGGGCGAAACGATGGCGACAACTGTCGCTACACGGCCGATGTATCCACGCAGGCGTCCGGTCGAAACTTCACCATGCTGCGATCCGGCAGGCTTGGTCGCGATCACGCGCCCCAGACGCCAGAATAGTAAACCAAGCACTAAAAGGAACGGCCACTCGAATGCGGCCAGTGCCCCGTCAGACATTTCCATCGTCCGCAAGCCCGCCCCGAACAGGGCGCCCACGGCCATCACCCAAGTGATGCTGCTGCTCAGGAAACGCCCTGCAGCACGTGTCGGCTCTGGATAACCAAGGTACCCGCCTTTTTCCCCGATTGGAAAAACAAGGCGCGACAGCCACCAACCGATGATCACGAACGCACCCGCCATCGGGATCGCCGCAACGACATCAGCACTCCGCAATCCGAAGATATCAAGCGACTGCAACGCCTCTGTCAGGACAAACAGCCCGATCAGAGGCACGATCAGTTGAACAATCGAAAAGAAGAACAGAATGAGCGGCTTCCAACGGACCGCACTTTCTGCATAATGGGTCCGCCAACGTGTCACCAGACGCCGCCCCGCACCCAGAAGTGCGATACCGAACACAAACAACACCAGTGCACGCGGCAACGCATCGGCCAACTGGCCTGATTGCGATTTGGTGGAAATTCCCGCACTGATTTCAACGCCGATCACTTCCATCAATTGCCACACCGCCTGCACCGCACCTGCGATGTGGGACGGGCTAAATGGCGAAGGCCCACGATCCGTAAGTTCGCTGGTCTGTTGCTGCAACGACTGGATATCGAATTCACTGATCAGACCGCTTGCGCGGGCATGCGCCTCTTGAGCCAGCAAACGCGGGGCCATCAATGCCTGGCGTTGCGCGATCAGTTCAGCACGTCGTGTCGCGACACTTGCGGCTTCTTCACCGTTTTCGGGGACTGGGCCCAAGGCTGCGATCTGTGCGTCGACAGTGGCCAGACGACCCGCATTGACATTCGTCAGTTGCAGGAATTCGTCACGAAATGTAACAAGTTCGGCCCGCAAACGGCTGATTGCAAACAGTGATACGTCTTTTCGACCTGCCAGTTCCTCTGCCCGCCGCGCGATACGCTCGAACTCTTCCATCGCGGTCAAAGCCGTCGGCGGCGCGACCTCATCCTGGGCCAATGCCGCAGGAGGAGAGGCAAGCGTCAGCAGACCCAGCAGCAGGAATGCTGTGAGAACGCGGATCATGCGTCCTCGAAGACCGTCGGAACATTCACCTCGGCGTCCATCCAATCGGGTGTCGGCAGACCTTTTTCGCGCAAGAACGCCGGATTGAATATCTTGGACTGATACCGCGTGCCATAGTCACACAGGATCGTCACAATCGTATGCCCCGGCCCCATGTCCCGGGCCAATCGGATGGCACCGGCAATGTTGATCCCCGTGGACCCCCCCATGCACCATCCTTCATGCTGGAGCAGATCAAAGACAATCGGCAAGGCCTCTTTATCGGGAATTTTATAGGCAAAATCAGGCGTAAACCCTTCAAGGTTGGCAGTAATGCGCCCCTGCCCGATCCCTTCTGTGATGGAATTGCCGGACGGTGGTGTTTCACCCGTATAAAGCTTGTAGAGGCCCGACCCGTCCGGATCGGACAGGCCGACTTTCACGCCTTTCGGCTGCAAGACCTCGCCGACGCCGGCAAGCGTTCCCCCTGAACCACAAGCGCAGGTGAAGCCATCCACCTTACCGTCGGTCTGTTCCCAGATCTCCGGTCCGGTCGTTTCGATATGCGCCTGACGATTGGCGGTATTGTCGAACTGGTTGGCCCAAATCGCACCGTTAGGTTCGATTTCATTCAGGGCAGCGGCCAAACGACCTGAGTATTTCACGTAATTGTTGGGATTGGCGTAGGGCACAGCCGGCACCTCGACCAATTGCGCGCCTGCGACGCGGATCATGTCTTTCTTTTCCTGACTTTGGGTCTCAGGGATCACGATCACAGTTTTAAAGCCCATCGACGCCCCGACCAGCGCCAGACCGATGCCGGTGTTGCCGGCCGTACCTTCGACAATCGTGCCGCCGGGTTTGAGATCACCGCGCGCAATCGCATCCTTGATCATGAAAAGGGCGGCACGGTCCTTGACCGACTGACCGGGGTTCAGAAATTCGGCCTTGCCCAGAATGGTACAGCCCGTAGCCTCGGATGCGGCCCGCAATTTGATCAGGGGCGTGTTACCAACGGCATCGGCAAAATCGGTCTTAATGGTCATGTCGCAGCCCTTTCATTCATTTGCCTTGTGTGTAGGACCGCAACGGTCCAACATCAAGCGGACAACTCAGACCAAGCTGCGTAGGCGGTCTTTGTGACGCAAGAGCCAGTAGAGAAGGTAAAGCGCCGGACCTGTGGCGATTTCACCGCTGTCGGCAAGTGACATGGCATCGTCAAACGACATCGGGTGCAGGCGCAGGTCCTCTGAATCATCGGCCAGACCACCCAGATAGGTATCCGTTTGCGGCAGATCGCACAGGCCCACAAAGCTGTAGAAATAGTCCGTGCTCGACCCCGGCGAGACATAGAATGATCCAGCAGGTTCCAGATGTTCGATGTGCACGTCGGCCTCTTCACGGCATTCCCGCAAAGCCGCGGCCTCGGGGGTTTCGCGAGGGTCCACGATCCCTGCAACAGGTTCGAGCATCCACGGGTTCGGATCGTAGCGCAGGCGCGGCCCAAGTCGCGCCTGTTCGACCAGTAGCACACGATCACGCGCGGGATCATATGGCAGTACGATTGCAGCATCTGTCCCGCAAAACCCTTCACGCACAAGCCTGCCTGACTGCGTGCCATCAAACCGCCGATGTGCCACGTCCACGCTTTGGAACCGGTAAAATCGCCCTTGCGGCGGACGGGCTTCAAGTATCCGAAAGTCGTCCGGGCCTGCAGCGTAACGCCGGGTCGCAGGCGCAGCTTTCGCGCGATGTTTCGACCATGCCCGCACCTCGATCATCGGCCACATGGCACGCAAAGTCGTCGAAGACGGCAGGGGATCATGTGAAAAAAGCTCTTGGGCCGCAAGAATGGCCGGCGCAAGATGATCGGCCTTCCATGCATCCAGCGACCATGTACCAATCCCAGTGGGCTGGTCGTGTGGCGGCAAATAACATTTTGCAGGGCGCGTTCCTGCGGCTGTCTGGACCGCGACATCGGCAAGCCGATACCCAAAGGCCCCTTCGTAAAGATCAAGCCGGTCCATCTCGGCGGCCTGCAATCCTTCATAAACAACCCCTTCAGAAACGGCCCCGTCTTGCGGCGCAATGAAAGGCACCACGTCGTCCAGCACCGGAAACACCCCAAAGCCGTGCAACTGTGCCGGAATGCCTGTGCAGCTTTTGCAGCCGGAAACTGCTGACATCAACTGCGGCGACTGCAAGGTCCCGTAAACGAAGATATCCATTTCTAAGGGAAACGCCGACCGAAGAATTCCGTGCCCCACGCACAGACCACACCACCGATCAGCAGCGTCGCAATCAAGGGTGGTTCGGCAAACATCCTGCCGAATGTGACCATCTGTTCAAAGACGTCAATCACAGCTTCCATTGTCCCGTCCTGATAGCGATTGGCCAACGCATTGCTGATCATCTTGTTGAAGGCCACAGCAAAGATGGAACAAAAAGCTATTGCAGCCGCAGAGGTCAGACCAATACCGATTGCAGGATTATATCCGCGCCCTGCCCGGCTGCCACAGACACGCCAACCGACAACCAGAGAAATAAAGCTGACCACAGGGAGCCAGTAAGTCGGTGCGTTCGACTCCGGGAAAAACGGAATCGTAAGCCCGGCCAGGTACCAACCGAACAAACCAAAAATAACTGCACCAGCAAGACGTCCGGCTGTGGGCATGTCACTGCGTCCTTATGTTGACGCGCACGGCCCTGCGTTAACCCGGCCGTGTCACGGTAATCTGCGTTACATCGCAGTTTCGGCTATCAAAAGTCGCGGCACAAGAGGTCAGATAAAAATCCCACATCCGCTTGAATCTGTCATCAAAGCCCAAGGCTGCAACCTGATCCCACTTTTCGTTGAAGGTGTCGTGCCAGCGGCGCAGCGTCAGCCCATAGCTTTTGCCAAACTCGATCGAGCCGTGAACATTTAATCCTGCCTTTTCAACCTCTTGCCGCAAAACTGTCGGGCTGGGCAGCATACCACCGGGGAAGACGTACTTTTGGATAAAGTCCACGCCCTTGCGGTAGGATTCCCATCGTTCGTCTTTCACGGTGATGATTTGAAGTGTTGCGTTCTTGCCCGGTTTGAGGCGTTCGCGGACTGTTTCAAAGTACGTGGGCCAATATTGTTCGCCGACCGCCTCGAACATCTCGATGCTGGCAATGCCGTCGTAGACGCCCTTTTCATCGCGGTAATCCTGCATCTTGATCTGGACCATATCTGACAGGCCAGCCTTGGCCATGCGCGCTACCGCATAGTCGTGCTGTTCCTGACTGATCGTCAGCCCGGTCACCCTGATCCCGCGTTCCTTGGCGGCATATTCCGCGAAACCGCCCCATCCACAGCCGATCTCAAGCACATGATCGCCTGCCTTGGCACCCATCTGGTCGACCATGCTGGCGTATTTGGCGGTTTGTGCCGCTTCGGTGCTTTCCTGTCCGGTCTCAAAAATGGCCGATGAATAGGTCATCGTGTCGTCAAGCCAGAGACTGTAGAAATCATTTCCCAAATCGTAGTGGTAGCTGATGTTCTTGCGTGCCTGTGTCTTGGAGTTCCGCTGCATCCAGAACCGGAGCCTTTCATACAACCGGATGAGTTTTTGTGCTGGGAAGCCATCGTAGATGTGATCCGCCTCATCATGCATGAAATCCATCACGGCCATCAAGTCTGGTGTGGTCCACCAGCCATCAAGATAGGCTTCCGAAAAGCCCATATCGCCTTCGCGAACGGTCCGCGCAAATAGATCGGCATTATGGACGTGTACTTCGGCCACATAGCCCGGCTGGGGCCCTTCGGCGCGGAAATGCCGGCCATCCGGCAAAACGATATCAACCCGGCCCTTTTGCAGGTCTTTGACCTGATCAAACACCCGGGAGAAATAACGCGGCAGCCCGGTTTGGCCGTCAGTAATGGTCAAGATCATTGATATTCCTGTCGTATTGTCATCGCATATGGCCGCTTGTCGCCACCAGTTGGAAGAGCAAATTAACCTTTGAGACGGCGAAGTCACGGAAAACATGCCAAAATAGTTTCATTGACCTTACGGAAATCAGAAACCACGGCTCTGATATGCGTCCAACGCACGCTTGCGCCCCTCGTCGACGGGGACAACCGGATCAGGATAACGATCTTGCGCTGTCATACCCCAACTTGATGGTATCATATCAAAATATGACAACGCGGTTGCGCTGGGGGTATTTGTACCCTCGGCGATCCATTTCTTGACGTAGGTTCGGTCCTTGTCGAACTTGTCGAGTTGGGTCACAGGATTAAACACCCGAAAATACGGCGTCGCATCCGGCCCCGACCCGGCTGACCACTGCCACCCCATGGCGTTGCTGCACGGGTCCCAATCAATCAGACAATCGGCAAACCAGTCCAAACCGATCTTCCAGTGACACAGCATATGTTTGGTCAGGTAAGAAGCCACGATCATGCGGCCCCTATTGTGCATTGTGCCGGTGACATACATTTCGCGCATGGCCGCATCGACGAACCGGATGCCGGTACGCCCTTGCTTCCACGCTTTGACTTCGGCCAGCCGTTCATCGGTGTTCCAAGGAAAAGCATCCCAGTCCTGTTTCCAATTGTCGCTGACAATACGCGGTGTGTGAAATGCAAGATGATAAGCGAACTCGCGCCAGACCAGTTCCTTGAGAAAAACCTCGGCATCGCTCTTGCCGTCATGCAACGCCCGCCAACCCGCATGCCAGCATTTCCGCGGGCTGATTTCGCCGTAGGTCAGATTTTCTGACAGGTGTGAAGTACCATCGACACCCGGCAAATCGCGGTTCCTGACGTAGTTCGAAACACGGTCGGCAATAAAGCTGCTCAACCGGTCGTGGGCAGCAGCCTCGCCGACTGTACAATGGTTTTTGAGGATATCAGCGCCGCGGCGCATCGCGGCATCCATTTGCCAGTCCGCGATGTCATCTGACGCAGGCCACGTGTCAGGTGCAGGAATATCACCCGGCGATGGCAAGGTGTCAGGCACTTCGTTGCTACGCACGGACTTCCACATCGGCGTGTATACCTTATAGAAGCCGCCGGTTTTGGTTTCGACTGTCCAAGGTTCGAACAGGACATGCCCCTTGTAGCTGTCAGCGGTCACGCCATCATCCTTGAGCGCCGCCTTCACCGCCGTATCACGCGCCCGGTTTTGCGGATCATAAAGCCGCGACCAATAAACCGCCCCTGCCCCTGTCTCCTTGATCAGATCACGCAGCACAACCAGTGCATCCCCGCGTCGCAGGATCAGGCGACTGCCTTTCGTTTCCAGCGACTTGCGCAAGTCTTCGACAGACATCCCCAAACGCATTTTGGGGGCAGCGCCCATGCTTTCGGTCAGTTCATCATGGATAAAGACCGGAATGACGGGACGGCCTGCAGCGCATGCCGCCGTCAGCGCCTCGTGATCACCAAGGCGCAGATCACGCCGGAACCACATCAAAATCGGGGATTTTCGCATCAGACCTCCGCGCAGGGCTGATTAGCCTGCCTACAAGACCTGATCTAGTGCCACCATCAGCGCGTCAACCTCCGCTGCAGTCGTGTAGTGGACAAAACTGACGCGCAACACGCCCTTGGCAGGGTCCACACCAACCGCCGACAGAGGGCGCTGCGCATAGAAATCACCACCACCGGCCATGATCCCGTGTAGGGCCAGCTTTGCCGCTGCTTCCCCGGGATCACTGTCCAGTGCCAAGGCGACCGTGGGTGCACGGCGTTGCGCATCCGCAGGACCGACAAGCCGGACCGAGTTCTTGGCCTGCACATAATCCAGTAACGGCTGCAAAAGCGCGACTTCGTGTTCGCGCATCAGGTCGTGGGACTTGCGCGCCGCTTCTGCCCCTGTGCCGCCACCGTGATGCAACGACAGCGCGTCAAAATAATCCGCCATGCCCGCACTGGCCGCGACCTGCGCATGGTCTGGACCTGCTGGGGTAAACCGCTTGTAAAGCCTGTCACCGTTGAAGTGGTGACCCTGATTGGGCAACGCCATGCCCCATTCTTCGCGGATGACCATGATCCCCTGATGCGGGCCATAGGTCTTGTAGGCGCTGAACAGATACACATCGCAGCCAAGCGCGTTCACATCAGGAAAACCGTGCGGCGCGTAAGAAACGCCATCGACGCACGTGCGTGCGCCTGCCGCCTTTGCCAGTTTACAAATGCCTGCCACATCGTTGATCGCACCGATGACGTTCGAACACTGCGGAAAGCAGACCAGCGCCACGTCCTGCTCAAGAAGTGTGGCAAGGTCGTCGGGACGCAATTCTCCGGTCTCGGGATCAATCTGCCACTCGAGGATCGGCACCCCCTCCTCTGCCAGTCGTCGCCAGGGTCCGCTGTTGGCCTCGTGGTCCTGATTGGTGACCACGATGCTTTGCCCGGGTTTGATCCATTGGCGTACCGCTTGCGCCAGCACATAGGTATTCTGCGTCGTGGACGGACCGAATGAAAGTTCATGCGTCTTCACTCCCAGCATCTCTGCCAGACGCACGCGCGCCTCGTCCATTTCCGCACCCCCCAACCGAGAGGCCTCATAAGGCGCAAAAGGCTGGACCTTTCGCTCGGTATAGAAACGGTGCAGGCGGTCAATCACCTGACTGCAGGCATAAGACCCACCAGCGTTTTCGAAAAAAGCCTGCCCCTGCAAGGAAGGCTGGTCAAAGGCGGGGAATTGGGCGCGCACCCATGCGATATCTAATGTCATGGTGACATGGATACGAAAAAGGCCCCGATGCGCAAGCACCGGAGCCAATCATTTTGGTATTTAGCCCTGTCAGGCCTTCATTTCGCTTTGCAGTCCACGGAAGATCGCCCAGCACATCAAAAGCAGGACGATGGTAAACGGCAAGCCGGTCGAGATCACCATCGCCTGAAGCGACCCGAGGCCCCCTCCGATCAATAGCGCGATGGCTACCAGACCTTCGAAGGTACACCAGAATACACGCTGTGGCACCGGCGCATCGACCTTGCCGCCGGCTGTGATCGTATCGATCACGAGGCTGCCGGAGTCGGACGATGTCACGAAGAACACGATGACCAGCACAATTCCGACGGTCGAAGTGATCGAGGCCAGTGGCAGCCCTTCCAGCATCGCAAACAGCGACAATTCCGGCCTGTAGGCATCAATTACGTTGGCCTTCACAGCACTTACATCAGCATTCGCAATCATGTCGTTGATCGCGGTACCGCCGAATACGGACATCCAGAAAATGCAGACGACCGATGGGATGATCAGCACGCAGACCAAGAACTCCCGCACGGTACGGCCACGCGAAACACGCGCGATGAACATGCCGACAAAAGGTGACCAGCTGATCCACCATGCCCAGTAAAACGCAGTCCAGCCTTCGCGGTAGCCGTCATCTTCGCGACCAAAGGGGTTGGACAGCGGCACGACCTCTTTCGCGTAAGCCACGAGCGTTGTGCCGAAATCCGTCATAATACCGACGGCACCCGCAGTGAACACCACGAAGAGAAGAAGCAGTATCGCAAGCCCCATGTTGATTTCGGACAGAACCTTTACCCCGCCATCAAGGCCCCGGAGGACCGAGACCAGCGCGATGGCGGTGATACCGATAATCAGGATGACCTGAACCGTGACGCTGCTTGGAATGCCATAGACATACTCAAGCCCGGCGTTGGCCTGTTGCGCACCCAGACCAAGCGAAGTCGCAAGGCCAAAGAGCGTCGCAAACACCGCGACGATGTCGATCAGGTGCCCCCACCAGCCCCAGACACGTTCGCCCAAGATCGGGTAGAATGCCGAGCGGATCGAAAGCGGCAGACCCTTGTTATAGCTGAAAAGCGCAAGCGCAAGCGCGACAATCGCGTAAATCGCCCAAGGGTGCAGCGCCCAGTGGTAAGAGGTCGCGGCAAGCGCCATGCGTTTCGCCTCTGCCACATTGGCCGCGATCAGAGTGCCGTCCTCGGTGAACGGGCGTACCGCTCCCAAGGGTTCGTCACCCCACGGGGTCCCGAAATAATAGGCCGGTTCAAGAACGCCGAAGAACATCAGCCCGATGCCCATACCAGCGGCAAAGAGCATCGCGAACCAGCCGGCATATCCATAATCGGGCGTGGCGTCGGCCCCGCCCAAACGGACCGCACCGTAGGGCGACACGATGAGCAGCAGGCAGAAGATGACAAAAACATTCGCCGCCATCAGGAAGAACCCGTCAAAGGTCGAGGTCAGCGTCGGTCGCAGCCAGCCAAAGAAACTTGCCGCCTGATCCGGCGCCAACAGCGCGTAGACCACAAAGGCCACGACCGATAGTCCCGAGATCAGGAAAACCGGGTTGTGAATGTCGAGGCCAAAAGGCCCGAACTGCGCTTCGATATTATCCTGACCGATCTCGTAATCGGTTTCGATGATGTCCGAGGCCCCCTCCGGTAACGGTATCCCCGTATTCGTATTTTCATCGGCCATAGTTCTGGCCTCCTTTTATTTCAGTTTTATTTTTAGCCACCAGTGCGCACAAGACAGACCGACGCTTTGGTATGACTTGCCAACCGGCTGCCGTTCGAGGCCCAGATCAGATCACCGATATTGGGAACATGTGTTGCCATGACCACCAGATCGGCACCCACCTCGTCCACAGCCTTGACCAGATCATCATCGAGACTCGCCGTCGGATCATGTGAAATCACCATATGCGATGTGGCGGTCTGACCATGCTCTGCTGCTTCTTTCTGGGCAAATGCGTCGAGCTTTGCTTTATATTCCTTCGGCGTATGCGCCACCGACGATGGCGTCGGCGTTGTCGCGCTTACGTAACAGACCTGCGCATCGTATAGTTTTGCAAGGTCTGCCGCCATGCTTATCGCACCGGTCATGCGATCGGCATGCGCCAGATCGATCGGCACCATTATCTTTGAGAACATTCTTCCCTCCTGTCACAGCGGTTTTCCGGCACACGTCATTCTGCCCCGCATACCGCATTCGTTATTGATAATAATCAGGCAGACACCCAAAAATTCAATTCAGCTTAACAGGTCGAAAACCAACAGAACAACCGTTTGGCGCAAATTTCTTTTCCGTTTGCGACATCCACCAGAAAGGAACACCTTAGATGAAACCCTTATTTACATAAGAAAAACCGCCGGATTTTCACAATCCGACGGCCCATATTCTCTGTTTGCGACACCGGTGGAATCAGGCGTTTACGTCCACAACGACACGGCCTTTGACCCGACCTTTCAAGATATCGCGACCAAGTTCCGGCAAATCCTCCAACGTCGCGGGCTGGATCATTGCCTCCAGCTTGTCCATCGGCAGGTCCTTGGCAATCCGCGCCCACGCCCGCACGCGGTTGTCATAAGGCTGCATGACACTGTCGATCCCCAAAAGGTTCACACCGCGCAAAAGGAACGGGATGACCGATGCGGGCATCCCGGCCCCACCGGCCAGTCCTACTGCCGCGACGGACGCGCCATACTTCATCTGCCCCAGGATACGCGCCAGCATCTCGCCACCCACAGCATCCACGCAACCGCCCCATGTTTCCGCTTCCAGCGGGCGGCGGGTGATTTCATTGATCTCTTCGCGGGCCACGATCTGCGTGGCACCCAGCGATTTGAGATAATCCGCCGTTTCGGGGCGGCCTGTCACCGCAGCGACCTCATACCCCAGATTGGCAAGAATCGCCGTTGCGACCGAACCAACACCACCGGCGGCACCTGTCACAAGCACCGGCCCGTCCTTGATGCCGTGATCCTCCAGCGCCATCACCGCCAACATCGCCGTGAAACCAGCCGTGCCGACAGCCATCGCCTGCCGTGTCGTCAGGCCCTCTGGCAACGGGACCAGCCATTCCGCCTTGACGCGCGCTTTTTGGGTGTAGCCGCCCCAATAGGCTTCGCCGAAACGCCAACCGGTCAGGACAACCTTGTCGCCGACTTTGTAGCATTCTGTATCGGATGCCTCGACGGTGCCTGCCATATCGATACCAGGCACATGCGGGTAATTCCGCACCAGACCGCCACCGGGCCCGATGCACAGCCCGTCCTTGTAATTGACGGTTGAATACTCGACCGCGACGGTCACGTCCCCCTCGGGCAGTTGATCCAGCGACAGCTGCTGCACGGCTGCGCTTGTTTTGCCTTCTGCGTCTTTCTCAACCATCAAAGCCTTGAACATCGTCATTCCTCTCATTGGGGGCGAAAAGGCCCATTCCTTACAAATCCACACGAACCGCCGCCAAAAGTGCCAGCGGCGCGTTTGGACCTAGATCCAAAAGTTTTCGCGCACCGTGGCGGCGCGCGGCCCAGCGTGTGTGTGCACCTCAAGCGCGGTGCCTTCATCCCAGTGGGTCATGCGTACCATACCGATTGCGACATTGGTTTTATAGTCCGGAGATTTGGCCGCAGAGGTCACTTGGCCAATCCGCTTGCCTTTGACCATCAGCGGCCAGACCTGATCACAGACCGGAAGATTCCCATCGATCGCAATCGCGCGGATTTGCTGCGTCGGCCCTTCTTTGGCCACCCGCAACAGCGCATTCCAGAGCGCCATCCCGTTCTTGGTGCCATCAACGTAAATCTCGTATCCGCCCTGTTTGGAATAGCCCGACCGCGCCACAGCTATCCTGACACCCTGAAAATCGAACCAGCCGAAGCGGAAAAACCGGACGGCGCGCACCGCATCGCCAAAGACACGGGCCATCAGTTCTGCGGCCAGCAGGAAGGGGCGATAACAGCCATGCGCGATCACTCCGGCACAAAAACAAGGTCGACCGCGCCGACCGTTTGACAAGCATCAACATGCGCCGTTTTGCCACCGTGTCCCGGCGCCATCACGGTTTGGGACCCTGCCAGTCGATGGGGCAAATCTCGGCTGATTTGCCGCCAAAATCCCAGACGCGTCCATAATCGCCGACCTTTGACTTCGTGCCAGTCGCCGCGATGATATCGGGGCCCATCCAGTATTTGGAGTTACTGATCATCACCGGATGCTCCGCGTCCTTGCCCGCCAGCATCTCGATCTCGCCCTGTATCTTGCGGCCGATGTAAATCCCGCGTTTGGTGCCATCGCGGACGATTTCGACCTTTTCACGCTCGGCCCCGATGATCTCGGACACCAGCATCGTGAACAGACCTGTTGTTCCCCCTGCGGCCCCGCTGAAAATCTGTAATATCCCGTCATATGCCTTTTGCGTTGAACGTTCGTCCACATAGGCGGCAACACGCCAGTTGCCTTCGGCCATACGGCCAGGAATATCGACCAAAAGGCCCACGTTCAGCCCTGAGAGGTCCTCGCCCTCGAAATGTCCTTCATCAATGGCAATCGCCATCCACGCGTGACAATGGCCTTCGGTTGGGGGATGCGCCCCAAGGCTGACAACGCAGGGACAAAAGACGGTGCAAGAGCAGTTGAGGAAAAGTTCGCCCTTGATCGCCCATTCGGTCGGCTTCATCTTGCGGCGCAGGGGGTTGCTGTCCTTGCGCTGGTCGATCCGTTGCGAGATCGGCAACCGATCCGCGGGTGCGCGTTCCTTCTGAGCCATATCTCTTACCTTTCCTTATAAGACAGCCAAACCCAGACCGGCGGCAATCAACGCCACACCGGTCGGTTTGATCACGCGATGCCCGATGTCGGGCAGTTTTTCGAAGACCATGAGCAATGTCGCAAGCCCCATCCAGGCAAGGCTCATCACGCCGCCGACAAAACCAAGAGCCATGAAGCCCCAGCAACACGCCACACAAAATGCCCCAAGACCCAGCCCCATGCGCAAACCGCCAAAGAAACCGGTTTTCCAGTGGCCGAGGAAATAGGTCATGGGCGCATGGCATACGCCGTGGCACACCTCTTTGACGCGGGTGAACTGAAACGCCCCCACAATGATCAGCAGAACCGCAGACAGCCAGACCGGCGCGATCCCGAGCATATTAACCACCCCACCGAAAAGCAGGGCCAGTTGCACGGCGGTGATCATGGCGGCAAAACCGACCCAGACGATGAAATAGCCCAAAAGCAGGCCAACCCAGCCAGCCCGCGTTCCATCGGCGCTTACCATCAGTCTTTCATATGTTGTCAGCGTCGGAACCAGCGTGGGCAGCATCATCGCCGCCATCATCACCGCCCACATCGC
>NZ_JAWOAN010000016.1:0-25229 GCF_046498525.1 Yoonia sp.
CGTTCAGGACCCAACAGGCTGGTTGCGCGAAACGCTCGACAACCGTCGCGCGCGCGGCAAGATGGCCTATCAGGTCCGTCAGGAAGAGCAGGCGTACGATCTTTATGCCTACCTCGCCACATTCGGCGCCGAAGAAGAGTAAGCAATCCGACTGGATTGGATCATGGGCCGTCAGAGGAAACTCTGGCGGCCGTTTACGTTTGTGTGATCAGTTGCGCGAATGTGACTGGGTCTTCTTCATGCGCAAGATGCCCTAGTCCGGACAGTTCGGTCAGCTTGCCATGTGGCAGTGACTGCACGGCATCGCGACTGACTTTTGGAGGAACAGCTTTATCGTCTAACCCGGTAATCAGATGCACGGGGGCATCAATATGCCCCAGCCGTGCTACCAAGCTATCCAGCGACCACTGCGCCATCATCGACAAGGTCGCATCGACATGGCCCTTATCGGTTGTGAGCCGGTAGTAGAGTTCCAATCCGTCCTGATCGATTTTCGAACCCGTGCCCTGCACTAAATTGCGGACACTACTGCGCGTCGACGTGCCGGCGAAGACACCGGCGCTGAACGGGGTTGCCGCCAGCGCTTTGGCCATCATCGGAAAGAGCCACCCCGCCACCCCTTTGAAATTGCCAAGCGCCGCATTGATCCCGACGATCCCTCTGGTGGGGCGCATTCCCAATTCCCACATACGCAGCGCAATTGCTACGCCAGCGGAATGACCGACGACAATGTCTGGTGTCCAGCCCTGATTGCGGCAGAGCGACAGCAGGTCTTCGGACACGTGATCCAGCCCACACCGTTGCTGAGCGCCAAGTTGTGTAAATCCCTGACCGGGCAGATCGACGGCGACGACATGATGTGTTTGTGCGAGAATTGGAAAAAGGCCGCGAAAGCTTTGCGTTGCACCGCCAGCGCCGTGGATCAGGAGGATCAGCGGCCCCTCTCCATGTTCCTGAATGTGCCAGCGATGCGGGCGGTGGAGGACTCGCCGCGAATAGGCGGTAAGGGGCCAGTTTTTGGCGTCGTCCGGCCAGCGCATCAGTCGCCCAACGCAGTTGCGACGGATTTTGACAGCCGTTCGGCATTGGCACGCGGAAGCGGCAGATAGGCGGCGTCCAGTGTTTGTGCCAGATTGCGCAAGGCGGGTTCCGGTCTGTTGCCCGTGTCGATGACGATCACGTCGGTCCCATGTGCGCGGAGCATACGCGCGATCTGCTGGGCGTCGATTGCCGCCTGTTTGCGGTCGGCCCGTCCATCAAGTGCGATGTTGGCGCGACCGTCCGTCAGAATAGCGATCGTCGGTGTCAGACCGCGCCTCGTGGCCTGGGTTGCCTGATCGAAGGCCGTCATCATGCCTGCCGCCAATGGTGTGCCGCCGCCACCCGGCAGCCCCGCAAGACGCCGTTTGGTTTGGACCAGTGATCGTGTCGGGGGAAGAAGCAACTCTGCCTCTGTTCCGCGAAACGCCACCAGTGCAACGTGATCGCGACGTGCATAGGCTTGGGCCAGCAGTAGCTCTACCGCACCCTTGGCCTCGGCCAGACGGCTGAGCGCGGAAGAACCGGAGGCATCGACCGTGAAGATCAAGAGCCTGTCGGACTTTTCTTCAAACCGCTTGATACGGATGTCAGCGGGTCGGATTTGCAGCCCGTCACGCCCTGAAGCATTGCGTCTGATCGTCTGCCAAGGGGCAGCCGCCCGTAGCGTCCCGATGATATCAATCCGCGCGCCATCGCTGATCCGACCGGCGCGTGACGGCAGCGGCCTGCCGCGTCTATTGCCTTTTCGTGCGGCACCCGTGCCATTGCCGCGGCCTGCGCGCGCCTTTTGGGCAGCCAATTGATCCAACAGGTTGTCAGGCAAAAGTGCGCGGACAGCCTCGAGCAACAACTCATCGGGGAGATCGAGTCCGTCTTCGGTGTTGCTGTCATTCGTCTGGTCAGGCGGTGGCGGTGGTTGGTCTTCGTCCTGCGCCTCGGGCTCGGGAATACGCGTCGCGCGGTGGGCCAGCGTGAGGGCGCAGGCGATTTCCAGATCATCGGCTATGACGCGGTCCCGCCCATTTAATGCCGCGTGGGCGCGCGCCGCTCGGATCGCAAACAGCGGCGCGCGCATACTGTCGATACCAAGATCTTCGGCGACGCGGGTGATTTGTTCGATTGTATCTGTCGGCAGCGTGACGTCTTTGACCGCGATTGGCTTGGCGCTGCATGGCTGTTTGTCTTGCGCATCGCTTAGGCTGCAATCTGATAAATCGACACTGAAAGCCAGCCGTTCTGCCAGTTTCGGGTTCAGGGCCTCGTCTGCTTCCGCCCCTTCATCCAGCGCGATCAGGCAGTGATCGTTGTTCTTGTCCAAAGCGACGGCAAGACGTGCCGCAAGCCCTGTTGTCGCGCGTTCTGCCATGGTGAGCACCAGCGCACCGGGGGTTGCCAATAGCCCCTTTTCCTGCACCAGATGGCCGCTGGCTAATGTCGCTGACAGGTCCAGCCCGCCGAACAAAGCCTCGTCCGATATCGCCGGGTGCAATCGCCTTGCGCCTGGATCGATCATCGCGGTGAGCCGGTCACGGACAGGGCCGGAGCGCGCACGAATGCAGATGCCCCCAAGTCCCGGATCGATCCCGAGCAGTTGCAACGCCAGCGTTGCGCGGGTCCAGCTTTGATTAGCCAAGAACGTCTTCCACCATGCGGGCGACACGCGTGCCGCTGCCTGCCTCGTCCAGCGGATCACGGCGCAGGCGGTGACGCAGGGCCATCGGGGCAACAGCGCGCAGATGCGCACGGGTCAGTGCGGTGTCGTCGCGCCAAGCAGCGTAGGCGCGGGCGGATTTGAGCAAGGTAAGTTCACCGCGCAACCCGTCGGAGCCAAGCGCGAGGCAGAGTTCGGCCACGTCTGTCAGTGTCTTTTCAGGCGTTTTTAGCTTTGTTAGAGTTTTTCTTGCAGTCAGGATGCGGTCCCGGATTGCGGCATCTTCAGCCTGCCACCGAACCATGAAGGCGGCGTTGTCATTTTCGAACGCATCGCGACGTTTGATGACCTCGACACGGGTTTCGACCTCTTTGGGCGATGCAACCTCGACCGATAAACCGAAACGGTCAAGCAGTTGCGGGCGCAATTCACCTTCCTCGGGGTTACCCGACCCGACTAGTACAAACCGCGCCGGATGGCGGATGGAAAGACCCTCGCGCTCAACCACGTTTTCACCTGATTGGGCGACATCAAGCAGCAGATCAACAATGTGATCCTCAAGCAGATTCACCTCGTCGATATAAAGGTAGCCACGGTTCGCGCGGGCGAGCAGGCCGGGCTGAAACGCCTTTTCGCCCTTGGTCAGCGCTTTTTCGATATCGAGTGCGCCGGTCACGCGGTCTTCGGTGGCCCCCAAGGGCAGATCGACAACCGGCGTTGGCGTTTCATGCACGATTTTAGAGCTTAATCCAGCCCAATCCGGCACATCCTTTGCAGCTGCGCTGTTTACGGGGCAGCCTTTGATCGCCGTAATCGGCGGCAACAAAGCGGCCAAAGCACGCACGGCGGTGGATTTGCCCGTTCCGCGATCACCAAATACCAAAACACCGCCGATACTGGCGTCAATCGCGGTAAGGATCATCGCTTGTTTCATCTCGTCTTGGCCAACGATGGCAGAAAAAGGGAATGGTTGCATCTAGGTGGCCTCGAGTTTGGTTAGGGGTGAGCTGCCGTTCCATGTCCCCCTGTCGGAGTGGACGGCGAAACGGGCATAGAGTTCTTCGCGAAACCAGCCTTCATCGCGCACGGCGCGAATCGCGTCTGCGTGTGGGCCGGTGCGGGCGAAACCGGCCATCGCTTGCTCGGAAGGCCAGATCGAAAAAGTGACCTGATGCAGAATCGGTATTTCGCCGATGCCGATCTTGAAAGCGACATTGGGGTCTTTGCCGATCATATCAGAGATATTGGGGACGCGACCCCAGAACCGGGCAAGAATTTTCGGTTTGATCGTGGCCCGTGTAAGCGCGGCCAGAGGGCCAGTTGTTTCCGGCATGGATGGCTCAAAGGGTGATTGGCCGGACCACGCACCGCGTGCGGTCTGGGTTTGCAGGAAGACGGTCCAATTTTCATCGGCCCACGCCTGATAATTAGCAAAGATGCCGGATTGCGTGCGTTCTTGGGCTGTCTCTGCGTCCGGCCAAGTCGCAAGGATCGCGTAAACGGCAGTATTCGGTACCGGTGTGAACCCCTCACCTGTCCCTGACCCGCAGAGCTTCCAAAATCCGATATCGGGGGTTCGTGACAGCGGCAATCGGGCCCCGCCCATCATGGTCAGCGCCCACGCGCGGGCGAGCGGCCCGGCGAAGCGGAAAAAAGACAGGCTGACAGTTTGCGTCACGGTTCTGACCTCATGGTCGTGTCAACTTATCCTGACATAACGGGTTGGATTTGGGAAGATGTTGACATAAGAATTGTCAACTTGCGTTTACACTATTACGGTAGGTCCATGGATACAGTGATACAGAATGATTCAAACACCGCAATCGTTATAGGCGCAGGGCTTGGTGGTCTTGCCGCAGCAATGCGGCTCGGTGCCAAAGGCTATGCCGTAACCGTCCTTGACCGGCTGGATAAGCCGGGTGGACGGGGGTCATCTGTCACGCAGGACGGCCACCGATTCGACCTTGGGCCGACAATTATTACCGTCCCGCAGGTGTATGAGGATCTATGGGCCGCCTGCGGGCGCGATTTTCACAAGGATATCGACCTGCGACCGATGGACCCGTTTTACGAGGTCCGATGGCAGGACGGATCAACCTTCACCGCCCGTCAGGACACGGACGCGATGTTGGCCGAGGTCGCGCGCCTGAGCCCGCGTGACGTGAAGGGCTACAAGCGGTTTCTGAAGGATAGCGAGGCCTGTTATAAAGTGGGCTTTGAAGGGATGGTCGCCAAGCCGATGCATCGGCTGTGGGAAACCATCAAGGTGCTGCCGCAATTTGCGCTGCTGCGCGCGGACCGGTCGATCCTTGGTCTGGCCAAGGCCCGCGTGAAAGACCCGCGTTTACGCATGGCGCTGTCATTCCATCCGCTGTTTATCGGGGGGGACCCAATGCATGTGACTTCGATGTATGCGCTTGTCGCTTATCTCGAAAAGGAATTCGGCGTGCACTACGCAATGGGTGGTGTCCAGCAGATTGCCAAGGCGATGGCCGATGTGATCCGGTCGCAAGGTGGGCAGGTGCGCCAAGGTGTCGAGGTCGACGAGATTCTGGTCGAGGGCGGCGCGGCCAAGGGCGTGCGCCTGACAAATTCAGAAACTATTCCTGCGGAACTCGTCGTGAGTAACGCCGATGCAGGCCATACTTATCAACGTTTGCTGCGCAACCAGCCGCGCAAGCGTTGGACCGACAAAAAACTGAAATCGCGCCGCTGGTCGATGGGTCTGTTCGTCTGGTATTTCGGTACCAAAGGCACAGCGCAGATGTGGCCCGATGTGGGCCATCACACCATCACCAATGCACCCCGCTATGAAGGGCTGCTCAAGGACATCTTTATCAAAGGCAAACTGTCAGACGACATGAGCCTCTATATCCATCGCCCGTCCAAAACCGATCCAAGCGTGGCCCCCGAGGGTGACGACACATTCTATGTCCTGTCCCCCGTGCCACATCTGGGTTTTGACGCTCCGGTCGATTGGCAGAAAGAAGCCGAGATTTACAAAGCCAAGGTGCAGGCCGAGGTCGAAAAGACCATGCCGGGCTTTGCCAAGCATATCAGTACCGAAATGGTCCTCACGCCCGAGGATTTCCGCGACCGCTATCTGTCCCCCAACGGGTCGGGCTTTTCGATCGAACCGCGTATCCTGCAATCTGCGTGGTTCCGCCCCCATAACGTAAGTGAAGAGGCAAAGGGCCTTTATCTGGTAGGCGCTGGCACGCACCCCGGTGCGGGCGTGCCTGGTGTGATTTCGAGCGCAGAGGTGTTGGCCAAGTTGGTGCCCGATGCGCCCGTGATGCCTGAACTGAAGGTGGCAGCAGAATGATTCGTCCCGATGACCTTGAACATTGCCGTGAGGCGATTCGCCACGGGTCGTTGTCCTTTCATGCCGCTTCGAAACTTTTGCCTGCCAAGGTCCGTGATCCGGCGCTTGCGCTTTACGCGTTTTGCCGGTTGGCGGATGATGAGGTGGACGAGGGTGATTATCAGGCAGGGGCTGTGTTTCGGCTGCAAGACCGGTTGGATGCTGCCTATGCAGGCAGGCCGAAAAACGCCCCTGAGGACCGCGCCTTTGCTGCGATCATCGAAGATTTCGACATGCCGCGCGCCTTGCCCGAGGCTTTGCTGGAAGGTCTGGCATGGGACGCGGCAGAGCATCGCTATGATACGTTAAGCGGTGTGCGCGATTATTCCGCCCGCGTGGCCAGTACCGTCGGTGCAATGATGTGCGTGCTGATGCGCGTACGCGACCCCGATGCGCTCGCGCGTGCATGCGATCTGGGCGTTGCGATGCAGTTGACGAATATCGCGCGCGATGTGGGTGAAGATGCGCGCATGGGCCGGATTTATCTGCCGCTGGATTGGCTGGCCGAAAAGGGGATTGATCCGATTAATTTCGTGCGTGACCCTTTGCCGACCGATGAGGTCCGGCGCATGGTCAAGCGGTTGCTTGCCGAAGCAGACAGGCTTTATCTGCGGTCAGAGGCGGGGATCGACGTCCTGCCGCTGCAAGCACGCACCGGCATCTGGGCGGCACGGCTGATCTATGCGGGTATCGGCAAACAATTGCGCCGTCAGGGGTTCGACAGTATTACGATGCGCGCGCGGACCAGCAGAAGGCAAAAGCTGCGCTGGTTGACGCAGGCAAGCGGGCGCACTGCCCTGTCGCTGATCATGCCCAAATCTGCGGTTATCTATGCCAAGCCATTGCCGGAAGTTGCATTTCTGGTTGATGCCGCCAGTCGTACGCAACCTGACCAAAAACGTGCCACCAGCGTGCTGGATATTCTGGCCGAACTGAAAGCCCGCGAATCCGGCATTGGAACTGACCGCCCGATGGCATAAGTGTAACGGGAACCTTGAAAGGGTCACTTGATGGATATCTGGCTGTTTTTCATATTCCTGGGCGCAAGTTTCGCCGCCGGTGCAACCGGCGCCCTTTTCCCGACCGGTGAATGGTACAAGGGTCTGAACAAACCCTCTTGGACCCCGCCGAACTGGCTTTTTCCCGTCATGTGGACCTCGATCTATCTGCTGATTGCTTTCGCTGGTGCGCGCGTGGCGGTGCTGGACGGAAGCGCCTATGCAATGGCGTTCTGGGCAATGCAGATTGCGTTTAACGCGCTCTGGACGCCTGTTTTCTTCGGTCTGCGCAATATCAGGGGGTCGGTGCCGATTATGGTGGGCCTTTGGGTGGCTGTCACGGGTGCGACGATCACGCATATGCAGTTGGATTTCTGGGCTGGGCTGGCCTTTGTTCCGTATCTGGTATGGGTCACTGTCGCCGCTGCACTGAACCTTGAGATGGTACGTCTGAATCCCGATCAGCAAGCACTGAAGCTTCAGGATCTCTGATCCCTCTTGAACGTCCCTTAAAACGATGAAACCATTGGGGATGGAAACACATTTGAAAACATGGGCCGAGGTTGCCCCCCGTTTGGTAGCAGTGGCTGCGGGTCGCGAGAAGGCTGATCTGGTCATTCGCGGCGGCAGGTTGGTGAATGTGCAAACCCGTGAAATTCTGGACGGCTGGCAGGTGGCGGTGGCCGCAGGGCGTTTTGCCTATGTCGGCCCTGATGCGTCGCATTGTATCGGTGATGATACCCGCGTGATAGAGGCGGAGGGCCGCTATCTGATCCCAGGACTTTGTGATGGCCACATGCATATTGAAAGCGGGATGCTGACGCCTGCCGAATTTGCCGCCGCAGTCATCCCCCACGGCACCACGACCATGTTCACCGACCCGCACGAGATCGCCAATGTTCTGGGTCTTCGCGGTGTGCGGATGATGCATGACGAGGCGCTGATGCAGCCTGTCAACATTTACACACAAATGCCGTCTTGCGCACCCTCTGCGCCGGGGCTGGAGACAACGGGGTTCGAAGTATCGGCCGAAGATGTGGCCGAGGCGATGGCATGGCCCGGCATCATCGGACTGGGCGAGATGATGAATTTCCCCGGTGTGATCAACGGTGATCCGCAGATGCTGGCCGAGATGGCCGCCACAATGAACGCAGGCAAGACTGTGGGCGGGCATTATGCCAGCCCCGATAAAGGCGTCGCGTTCTCAGCCTATGTCGCGGGCGGTGCTGCCGATGATCACGAAGGTACGGCAGAGGCTGACGCGATTGCCCGCGTGCGCAACGGGATGCGGTCGATGATGCGTCTTGGCTCTGCTTGGTATGATGTCGAAAGCCAGATCACGGCGGTCACCGAAAAGGGCCTTGATCCGCGGAACTTCATTCTTTGCACCGATGATTGCCACTCTGGCACTTTGGTCAATGACGGGCATATGAACCGCGTTGTCCGCCATGCCATTGCGTGCGGATGTGATCCGGTGATTGCCTTGCAAATGGCTACGATCAACACGGCAACGCATTTTGGATTGGAACGCGAGCTGGGGTCAATTGCACCGGGGCGACGGGCAGATATGATCCTGACATCCGATTTGAAGACGCTCCCGATTGAAGAGGTGATCGCGCGCGGCCGAACCGTTGCGAAGAACGGCAAGATCACTGTGCATTGCCCTCATTACGCTTGGCCTGCGGACGCACGGCACACGGTGCATATGGGCAAGGTACTGGGTGACGCGGATTTCGCGATCCACGCGCCTGAAGGTAAGAAAAAGGTGAAAGCCAAGGTAATCGGCGTGGTCGAAAATCAGGCCCCCACCGAGGCTTTGACGGCTGAACTGCCGGTCGTAGACGGGCTGGTGGAAGGCGAAGCTGACACCTACCAGATCGCCCTTGTCGAACGGCATCAAGGCACCGGCAAAGTGGTGAACGGCTTTGTTTCCGGCTTTGGCTATCAAGGGCGCATGGCCATGGCCTCGACCGTGGCGCACGACAGCCATCATATGATCGTCGTCGGCACGGACCGCGCCATGATGGCTGCGGCGGCAAACCGGCTGGGCGAGGTTGGCGGCGGTGTGACCGTCTGGAAGGACGGCGAAGAACTGGCGCTGGTGGAATTGCCCATCGCCGGCCTGATGTCTGACAGCCCTGCCGCCGAGGTCGCGGCAAAGACCGATCAAATGGTCGCCGCGATGACCGCCTGTGGTTGCACATTGAACAACGCCTACATGCAGCATTCGCTGCTGGCGCTTGTTGTCATCCCATCTTTACGGATCTCTGATCTGGGGTTGGTCGATGTCGATAAGTTTGAGATTACAGATATTTTTGAGGAAAATGCATGAACGTCGCACAAAAAGTGACAATCCGGACACCTGATGTCCCCAAGCCCGAAAGCTTTACGGACCCCAAGAAGGCCGTGGCACGGCTGCAAGAGCTTTACGCCAGCGCGGTACGTTTTCTGTCCGAAAATTTTGCGCAGGCACTGGTCAACGGGCAGCCTGAAACGCGGGTACGCGCGTACTACCCTGAAATTCGCCTGACAACGACGACCTATGCCAAGACCGACACGCGCCTGTCCTTTGGTCATGTGGCCGAACCGGGGGTTTACGCCACGACGATCACGCGGCCCGATCTGTTTGCGTCCTACCTTGAGCAGCAGATCGGTCTGTTGATCGAAAGCCACGGTATGCCTGTTGTCATCGGCGCGTCGAGCACCGAAATGCCTGTGCATTTTGCTGCGGCCAATGATCCGGGGCTGACGGTTCCGCAAGACGGCTCCATGGAGTTTAACCTGCGCGACAACTTCGACGTGCCGGACCTGACCTCGACGCATGATGACATCGTGAATGGCAAAGCTTTCACCTACCCTGATGGTGCACGACCACTTGCGCCCTTTACGGCACAGCGCATTGATTACTCCTTGGCACGCCTCGCGCATTATACTGCAACGGCACCAGAGCATTTCCAGAACCACGTGCTTTTCACCAACTACCAGTTCTATGTCGAGGAATTCGAGGCTTTTGCACGGCATGTGCTGGCCGATCCCGAAAGCGGCTACACCAGCTTTGTCAGCACAGGTAATGTGGAAATAACGCAGGCCGATGCGCCGATCCCACTGCCCGCGAAATTGCCGCAGATGCCGACCTATCATCTCAAGCGCGCGAACGGCAGCGGAATTACGCTGGTCAACATCGGTGTTGGCCCGTCGAACGCAAAAACGGCGACGGATCATATTGCCGTATTGCGTCCTCATGCATGGCTGATGGTCGGACACTGCGCAGGGCTGCGCAATTCGCAACGGTTGGGCGACTTCGTACTGGCCCATGCCTATCTGCGCGAAGATCACGTGCTTGATGATGACCTGCCCATCTGGGTGCCGATCCCCGCATTGGCTGAAATTCAGATCGCGCTGCAAACCGCAGTCGCGGATGTGACCGAGCTTGAAGGCTACGAACTCAAGCGGATCATGCGGACCGGCACTGTGGCCACCATCGACAACCGCAACTGGGAACTGCGCGAACAGGCAGGCCCCGTGCAGCGCCTGTCGCAATCGCGGGCCATTGCCTTGGACATGGAAAGCGCGACGATCGCCGCGAACGGGTTCCGGTTCAGGGTGCCTTATGGCACGCTTCTCTGCGTCAGCGACAAGCCCCTGCATGGTGAGTTGAAACTGCCGGGCATGGCCTCGGATTTCTATAAAACACAGGTCGCAGCGCATCTGATGATCGGTATTCGAGCGATGGAACGCTTGCGCGAAATGCCGCTTGAACGTATTCACAGCCGGAAATTGCGTAGTTTTGAAGAGACAGCCTTCCTCTGACAGGTCAAAAACCGCAAAAAACAGTGCTTTTTCCCTTGTAAACCTACACTAATCATTGTGGTCTCACACAACATACCGTTAAATGTGCGGGTAATAGGCCCTACTGCTGGGGCGAATGAGGGAGACCAGGATAATGGCTACAAAACCAATGACAAAAGCGCAGCTTGTTGCTGCATTGGCCGAAGAAACAGGCATGGACAAAAAAGCTGCGGGTTCCGCGCTGGACGCTGTGACCGGTATCATCACCAAAGAAGTATCCGGCGGTGGCGCCGTGACACTGCCCGGTGTTGGCAAAATCTACTGCCGCGAGCGCCCAGAGCGCATGGTACGCAACCCTGCCACGGGTGAGCAGATCAAGAAAGAAGCAGACAAGGTTGTCAAAATGACAATCGCCAAAGCGCTGAAAGACAGCGTGAACGGTTAAATCGTAGTGGCCCACGGGTCCTGATGTAATTTCGCGAAAGGCCGCCTGCAAAGGCGGCTTTTTTCGTGAATGACTTTGCGCTAAGAATGCGTACGCTGGAAGTCGCGGGAATAAGGCAGGTCTGAAATGAGCGGACTACTTGCACTTCTGGATGACGTCGCGGCCATCGTAAAGCTGACGGCTACGCAACTTGATGACATCGCCGCGCAAGCCAGCAAGGCGGGGGTCAAGGCCGCCGGTGTTGTGATTGATGATGCGGCCGTGACGCCAAAATACGTCACCGGGCTGCCTGCCGCCCGCGAGCTGCCAATTGTCTGGAAAATCGCGCGCGCGTCGTTTTTCAACAAATTGATTATCCTGCTGCCTGTCGCGCTCTTGCTGAATGCTTTTCTGCCGTGGCTGCTGACGCCGCTTTTGATGCTGGGTGGCGCATATCTGTGTTTTGAGGGGGCCGAGAAAGTCTGGCATTTGATCGTGCCGCATAAAGAACACGGGCCACAGCAGGCCGAAACCCTCAGCGCGGCCCACTTGGAAGAGCAGCGGGTCAAAGGGGCGATCAAGACGGACTTCATTCTGTCTGCGGAAATCATGACGATCTCGTTGTCGCAAATTGATATCGACGTTTTCTGGATACAGGCCGCTGCTCTTGCTGTTGTGGCGATCGGGATTACGGCTCTTGTTTATGGTGCGGTAGCGCTCTTGGTGAAAGCGGATGACTTGGGGCTCGTGCTCACTACCAAGGGAAAGCTTGGCATCAGTCGCAGTCTTGGACGCGGCATTGTGAAATCAATGCCTTCTGTGATGGTGGTGATCGCGACAGTCGGCACGGTAGCGATGTTGTGGGTCGGCGGCAGCATCATCGTGCACGGTCTGCACGATCTGGGATGGCATTGGCCCTATGATCAGATCAAGCATGCTGCGACTTCAGTTTCGTCGGGCGTCGGCAACGCACAGGGGGTTGTCAATTGGGCTGTGACTGCCGGGCTTGATGGTATCATCGGCCTGCTTTTGGGGTTTGGCCTGATCCCTGTTGTCACGCGGGCCATTGTGCCGGTGACCGGATGGTTGTTTCCAGAAAAGTCCTGACATGATGCGAGGTCGGGTGCGGCTTGAACAGGCGATGGACGGCGGCTGTTCTCTGCGCTTGCACAGGTAAGGTCTCTTTCGATAAAGGCTTTTGTGAAGGGGACTTACATGGACATCAAAGCAATCTTCATGGGCCTTGCCTTTGCGCTCATGTGGTCCTCGGCATTTACATCTGCGCGGGTCATCGTGGAATACGCGCCGCCCCTTTCGGCATTGGCGCTGCGCTTTCTTATCTCTGGGTTGATCGGTGTCGGCATCGCTTGGGCACTGGGCCAGTCAGCCCGGTTGAGCCGCAGGCAGTGGACAGGTGTGCTTGTCTTCGGCCTTTGCCAGAACGCGCTTTATCTAGGGCTGAATTTTGTCGCTATGCAGACAGTGTCGGCATCGCTTGCGGCCATTATCGCTTCTACAATGCCGCTGTTGGTGGCGCTGGCGGGGTGGCTGGCGTTCGGAACCAAGGTACGGCCAATGGGAATCGCAGGATTGATTGCCGGGGTTGCCGGTGTCGCGCTGATCATGGGTGCCCGGTTGCAGGGTGGCGCGGACCTTTACGGCATTCTGCTATGTGTCATTGCGGTGTTTTCCTTGACCATTGCGACGATGGCTGTCTTGGGCGCGTCATCGGGTGGCAATGTGCTGATGATCGTTGGGTTACAAATGCTGGTGGGCAGTGCGATCCTATGGGCGCCTGCGCTGGCGTTCGAGACGCTTGAGGTCACGTGGAACTGGCAGCTTGGCGTCGCATTTGTCTACACGACACTGGTGCCGGGTCTTGCTGCGACCTTGGTGTGGTTCTTGCTGGTGGGGCGGATCGGGGCAGTCAAGGCTTCGACCTTTCACTTTCTCAACCCGTTCCTTGGTGTGGCGACGGCGGCCATCCTTTTGGGTGAAGCGATTGGCGTGCTCGACGTTGTCGGTGTTGCCATTATCGCAGGCGGTATTCTGGCAGTGCAGTTGTCAAAACAGGTCTAACCGATCTGCCCGCGTACGCCCCCGGTCTGTCCGCGATCCAGCAGCAGGTGATCAAGGATCACACAGGCCATCATCGCCTCCCCTACTGGTACCGCACGAATACCGACACAGGGATCGTGGCGGCCTTTGGTGATCACCTCTGTCGGGGTCCCGTCCATGCGGATTGATTTGCGCGGCGACAAAATGGACGAGGTTGGTTTGACTGCAAAACGCACAACGATATCCTGTCCGGTGCTGATCCCGCCAAGGATACCACCCGCATGGTTAGAGGAATATTCCGGCCCGTTTGGACCCATGAAAATCTCGTCTGCATTGTCGCGGCCTGTCAGCGCGGCAGCGGCCATGCCCTCGCCGATCTCAACGCCTTTCACGGCGTTGATCGACATCATCGCAGCGGCCAAATCAGTGTCTAACTTGGCATAAACCGGTGCGCCAATACCGGCAGGCACACCACGTGCAACCACCTCTATGATCGCGCCGACCGAGTTGTGATCATCCTTGCGCAGCCATGCCAGATAGTCGTTCCACTCGGCAGCCGCCTCTGCATCGGGGCAGAAGAAATCGTTCCGGTCGATCTGGTCCCAATCGACGCGCGAGCGGTCGATCTGTTTGGCCCCCATCTGGGTCATATAGCCCTTGATCTGCACGTTTGGCGCGATTGCCTTAATCGATTCTCGCGCGACACCGCCTGCTGCGACGCGTGAAGCGGTTTCACGGGCCGAAGACCGCCCGCCGCCGCGTGGGTCGCGCAACCCGTATTTCTGGTGGTAGGTGATATCCGCGTGGCCGGGCCGGAACGTATTGATGATATCGCCATAGTCCTTTGATCGCTGGTCGGTATTTTCGATCATCAACTGGATCGGTGTGCCCGTTGTTTTGCCTTCGTATACACCTGACAGGATGTTCACGGTATCAGGTTCGTTCCGCTGGGTGGTATTCTTGTTCAACCCTGGACGCCGTTTGTCCATCCACTTCTGGATCGTCGCAGGTTCCAGCGGCACACCCGGCGGGCAGCCGTCAACTGTTGCACCCAAGGCAGGCCCGTGGCTTTCACCCCAAGTGGTGAAGCGGAACAGATGACCAAAGCTGTTGATTGACATGGCAGATACCCCTTTGCCGCATGGGTCTAGCGGGGGTGACAATCAGGCTCAAGTGCTTTCCCTTGCGTCTCGGTGCATTCCACACTAGCTAAGGCGAACCTCGGGGGGCCAAATCTGGCTGAGATGTGCATTGCGCGGACCCGTTGAACCTGAACCGGTTAAGACCGGCGGAGGGAAGGTTTAGCACTGACGCTATCCCCCCAATCCGCCCGTCGCATTTGGAGGATACGATGAAAACAATTCCCTATCTGCCAGTTGTCGCGGGACTTGCCCTATGTGCCACAGGCGCAATGGCCGAGACCCCGGTACTGCAAGTCATGACCTACGACAGTTTTGTCACCGAATGGGGCCCCGGCCCAGCGATTGAAGCAGCGTTCGAGGCCGATTGTGCCTGTGATCTGCAATTTGTAGGCGCTGGCGACGGTGCCGCGCTGTTGGCACGGCTTCAACTCGAAGGGCCAAGGACCGATGCGGATATCGTGTTGGGCCTTGATACCAACCTGATCACTGCGGCGCGCGAAACAGGCCTGTTCGCACCACATGGCGTGGAAGCTGATCTTGATCTTCCAATCACATGGACGGACGAAGATTTTCTGCCGTTCGATTGGGGCTACTTTGCCTTTGTCGGCAATGCAGGCGCGGATGCACCCAGCTCTTTGCGTGCGCTTGCTGACAGCGATATCCAGATCGTCATTCAGGACCCGCGCTCATCAACGCCCGGTCTGGGGCTGCTGATGTGGGTCAAAACGGCCTATGGTGCTGAAGCCGCATCGCTTTGGGCTGATTTGGCGGACAACATCGTCACTGTCACACCCGGCTGGTCCGAAGCTTACGGCATGTTCCTTGAAGGCGAAGCCGACGCGGTGCTGTCCTATACCACGTCGCCCGCCTATCACCTGATCGCCGAAGAGGACGACAGCAAGGTCGCGTGGGGCTTTGATGAAGGTCACTACATGCAGGTCGAAGTGGCAGGCAAAGTGGCAGGTACCGACCAGCCGGAGCTTGCTGACCAGTTCCTGGCATTCATGGTATCGGACGCGTTCCAAAGTGTGATCCCGACGACAAACTGGATGTACCCTGCTGTGACGCCCGCTGGCGGTTTGCCCGACGGGTTCGAGACATTGCTGACACCTGCAAAAGCCTTGCTTTTGTCACCTGAGGACGCGGCAGAGATCCGTCCAGTGGCATTGGATGAATGGCGCAACGCACTGTCCCAGTAACGGCACGCTGGCCCGGCACCGCTGCGGCGGTGCTGGTCCTTGTGCTGACCCTTGGCACGCTGGGCGCAGTTGCCTGGCGTGCGCAATGGGGCGGCGGTTTGGCCCCCGCAGATTGGGCCGCGATCCGGTTTACGGTTGTGCAGGCGCTGATCTCTGCTTTGGTAAGCGTGTTGCTGGCAATTCCCGTGGCGCGCGCTCTTTCGCGGCGCAGGTTTTTGGGCCGACAGTTGCTGATCACCCTTTTGGGCGCACCCTTCATCTTGCCGGTCATCGTCGCGGTTCTTGGTCTCTTGGCGATCTTTGGTCGCGGCGGGATTGTGAATGACGGGTTGGGCTGGCTGGGTTTCGCGCCGATATCGATCTACGGCTTGCACGGCGTTGTTCTGGCGCATGTGTTTTTCAACATGCCGCTGGCGGTGCGGTTTATCCTGCAAGGCTGGCTGTCAATTCCGGCAGAGCGGTTCCGGCTGGCGGCATCGCTGAATGTGCCTGTTGGACGCCTGCTGGAGTGGCCGATGTTGCGTGCAGTGGTACCGAGCACCTTCCTTGTCATCTTCCTGATCTGCCTGACCAGTTTTGCCGTGGCGCTGACCATGGGTGGCGGCCCGCGTGCGACGACGGTCGAACTTGCCATCTATCAAGCCGTGCGCTTTGACTTTGATCTGGGGCGGGCCGCACTTCTTGCCTGTATTCAGTTCGTGCTTTGCGTGGTTGCAGCCATTCTGGCATGGCAGGTCACAGGGGACGACCCGATTGGCACAGGATTGGACCGTGTCGTGCAGCGCTGGGATCTGGCGCGGCCAGCCGTTGATTTTAGCGTGATCGGATTGGCTGCGCTCTTTCTGCTCTTGCCCTTGGCCATGATTCTTTTGCGCGGCCTTCCCGGATTTCCCGATCTGTCCGCAACGATTTGGGCCGCTGCGTTGCGGTCGGTGCTTGTGGCGCTTGGGTCTTCGGCCCTTTGTGTCTCGATGGCCCTTGCGCTTGCCTTGCGCGGCGGGAGGTTGGTTTCGGTCGTCGGGGTGATGCCTCTGGCTGCCTCTGGCCTCGTCGTCGGGACCGGTGCATTTCTGCTGGTCTTTCCCTTTGTGCGCCCCGCTGACGTCGCGCTTATCGTCACGATGCTGGTGAACGCCACATTGGCGCTGCCCTTTGCGCTACGGTCTGTTGCGGCGGCGGTGGCCCAGATCAAGCAAGATTACGGTCGCTTGGCGCTTTCGCTATCGATCACCCACTGGTCGTGGGTGCGTTTGATCGTGCTGCCGCGCGTGCGGCGTCCGTTGGGGTTTGCCGCAGGGCTTGCCGCGGCACTGTCGATGGGTGACCTTGGCGTGATCGCCTTGTTTGCAGGACAGGCCGAGGAAACACTGCCCTTGGCAATGTATCGTTTGATGGGTGCGTATAGAATGGAAACGGCAGCGAGTGCGGCGCTTTTACTTGTGGCGATCAGCTTTGCGCTCTTTTGGTTATGTGATCGGTGGGGGCGGGCTGATGCTGATATGTGAAAATCTGGTGTTAAAGCGCGGGTCGTTTTCACTGCATGCGAATATGACGTTCGATGCTGGCAAGGCAATCGCGCTGATCGGCCCTTCAGGTGCCGGTAAATCAACGCTGCTGGATGCAATTGCGGGATTTCTGGCACCGGTGTCCGGTCGATTGCTTTGGGGCGATGTCGATCTGACAGATGCCGACCCGGGTGAGCGGCCTGTCAGTATGTTGTTCCAGGATAATAACCTGTTTCCACATTTGTCGGCAGCGCAGAACGTAGGTTTGGGGCTGAGGCCCGATCTACGGCAGAGTGCGGAAGATGCCACAAAAGTCGCGGCGGTGTTGGCCGATGTTGGACTTGCAGGTTTCGGGGATCGCAAGCCGAGTGCGCTATCTGGTGGGCAGCAAAGTCGTGTTGCTCTGGCGCGCGTTTTAATCGCGGATCGGCCCATTGTGCTTTTGGACGAACCCTTCGCGGCGCTAGGGCCTGCGCTCAAGGATGAGATGCTGGATCTGGTGCGGTCCAAGCTGGTTTCTGCTGGCAAGACAGTAATTATGGTAACGCATGATCCATCCGATGCCCGACATATGGCAGATCTGGCAGCCTTGGTTGCCGATGGAAAGGTCAGCCCACCGCTCGCAACCGATCATTTGTTTGCCGATCCACCACCCACACTGAAGGCTTATTTGGGATAAGGCGGATATTGACCCGCCTTCCATTACGAAAAAGGCCCACCAAATTGGCGGGCCTTTTCTTTTTGTCCGGTCAGCGTGACCTAGTCCTTGTGCTTATGCGGTGCCCACAGACGCTTGTTGGTCAGATAGAGTAGTACCGACAGAACCGTCAGGAACAGCACGCCAGTCAAGCCAGCTTCTTTGCGTGCCACCAGCTTTGGTTCAGCCGTCCACATCAGGAATGCGGCGACGTCCTTTGAAACCGATTCCATGTCGGTTGCTGCACCGTCCGCATAATCAACGTCATCACCCCAAAGCGGTTGTGACATTGCGATCCAAGATCCGGGCACCATGTGCTTGCCGTGGTCGTCTTTACAGCTGTCAGGGAAACCGCCAGCGGCGAAAGCCACGTTATAGAAGCCGTCCATTGGCTCGCCTTCTAGTGCGCACTCCGGCTCTTCGTGGTAGCCGGTCATCAAAGACGCGATGTATTCTGCGCCCCCCATGCCGTTCACGAATTGGCTGATGCCGGTGCCGTAAGGGCCGCTAAAGCCTGCGCGCGCCTTTGCCATCAGGCTCAGGTCCGGTGCAGTCGACAGGCTGGATTCCGGGAACTTGTCTGCTGGAGTCGCTGTGCGGAAATCGCCTTCTCCATCAAATAAAGCCTGATCGAAGATTTCGTAGAATTCTGCATAGGCCCGCATCTGATCTTGGGGCAGGCCGGGGCCGCCTTCGTCAGACAGGTTACGGAATGCGACGTATTCCAGACCATGACAGGCGGAACAAATTTCAGTATAGACCTGAAGGCCACGCTGAAGCTGCATCTGGTCAAAGCTGCCGAATGGTCCCTCGAAAGAGAAATCATAGTCGGTGACTTCAATCTCAAGCTCTGCGGCCGTGGCCTGCCCTGCGGAGAGGGCAAGCGCCACGGCGGCGGTGAGTGATAGTTTGCGGAACATTACTTTTGGTCCTTTCTCACTCGGCCGGGCTGGCGACTGGCTTGGCGCCGTCAGCTTTCGGCGCGTAGTGCGCATTGAAGTCTTCTTCGATGGTTGCTGGTGGCGTGTTCGGCTTTTCGATCACCCCCAGGAGCGGCAGGATCACCAGGAAGTAGGCGAACCAGTAGGTCGAACCGATCAGCGCGATGTAGGGGTAAATCCCTTCAGCCGGGCGCGCACCGACCCACATCAGCAGTATGAAGTTGACTGCAAAGAGCCAGAACCACCACTTGAACATCGGGCGATAGCGGCCCGAACGTACCGAAGACGTATCAAGCCATGGTGCCAGCGCCATCACGACGATCGCGCCGAACATGGCAATCACACCAAAGAACTTGGCGTCCACGATGCCGAAGGTGATCCAGTTGACCGCGATGACCAGCCATACCTCTTGGTCGAAAGCACGCAGGATCGCGTAGAATGGAAGGAAGTACCATTCAGGCACGATGTGCGATGGTGTCACCAACGGGTTGGCGGGGATATAGTTGTCGGGGTGGCCAAGGTAATTTGGCATGAAGCCGACCACTGCTACAAAGACTGCAAGGATAATGCCTAGCGCGAACAGGTCTTTGATCACGAAATAGGGCCAGAATGGCAGCGTATCCTTTTCGGCGTCTTCCTTGGACGTCCGACGCACCTCGACACCGGTGGGGTTGTTGTTGCCCGTAGTGTGGAATGCCCAGACGTGCACGATTGTCAAACCCAACAGAATGAAGGGCAGCAGATAGTGCAGCGAGAAGAAGCGGTTCAGCGCGGGCTGTGCGATCGCACCGTTTGGCGTACCCAGCAGCCAGATCTGTACACTTTCACCGATGAAGGGGATTGCCCCGAAGAGGCCCGTGATAACAGCGGTACCGTGGAACGACATCTGGCCCCATGGCAGCACATAGCCCATAAAGGCCGTGCCCATCATCAGCACATACATCAGCATGCCCACGATCCATGTCACCTCGCGTGGTGATTTGTATGAGCCGTAGTAAAGCGAACGGAAGATATGCGCATAAACTGCAACAAAGAACAGCGAAGCGCCGTTCATATGGAAATAGCGGATCATATGGCCGCCGTTCACGTCACGCATGATATGTTCCACAGACTGAAACGCCATGTCGACATGTGGCACATAGTGCATCACCAGTACGATGCCTGTGATGATCTGCAATACCAGTGTGAAAACAAGAACGATGCCCCAGATCCACATCCAGTTCAGGTTCTTGGGCGTGGGAAGCATCAATGTGTCATACATCAAGCCAACGATCGGCAGGCGCGAGTGTAGCCACTTTGCGCCTTTTGTGTCCGGCTCGTAATGGTCGTGGGGAATTCCGCCCATGGCTTTCTCTCCTTAACCGAGTTGAATTGTCGTTTCGTCCACGAAGGACGCAACGGGAATAGGAAGATTGCGTGGCGCTGGACCTTTGCGGATCCGACCAGCCTTGTCGTAGTGCGAACCGTGGCAGGGGCAGAACCAACCGCCAAAGTCACCGGCTTCGCCCAAAGGCACACAGCCAAGGTGTGTACACACGCCCATCTGAACCAGCCATTGGCCATCTTCGCTGAGTGCGCGGTTTTCATCAGTTGCCGGTACGTTGTTGCCAAGGTTTTCGTTATTGGCCTCGGCATCTGGCAGCTCGCTCAAGTCAACGGCACGCGCATCCGCGATCTCGTCTTCGGTGCGTGCGCGGATAAAGACCGGCTTGCCTTGCCAAAGCACTGTAATCTGGGTGCCCGGATCAACGGCGCCGACATCAACGCGGATCGAGGCGAGCGCCAACACATCGGCGGAAGGATTCATTTGGTTTACCAGTGGCCAGACCGCCGCACCTGTTACCACAACACCCGCACCGGCGGTTGCGTAGTAAAGAAAGTCGCGGCGTGTGCCCTGATGATCATCTGCATGTGACACGGGATGCATCTCCGATTCTTATGAAGGGCGTATCTGCCCGCACGAAAATTAGACCGAAATAAACATCAGTCAATTTTGCCGTTGTTTAACTATCAAACCTTTCAAGGTCCAGCGGACAATCGCGCGCAGGTCCACTTGCCGCATGTGTAAGGCCTTGATGATGAACACATCATGAAGCGCTGCATGGGAATCATGCGTTGATATTATCGCTTTATTTGGTGCTGACGGGGGCGGCGGCCAGACCAGAGCCGGATTGATCACCATGTCAATAAGCGGATTTTTTCCTTAAATGACCAATAGTTGTGTCAGGCGTGCCACAATCGCAAATCCGTGACAGATTGGTGATTAATGTTTTGTTGTCACCTTGGTTGCAGAAGCCTAGTCAGAATACCTGTCACTTACCGTGGACTTTTTTGAAATGAATCGTGCATCAGCCTTGTGTATCAGCCTTATCGTTGCTCCTGCATTCGCGACAGCGGAGGTGCAGCTTAGCTTTTATGGCGGTTTGCAATCGGCACCGGCGTCAGATATTTCGATTCGTGATCCGGAAATAGGCAATGATGATTTCTCCCAGGATTGGGAGGGGCGCTCTTTTGATGCGCCGCCATACTATGGAATTCGCGCGACACGCTGGAAATCTCCAACTTTTGGTTATGGTTTGGATTTTGCCCATAACAAGGTGTATCCGGACGGCCCGTTGCGCGACGGCTACAAGGTACTTGAATTCACCGATGGCCTGAACACGCTGACCATCAATGCCTATCGCCGTTGGAACGACGCGATCGGCGATGTGACGCCCTATGTGGGTGGTGGTGTCGGCATTGCCTTGCCCCATGTCGAGGTGACAAATGGCGAATTCGAGACATTTGGCTATCAATTGACCGGGCCTGCGGCGACATGGATTGCGGGTGCTTCCGTTCCTATCACCGACCGCTGGTCCGTCTTTGGTGAATACAAAGGCACTTTCTCGTCCAATACGGCCGACCTTGAAAGCGGCGGTACGTTGGAGACGGACATCATAACCAACGCAGTCAACCTTGGCGTCAGCTTCGACTTTTAAGGCGGTCTAGTCCGGTCTTGTGGCAAGCATGCTGTCGCGCGCTCCGAAATCCGTATGCCAGTTTGCAAGCGCCTCATTCCCGTTGCGCCAGCCGCGCCCATCATGCCGCAGGTCGATATAGGATAGCGCGCAGGCGACACCAATCTGCCCGATGTTTATTGGCCCTGTCAGATGGCTCATCCAGCGGCTGTTGACCGCGGCGATTCCACGGGCTGCCTTGGCCCATTGTGCCTCGACCCACTCTGATGATTGTCTGTCTGCCGGACGAAAGCGCGCCTCATAAGACATCGCGACGGTGGCATCCATGATCGCATCGGCAGTCGCTTCCAGCGTCAGGATTTCCCAAATCCGGCTTTGTGGATAAAGGTTGGCACCTGCGAGATCGTCCAGAAACCGCGTGATCACCCGGCTGTCATAGATGCCGGGTCCATCGGCGCGGATCAATGCGGGAATTTTGCCCATCGGGTTTGCCGCAATCACCTCTGGTGCAGAATCCAGCGGGGTTGTTGCGACGTTGATCTCTTCGACCGTGCCCATGAGGTCCGCTTCGCGGATCAGCACGCGCACTTTGCGCACATAAGGTGAAGCTGGCGAGATGAGCAGCTGCATAGCTAACGGTCCCTATCTGAATCTACGGGAACAAGACCTGATCCTGCCCGCTTTGCCAAGGAGGATATTTCGTCATGATCGCGCGAAACCGGTCTGAGCCAAGGAAATCATCGAGCCATTTGGTTAGCTGCTTCAGCCCTTGCGCATCGAACCAGGCGCGATCTGTATTGGCGAACTGACGCACGAAGGGCAGGATCGCCATATCGGCCAAGGTTCGCTTCGGGCCCATCAAGAAAGGTTCATCGCTCAGACGATCATTCCACTCACGCAGGAACACCATCGCCTTTGCGCGCTCTGCGGCCTCGTCCCGATCCGGAAAACGGACCGCATATTTGGCGTGATCAAGGGCGCTTTTGAATGGGCCATCGCAGGCGTCGATCAACAAGTGGCCTTCTTGCGGCATGTCCAGCCAGCTCTCGGGGTCATTACGGCCCAGCGCCCAAAGCATCACATCGCGGCTTTCTTCGATGACCGTGTCGCCATCCTGCAAGACAGGCACAGTGCCTTTCGGCGAAGCAGCAAGAAAAGGCGCGGGTTTGTCCCTGAGCAGGATTTCTTGTAGCTGCACTGTCTGGCCGCTGGACTGGATCGCCAGCCGCGCACGCATGGCGTAAGGACAGCGACGGAAGGACCAAAGGATGGGAAGTGTCATCATCCTCCTATCTTATGCAGTCAGTTGATGACCCGCAAACCCGGTGATTTGCGCTTGGATGATCTGGCTTTCGGGTTGGTCGCTGTCAAAGACCACCTCGGTAAATTGTTCGGTCCGACCCATGCGCGTATTCTCCATCAGGACATGATGGGTCTTGCCTGCCTGCGCTTTCAAATGCCGATCCACTTGGGCGGTTCCTGCCGCGCGCAATGCAGCCGCCCGCTGTTTGATCAGCTTGCCGTTCACAGGAGGCATTTTCGCCGCAGGCGTGCCGGGACGGGGCGAATACGGAAAGACATGCAGCCATGTCAGATCGCACTCATCGACCAGCGCCAGAGAGTTGGCAAACATATCATCCGTCTCTGTCGGAAAACCGGCGATGATATCGGCGCCATAGGTCATGTCGGGGCGGAGTTTCCGGGCCTCTTGGCAGAATACAATCGCATCGTCGCGTAGATGGCGGCGCTTCATCCGTTTGAGGATCATGTCGTCGCCATGCTGCAGCGACAGGTGCAGATGCGGCATCAGGCGTGATTCCGTCGCGATAGCCTGCATGAGGTTCTCATCCACCTCGATGCTATCGATGGAACTGATCCGCAGTCGTGGCAAATCAGGCACTAGCTTGAGGATGCGCATCACCAAATCGCCGAGTTTCGGCGCGCCGGGCAGATCAGCCCCCCAACTGGTCAGGTCAACACCGGTCAGCACGACCTCGTTGTATCCGGTATCCACCAACCTCTTGATCTGATCGATAACCACACCCGCAGGGACCGAGCGCGAATTGCCTCTGCCATAGGGGATGATGCAGAAGGTGCAGCGGTGGTCGCAGCCGTTCTGCACCTGTACATAGGCCCTGCTGCGGGTGCCGAAACCATCGATCAGGTGTCCGGCGGTTTCGGTCACCGACATGATGTCATCAACCTGCACAGGTTCGGTCTGCCCAATCAGATCGGGGGCCATGCCGACCCAAGTGGCCGGGTTCATCTTTTCTGTGTTGCCAAGGACGACATCGACCTCATCCATCCGGGCAAAGGTATCAGGCTCTGTCTGGGCGGCGCAGCCGGTGACGATCAGTTTCGCATCAGGATGATCGCGGCGCAGCTTGCGGATATCCTGACGCGCCTTGCGCACAGCTTCGGATGTTACCGCGCAGGTGTTCACGACGATCGCGTTGTCGACACCTGCGGCATTTGCAAGTTCCTTCATCGCCTCGGTTTCATAGGCATTCAGGCGGCAGCCGTGGTTCGAAAATATGGGTGCGGTTCGTGTCATCAAAGCCGCCATTGTCCATCAAAGACATGGGCCGTCGGCCCCGTCATCCACACGCCATCATCGCGCCAGTTGATATGCAGTGTTCCGCCGTCAAGGTCGATTGTCACATCCCGCCCCGTCAGGCCGCGCCGCGCGGCTGCGACAGCCGTTGCACAAGAGGAAGAACCGGAGGCAAGCGTGACGCCCACACCCCGCTCCCAGACGCGCATGCGCAAGTGATCGCGACCTACAAGGCTCGCAAATTGCACGTTGGTGCGTTCAGGAAAAAGCGGATGATGTTCAAGCGCCGCACCTTTTTCGGCAAGATCAATCGCATCGGCATCTGGAACGAAGAAAGTGCAGTGCGGATTGCCCATGCCTGTCGCTGTCGGCGCCCCGTCAATCGGCAATTCAAACGTGTCCATTGCGTGTGCAAGGGGTACATCCTGCCATTCCAGCTGCGGTTGCCCCATATTCACCGAGGTCAGACCATCACCAGCATCCACAGCCTGCAAAATGCCGCGCTCGGTCTGCAACGTCAGCGCAGCCGCGCCTGTCTGATCCATCATATGTCTGGCGATGCAGCGCGTCGCGTTGCCGCAAGCCCCCGCCTGCGATCCGTCGCTATTCCAGAACACCAGCCGCACATCGGCGTCAGGCGTGTCGGAAAGCACTGCGAGCTGGTCAAAGCCGACCCCGCGATGCCGGTCTGCGATGGCGATAGACAAGGCCGCATCCACGCGCGGGGTGATTCCCCGTTCGTCGATCACAACAAAGTCGTTGCCCAGCCCGTGCATCTTCATGAAGGGCAAAAATGATGAGTCGTTGATGGTCATGGCGGCGATATAGGCCAAGGCAGGCAAGTTATCCAGCGAAGAGAGGCATTTGGGGCTTGACCCCACCCGCGGGGCTTTCTAATTAGCGCCCCTA
>NZ_JAWOAN010000075.1:0-2810 GCF_046498525.1 Yoonia sp.
GACCGAGATCGAGGCGCAAAGCCGTGCAGCCCTTCTGACCCATGGTGCTGGCGAAAAGCAGGCTGCAGAGGTCGCAAAGGCCGTCGCGCGCGCTGAAGCCTTGAAACGGGCCGGTGATGCACTTTGATTTCTCGACTTCTGCGGTGGCTTTGGGAAAGATCACGATGACAAAGGCTGCAGGCGAAAGCATCCCGCTTGGCTGGGCCGTTGACGAAAACGGCGCGCCGACGACAAACCCCGAGGCGGCGCTGACAGGTGCTTTGGTCAGTGCGGGCCGCTATAAAGGCTGGGGGCTTTGGCCTGATGGCGGAACTGCTGGCCGCAGGCATGACCGGATCGGTCAATTCGCTGGATGTGGCGGGGCTCAAGGTGGCGGAGGGAAAACCCCATGATCTGGGGCAGTTCTACATCCTGTTGGACCCCGGCACCTATCATGCAGGGTTCGGGGCCAGTTTCGCGCGTGTGGCAGAGGCTGTTGCGAAACAGGAAGGTGCGCGGATTTCCGGCGCTGACCGCACCATCATGAGCGAGGTCGATGTGCCTGACGACTTGTGGAAACTGGTGGGGCAGTTGGCCGGTTGACGCGGCAAACTGCGCGCTCAGAGAATTCTGTCATAGCCTGAATGACATTCCTTTGGTAGCCTATCCAAAACCGGCGGAGGCACAGCAGAATGCGTTATTTCATGATCATTGCGGCATTAGGCTTGGCGGCCTGTGTTGAAGAACCCATCGATGGGCGCACTGCCTATATGGAAAACTGTGCAAGCTGTCACGGCCCGAGCGGTAAAGGCGATGGGCCGTTGGCGCGCGGTCTTGCGACGGCGCCGCCGGATCTGACGATGATAGCGGCCCGCAATGGCGGTGTCTTCCCGACCGATCAGGTGATGAGCACGATTGACGGGCTTGACCGGGGGCAGCACTTCAGCGCGGCGATGCCGGAATTCGGTGCGGGCGATCTGGGCGAGACGGTGATCGTCGAAAACGAGGGGCTAGGCACGCCTGTGCCGATGAAATTGCTGGTGCTGACCGAATACCTGCAAAGTATCCAGCAGTAACCTGAACTGACATTCGCGTGACATCGGGCATTCGGGGCTTTCCGGACAGCATTCTTGCGGTAGGTCTTTGATCAAACACCGATTGAGAATGTTCTGATAATGCGACTTTTGCTTTCCGCCGTTTTTGCCACCTGCGCCGCCGTCAGCGCGAGTGCAGGGGAGGTCAGTTTCAATAATGGCTGGCAGGAACAGCGTTTGTCGCTCTTCAGCTCCAACGACTACACTTTCGGGGAAAACCTCGGGCTTGTTTCCGAAGGGTCGGTCTCGATCGCGTGGAGCCGTGTGGACCGTGAAGACTGGGCAACAAGCGGGGCATCGTGGAACTGGACTGTCGCACAATCGGTTCCCGCGACCGACCTTGGCCGGAAAGGCGGTGACGACCGCAATATTTCGCTTTATTTTGTATTTGTTCCGGAAAGCATTGCGCCCGATCTTGAGGGGGCAAATATCCGCAGCCTTCTGGGTAACGATGATGTGCGCATCATCCAATACGCGTGGGGCGGTAACCATGCGCGGGGCGAAGTGATCCCGTCGCCTTATGGGCCACAAGGGCAGGGTGTGACGATAGCCTTGCGGCAGGCGGGGACCGGATCTTTCAGTGAAAGCGTTGATCTGGAAGCAGATTATGCCCGTGCCTTTGGTGGCGAAAAGGGTGCGCTGGTGGGTTTGGCTGTTTCTGGCGACAGCGATGATACCGACAGCGTGATCCGTGCGGCGCTTGGAAACCTGATCCTGCGCTGAGGGCTTGATTTGCATCAACGCGCCTGATTTCCGGTCTCATTATCTTAAAGACGAGAGAGTGAAAGGGGACGTGATGCGACTAATTCCTTTGATAATGGTCTTGGGCCTTGCGACACCCGCAGCGGCACAGGACGCGGCGCAGGGCGAGGCTCTTTTCGGGTTCTATTGCGCTACCTGCCACGGCAATTCGGCACGCGGCAACGGGCCGATGTCGCCGTCCTTGGTGGTGGCACCTGCGGACCTGACAACCCTTGCTGCGCGCAACGAAGGGGTATTCCCGACGACCCGCGTAGTGATGCGGATCGACGGGCGCGATCCGCTGGTCAGTCATGGCAGCATGATGCCGGTTTACGGGGATTTCTTTGAGGGCTCGGATGTTGCCATCAAGGCCGAAACCGGCCAGCCGATCATGACCTCGCAGCCGATTGTGGACCTACTCGCCTACCTTGAGAGTATCCAGCAGGACTGAGGCGAATTGCGTCTCTGGCGTCGTTCCCGCGATCTCGAGGATCAGCTTGCGGCGCACGGCGTCTGTGAACTCGGGCCCTGATTGGGCGGGCATGACAAAGGCGTTCGGGCCACCGATGATATTGGCCTCGTAGGCGGCGGGGGGCGAATCCTTCGGCCCATGCAGCTCCAGCCGCCGCAGCTGACCGACGGCCCCCGCGGGGAGGCACGGTGTACGGACGCGACCCGGTTTCTCTCGACGGCGAGCGGCGACGTCTGCTATGTCGATCCGCCGTATGCCGGCCACCAGTACGGGAGCAACTACTTCATGCTCAACACGATCCTCCTCTGGGACAAGCCCGATGTCGATTCGAGCCGCGACTCCGACGGCATGCTGCTGAGCAAGGCGGGGATCAGACCGGACTGGGTGGCGACCCGTTCGGCCTTCTGCTCGCGACGAGATGCGGCCAAGGCGATGCGCACGCTCCTCGACTCGATAGACGCCCGGTACCTCGTTCTCAGCTACAGCACCGACGGCATCATCCCGCTCGAAGAGCTCGCCGAGAT
>NZ_JAWOAN010000086.1:0-6251 GCF_046498525.1 Yoonia sp.
GCAATCATCTTGAGGCTCGCCGACAAGGAAGCCGATGCATAAAGCCGCAGTTTCGGCCCGATCCGGCGGGATAACTCTGACATCAATTCCCGGTACGGTCGCGTCTGGGTAGAATACGATATGACGGGGATTTTGCTAAGGTCTTCTTGCGGATTCGACGTTGCGCGATACCAATGCAGGTCGAACGGTGGCAAGTCGACGTTATGTGTCGAGAACTCCGAAACCGGGCCCATCAACAGCGCAAGGTCCAGTTTTCTTTCCAGCAGATGCGCCCTCAGATTGAGCGAGATATCCACCGTCAGATCGACATTCACCCTCGGATACTGTTCACTGAAGGCTTTCAGGAAATCAGGAAGCCATGCTTGGGCAATTGTCTCGGATGCACCGATGCGAAAAAGGCCCACAGTCTCGGAAGGATTTGCGACGCGTTGCTTGATTTCCTCTTCGACGAACAGCAACTGCTCGGCATAAGACAACAACAGGGCGCCATGTTTCGTCAAAACAGGTTCACCCAAGCCGCGCTCGAACAAGGGAACACGAAGTTCCTGTTCCAGATTTGCGATACGCGTCGAAACTGCAGGCTGCGAAAGATTGAGCCGCTCTGCCGCCTTTCGGAAGCCGCCCAGCCGCGCTACCCACAAGAACGTCTTTATCTGATCAAAGGTCATCCCCATTCATAGAATGGATCAGTCAGCGAGAAAATCCATAATTAAAGATGACCGGCACTTGTGACTGTCTACTGTGGAAAAGACGACCACATCACGTACGTAGTTTGAAAAACGAAAACCCTCAACTCCATCGCTCCAATCCCTCAAGCACCAGATTCAAACCCAAATCGAAGTCTGTCTGACCGTCATACCGACGATCTACGACCTCGCCCGCGCCAGCGTGCATGTCGGGATAATCACTTTCAGATATCAACGGTAGAAACTGCCGCGCTTTCTGACGGTCTTGCCAGTCGGCGCCCTGCTGCAGGATGAAGGCTTACGTCTATAAACGCTATGGCCCGCCAGAGGTTCTCAGGCAGGTCACCCTGCCCTGTCCGAAACCCGGTGAAACCGATGTTCTGGTGCGAATACATGCAGCGACGGTCTGTTCTGCGGATTGGCCTCTGAGAAGCCTGACAATGCCTCCCGGGATTGGCTGGATGGGTCGGCCAGCCATTGGTTTTTTCGGACCGCGTAAACCGGTGCGGGGCACGGAATTTGCAGGCACAATTGCAGCGGTCGGCGCAGGGGACAGTCAGTTCAAGGCAGGTGATCAGGTTCTCGGGTTTCCAGGGGCTGCTCTTGGTGCACATGCGCAGTACATCTCTATGCTGAGCAACGGCAAGATATTGCACAAGCCGGCAAACCTGAGCTTTGCACAGGCTGCCGCACTGCTCTTCGGGGCGGCAACTGCCTATGATTATCTGGTGAACAGGGGGCGGGTTCAGTCAGGAGAACACATTCCGATCAATGGCGCGAACGGTTCAGTCGGCCTTACTTGTGTGCAAATCGCACTGCTTGCGGGGGCGCAGGTGACAGCGGTCTGTTCACAGCGGAACCGGGCATTTCTGCGTCAACTCGGGGTGCAGGAAACTATCGATTACCACACGACCGATTTCGCATCGCGGGGGCGCACCTATGACGTCGTTGTCGATACGGTCGGCACAGCCCCTTGGCGGCGCTGCAGTAAAGTCCTGCGCCACGGCGGGCATATGTTACTGATCAGCGGGAAGGCGAGCGATATGCTGCTGGGACCGCTGAAGGCGCGCCTTGCCGGCAAATCACTGATTTCAGGCGTTGCACACGAGTTGCGCGAAATTCTGCAGGACGTCGTCGCAATGGCAGCCTCGGCTGCGTTGATGCCTGTGATTGATCGTGAATATCCATTCGGGCAAATGATCGAGGCGCACCGCTACGTCGATAGTGGCAGAAAGCGCGGCGCTGTCGTGATCCGGATGTTGGACGAGGTTGCCAGCGGATCAAAGACACGTTTGGACACCGCCGAATAGCGATCAAGCAGCAGGTGTCCGTTGGATCAAACGTCCAGCGTATTGTCCTTTTCCCACTGACTGAAGTGGCTGACATAGGAATGCCATTCCTGCATCTTCATCTTCACATAGGATTTTGAAAATTCCGCGCCCATTGCGTCTTTCAGGCCCTTGTCGTTGTCGTATGCGCGCAGGGCATCGAGCATGTTGAGCGGTAGCTTGGGCGCGCCGCGCACCTTGTGGCCTTCGGCATACATATCAATGTCATAGCGCTTGCCGGGGTCCGCCTTGGAGCGGATTCCCGAAAGCCCCGCCGCAATGATCACGGCCTGTAAAAGGTAGGGGTTTGCCGCACCATCAGGCAGACGCAATTCAAAACGACCGGGTCCGGGGACACGCACCATATGGGTGCGGTTGTTGCCTGTCCAGGTTACGGTGTTAGGGGCCCAAGTGGCACCCGATATGGTGCGGGGTGCGTTTATGCGCTTGTAGCTATTGACCGTAGGATTGGTGATCGCCGCCAATGCGCTGGCGTGCTTCATGATCCCACCAAGGAATTGCCGCCCTTGCTCGGACAACCCCAATTCCGCTGTCTGGCTGCTGTTGTCCGGCTCCATGGCAAAGACATTTGTCTTGCCGTCGATATCCCAGACAGAGATATGCGCATGACATCCGTTGCCGGTCAGCCCCTCGATGGGCTTGGGCATGAAGGTGGCGCGGAAGCCATGCTTTTCAGCGACCGATTTCGTCATGAACTTGAAGAAGGAGTGTTTATCAGCGGTCTTGAGCGCGTCGTCAAATTCCCAATTCATCTCGAACTGACCATTCGCGTCTTCATGGTCGTTTTGGTAAGGACCCCAGCCCAGTTCCAGCATGTAGTCGCAGATTTCGCGCACCACATCATAACGGCGCATGACGGCCTGCTGGTCATAGCAGGGCTTCTCGGCGGTGTCGTATTCATCCGAAATCTGGCTGCCATCGGGGGTCAGCAGGAAATACTCGGCTTCGATCCCCGTTTTGACGCGCAGACCCTCGGCTGCGGCTTCATCGACCAGTTTGCGCAATACATTGCGCGGGGCCTGCGCGACATCCTCGCCCTCCATGACACAATTGGCCGCCACCCATGCGACTTCCGGCTTCCAGGGAAGTTGAATGACAGACGACGGATCAGGCATCGCCAACATATCGGGATGTGCAGGCGTCATATCCAGCCAAGTGGCGAAACCCGCAAACCCTGCCCCATCTGCCTGCATGTCGGCAATGGCTTGCGCGGGGACCAGTTTCGCTCTTTGCCCACCGAACAAGTCGGTGAAACTGATCATGAAATATTTGACGTCATTGTCAGCTGCAAATTCGGCAAGATCTGTTGTCATGTCATTTCCCTGTGATCGAAAGAAACGGGCGCCTCCCGTGAACGGTGGCGCCCTTTTTTGGATTAATAGGTTGTGCCCGGTTTGCCGGGGTACCAGTCGGTCCCGGCCAGCGGAATTTTGGCCATGGCAGCGGCCTCCAGTGTGACCGCGCAAAGATCTTCCGGCTCCAGATTGTGCACATGGCTCTTGCCGCAAGCCCGCGCGATGGTCTGTGCTTCCAGAGCCATCACCTTCAGATAGTTGTTCAGCCGTCGCCCACCCTCGACCGGGTTGAACCGCTTCATCAATTCGGGGTCCTGTGTCGTGATGCCTGCGGGATCTCGGCCTTCATGCCAATCGTCATAGGCACCTGCGGTGGTGCCCAGCGCGTTATATTCAGCCTCCCATTTGGGATCGTTATCACCCAGCGCAATGAGAGCCGCGGTCCCGATCGCTGTCGCGTCTGCACCAAGGGCCATACATTTGGCGACGTCCGCGCCGCTCCGTATTCCGCCGGACACGATCAGTTGCACCTCGCGGTGCACCCCAAGGTCTTGCAATGCGCGCACTGCTTCGCGGATACAAGCAAGGATCGGTTGGCCCACATGTTCGATGAACACATCCTGCGTGGCAGCCGTGCCGCCCTGCATCCCGTCAAGCACCACGACATCTGCACCCGCCTTTACAGCCAAAGTGGTGTCAAAGTAGGGACGTGCGCCACCGATCTTGATGTAGATCGGGACTTTCCATCCAGTAATCTCGCGCAGTTCGAGTATCTTGATCTCAAGATCATCCGGCCCCGTCCAATCCGGGTGACGGCACGCTGATCTCTGGTCGATCCCTTTGGGCAGATTGCGCATCTCGGCCACCCGATCGCTGATCTTTTGCCCCAAGAGCATCCCGCCACCACCGGGCTTCGCGCCTTGTCCGACGACAATTTCAATCGCATCGGCCCGGCGCAGATCATCGGGGTTCATGCCATAGCGGGACGGGAGGTACTGATAAACCAGCTTGTCAGAATGGCCGCGCTCTTCATCCGTCATACCACCGTCACCGGTGGTGGTTGACGTGCCGGCCAAAGTCGCCCCACGCCCCAAGGCTTCCTTGGCACCACCAGACAGCGCACCAAACGACATGCCGGCGATGGTAATGGGGATATCAAGTTCTATGGGTCGCTCGGCGAAACGTGTGCCAAGGGTTACGTTTGTCTCGCACTTCTCGCGGTACCCTTCGAGCGGGTAACGCGACATGGAGGCACCGAGAAATAGCAAATCGTCGAAATGCGGCAGCTTCCGCTTCGCGCCACCACCACGGATATCATAAATACCAGTGGCTGCGGCCCGCCGGATTTCGGCGTTAACGGAATTTGTAAATGTCGCCGACTGGATTGGGACAGTGCGCGGCGCGCCGGATGGGTCATCTTTCATGCACGCCTCCTAGTATGCGTTATCTATGCTGAAATTATAAAGCTGGCGGGCCGACCCATATCGCTTGAATTCCGATGGCTTTGCGTCGGCCTGCCCTCTTTCGAGCAGTTCGGCCAGAATCTCGATGTGTTCGGGCCGCATCTCTTTTTCGATGCAGTCCGCGCCCAGCGACTTGACAGAACCGCGCACAAAAAGCCGCGCCTCATAAAGACTGTCGCCAAGCGCCTCGCCCGCGTCACCGCAGACCACGAGGTTGCCCGACTGCGCCATGAAGGCCGACATGTGTCCGACATTGCCATGGACGACGATATCGATCCCTTTCATCGAAATACCGCAGCGGCTGGAAGCGTTGCCCTTGATCACCAGCAAACCGCCATGACCGGTGGCACCTGCATATTGGCTGGCATCGCCCGCGATGATCACTGTCCCGCTCATCATGTTCTCAGCGACGCCGGGGCCTGCAGAGCCTGTGATGTTTATTGTCGCCTGTTTGTTCATACCAGCGCAGTAATAACCGGTTGAACCGTTGACGGTTACTTCGATCGGCGAATCCAGCCCGCAGGCGATCGCATGGGCGCCTTTCGGATTTTCGATCATCCAGGTTGTTTGATTGGACTGCTCACTCTGTGCTTGCAGCGTCTGATTCAATCCGCGCAAACCGGTTTCTTCAAGATCAATCGTTTGCAATTAGGCGGCCTTCTCACTGTGGGGTTGGTTGTCATGGCTCCAAAAATATACCGTTGCAGGCTCTGGCTCCCAGACGCGGGCATTTTCGATGTTGGGCAAGTTGACGAGAGCCCGGTATTCGGAGCCGAAAGCGACATATTCATCCGTCTCGGCCATGACCGCCGGCTTGCAGGCGATTGGATCGCGTACAACGCCAAACCCGTCTTTCGTGCCGACCACGAACGTAAAAAAGCCATCCAGATCATCAAGTCCGCTTTGCAAAGCCTCGCCCAGAGTGGCACCTTGCTGCATACGCCAAGTCAGATAGGCCGCACCCACTTCGGTATCATTTTCCGTTTCAATATGGATACCTTCACGGCGCAGCTTGCGGCGCAAGGAATTATGATTGGAGAGCGATCCGTTGTGCACGAGGCACTGGTCATTGCCGGTGTTGAACGGATGCGCCCCCATGGTCGTCACGGCAGATTCTGTGGCCATGCGCGTATGCCCTATGCCATGTGTGCCGGACATCTTGGCCAAATCAAAGCGGGCGGCGACATCCTTGGGCAGCCCGACCTCCTTGTAGATTTCCAAGGTATCTCCACGGCTCATGACACGAAGTGTGGGACTGATATCACTTAACGCAGACTGCACCTGCGCGGTCGTGCCTGCGGGAATACCCAGAACCGCGTGGGTGTCTTTCACCTCCATGCGGACCTCGGCGCCAAGCATCTTGCCAAGCGCGTTCTCCAAACCGGCAAAAGCCTGATCGGGGGTGTCGGATTGAACGACGAGCTTGGTCTTGCCTGCTGTCTCATCGCTATAGATGGC
>NZ_JAWOAN010000184.1:0-3314 GCF_046498525.1 Yoonia sp.
GCATGCGCGGCTGCCGATCGTCACGCCCGTCACCCGGATCACGCGGTCGGGATGGTATTTGCGCCTGCAGGACATGCGCATGTTCAGGCTCAAACCCAAACGCATGAAACGGATCCGCCTTGCGTCTCGCGGACCACGACCGGATCCACAACAAATCGCGAGAACTCTGGGTTATGAATGACCTTGGCCACAAACAATACCAGTCGCGCAGCAGGATATCATTGATTGTTTGAAGCGACTCTGGTGAAGCTTGGTTTTTTTTGCGGCACAAGGCGATACCCAGCTTTGCCAAGCATGAGAGGCGGTAGCGCTTTGAGCCAACCAATGAGTGGCTTGGGATGGTTTCGTGCCATGCGCAGAAGGTGTCGACGGGGGGTGCCTTTCCCCGCTTTGAATTCGGCATGAGCAAGATTGAAAAGATGCCCAATGGCATGCCGCTGCACAAATTTCCTCTGCTCTGAAGACATTGGCAGATCAGCCACCAGATCGAGACGAAGTTGGGTGATTTGCCGCGCTTTGAGAGGATCTTTCCTGTTCAGTTCGACATTTGCTGTGGTGTCTCCGGGAATCCGCCTGACTTCGGCAACGGTCGTTCTTGAAAAAAGTGCTGGTCCAAGCAATGCCACGGCACAGAAGAAATATCCGTCCTGCTGGATCGTCAGTTCCTTTGGAAATCCTTTGGTCTTTTTAGCCATATCTGCGCGAACGGCCAGAGAGTTGAGGTGCAGACCGGCTAAGGCATGGGGCAGTGCGTCATTCACCCTCACGGTACCACCTTCCGGTACGTGTATGTTGCGCAAATCAAAGAACCCATGATCATATCCTGCGCCCGTCATCCGATGATCCGCGAAATGCATCACGACATCCCGATTTTCCTCCTTCGCCAGATCATGGTGCAGCAAATCGAGACGTCTCGGATACCAAAGATCGTCGGAATCGAGAAAGGTGATCCAGTCGCACCGCGCATGATGCAGGCCAGCCGTTCGAGCCGCCCCTGATCCCGCGTTTTTCTGGTGGATCACGGTGATCCGGTTGCCATAGCCGGCCAGAATCTCCGGCGTGCTATCGGTGGAGCCGTCGTTGATCACGATGACCTCGTCGGCGGGTGGATCCTGCGCCAATACGCTGTCGATCGCCTCGCCCACGCAATGGGCACGATTATAGGTCGGGATGATGGCCGAGACCGTGAAATCAGATGTCATTCGTGGAATTCCCTTATTGGCTTACCCGTGCCGGTTGGATTCTGTTTCGTGCCATATTCCAGTCGGCATAACGCATATAAAGGCGATCAAGGATGTATCGGGCCCAGTCCTTGAGCGGCAGGGTGCTTTTGTGACGCTGTGCCAGACGCATCCCCCGGGGCAGCATCACCCATCGATGCGCCCGTGGGCTTTCCGCCAGATCGACTGCAAATCGCAGCATCTCCGCGCGCTTTCGGCAAATGGCCTCGGCCTTTTCCTTGCCGGGATAATCCATGTCGGGGAACCGCTCCAGGATATGGAAATCAGCCTGACTATGCCATTTCCGCAGTTTGTGCGCGAGGCCGTAAAGATAATCATGTGACCGGCCATGCACGCTGCGCACGCCACTAATGCCGCCGGCACGATGCTTCACCAATGGCGTTTCGATATGCTCTATTCGACCAAGAAGGGCGGCCCGAAACGGGATGACATGATCCTCCGCGTCGATGCCCTTGCCCAAGGGCCCGAATGTCTCGAATACTCGCCTGTCCCAACCCACTGTCGCACCGAGAACGTGATGACATCCGGCGGCCAGAGTGTACGCTGATGGCGAGTCGAGAACCGGTTGCGGAGACATGCGAAGACCAACCGAAAGACCCGTTTTGTCAATTTCTTCCGCAGGGGAGTGAACCATCGTGATGTCTCCTGCGGCGGGGTGCCAGACCGCAACCATGGCCGAGGTCCGCTCCGGCAGCGAGATATCGTCGCCGGCATTCACCACGATGAATGCACCGTGCACCAGCTCCATCACCCGGTCGATATGCGGCACCAGTCCAAGGTTCGGCTCGTTGCGGTTCAGCACGACCGTGTGCGGTCCGTCATAGGCCGCAGCCATTTCCTGCATGATCTCATAGGTGCGGTCGGGCGAGCAGTCGTCCGACAGGATGATCTCGAGCGGCTCGTAGGTCTGCGCGAAGGCGCCGTCGATGGCCTCGCGGATGAAGCGCTCCTGATTGTAGGCGATGACCGCGAAAGTCACCAGCGGGAGGTCTGTCGTGTCGGTCATGATCCCTCTTTCGCCGGGCTTCTGAAGATCTCATAGACCCGCGCCGTTTGCAAAACAAGCCGTCCATGGGGCCCGATCCCGCTGCGCATGTCCTGCCGGATGTGATGGCAAAGCTTCAGGCGGTGGAACGAGGATCCTGTCACTCCAAAGGGCCCGGATAGCATCGCGGTGGATCACCCCCTTGCATCCTGACGGGCATTGCGAAATGAACAGGGCGAAGTGCTGCGATGCCGCACGGCCCGAAACATTGTTTATTCCCTGTTTTCAGGATGCGTCATGTCCCATGAACCACCGCAAGCCCCTGAAGTTTCGGTGATCGTCATCAGTTACAACACCCGCGATATGACCCTGGCGTGCCTTGCGTCGATCTATGCGCAGACGAGCGGCTATTTCGAGGTGGTGGTGGTCGACAATGCCTCGACCGACGGGTCGGCCGAGGCGATCGCGGCGCAATTCCCGCAAGTGACGTTGATCGCCGAGAGCATTAATCACGGGTTTGCCGCCGCCCATCACGTGGCCGTGCCGCACTGCCGGGCACCGTGGCTTTTGTTGCTGAACCCCGACACCGTTGTTCTGGACGGGGCATTGGACAAGTTGATGGCGTTCCGCCGGCAGCGCCCCGAGGCGGGCATCTGGGGCGGGCGCACGGTCTTCGCGGATGGCCGTCTCAACCCGGCCTCGTGCTGGCGGCGTCAGACGCTGTGGTCGCTGGTCTGCCGGGCTTCGGGCCTTGCCACAATCTTTCCGGGCTCCGCGGTCTTCAACCCCGAGGCCTATGGCAGTTGGCCGCGCGACACCGTGCGCGAGGTGGATATCGTGACCGGGTGCTTTTTCCTGATCGCGCGCGAGACCTGGGACCGGCTGGGCGGTTTCGATCCGGTCTTCGTGATGTATGGCGAAGAGGCCGATCTGTGCCTGCGCGCGCGCCGGATCGGTCTGCGCCCTGCCATTACCTCAGAGGCCGTGATCATCCATCATGGCGGCGCCTCGGAAAAGGTGCGCGCTGACAAGCTGGTGCGGCTGTTGCGCGCCAAGGCCGAGCTTGTGAAACGGCATTTCGCCCCGGG
>NZ_JAWOAN010000024.1:0-8784 GCF_046498525.1 Yoonia sp.
GGGGTTGGACTTGCGGTCGCTTTGGGCTGGCTGGGGACCTACACCGTTGCGATGAATTCCTTTGATGTGGTGGCGATTTCGTCCGTGACGTTTACGGGGCCTTCGACCGACACGCTGATGGGGCTGGTCAACAGCACGCAATTGCCGCTGGGATTCGGGGTCGGCCTTGTGCCGGGTGTGTTTGTCGGTGCGGGCGCTATGGCGCTTGCCACGAAAGAGGCCAAGATCCAGCGCTTTGGCCCTGATACCCCGATGGAGGTCTACCTATTTGGCGCGGCGCTCATGGGCTTTAGCAGTATGCTGGCCGGAGGCTGCGCCGTAGGTGCGGGCATGTCGGGCGGCGCGATTTTTGCCATCACGGCATGGGTCGCTGTGGGGGCGATGTGGATCGGGGCGATGCTGACACATCGTGTCGTGCAGCGCCCCGCGCTTGTGGCTGCCTGAGCTTATTCGAATTCCATCTGCTCGTAGACACGGCCTGCGTTCTTGGTCGCGAGTTCCTCGAATGTGTCCAGATGCGCATAGGGCGACTGATCGACGTAATAGGCATCAGCCAAGCCGCCCCCATTGTCGATATGTTCGCCGATCTTGCCGCGCAGATACTCCAGATACCCTTTCGTATAGCGGCGCACCTGATCCATGTTGGTCGGATGGCCATGCCCCGGGATCACATAGGTGGCATTCAGCGCTTCGAATTCGGTATCCCATGTTTCAAGCCATTCACGGGTGTAGGTGTCGGCGAAGATCGGCAACATCCGCTCGTGAAAGGCCATATCGCCGGAAATGACAAGTTCCTGACGTGGAAGCCAGACAACCACATCACCGGGGCTGTGTGCCGGCCCAAGGTAGCGGACCTCGATGCGGTAATTGCCCAGTTCGACGATGTATTCATCGCTGAAAGTTTCGGTCGGACCTTGCAGATAGGTGCCTTCGGCCTTGTCCCGGTTGACCTGCTGCATGGCTTCCAGACTTCCGAAGCCGCGCACGTCGAATGCGGCGGCTGCATCTTCATGGGCGATGATCGGCACATCTTGTTCAGCCCAGTAGGCGTTGCCCAGCATGGCATGCCCTTGGCCGTTTTCATTCACGACCAGAACCACAGGTTCATCGGTGCGGGCCATGATCTCCGCGTGAAGTGCTTTGGCCAGAACATAGGCCCCGCCGCCATTGATGACGACGACACCTTCGCCTGTGATGATGAAGCTCAGATTGTTGTTGTGGCCGCTGTTTTCATAGGTTGGAGGGGCGGTCGCACCGATTGCGCTAAAGACGCCGGGGATGAATTCCACCGGCGCACTGTAAAGCGCGGAACCGGGATATTGATCCGCGATGTTTTCGTTGGCCTGTGCCGCAGTTGCGCAAAGAACGAAGAGCGGGGCAAGGAAACGGATCATGTGTCTTCTCCGACAAAGATAAAACCGTCGCCGCGGCGTTCCGCGCGTCCTAACCCGCCGCCGGGCAGGTGGAACCCGATCAGGCGCGTTTGTGTGGTGCTTAGTTGGTCAAGCAGTGCAAGGCGTGTCCGGGCGGCCAGTTCAGGAACCTGATCAGATCCGGAAAGCCATGCAGGCTGCTCGAAGGCTACGTGATGGTTCACGATGCTGTCGCCCACGATCATGATGCTTTCGCTGCCCACCTGCACTTCGAACGCCATGTGGCCGGGGGTGTGCCCCGGGGTCAGACGCGACAGGACACCGGGCAGGATTTCCTGGTCGTCGTCAAATAGGGTAATTTGATCCGCGAGCATCTCAAGCCGGCTCTTGGCGCCGACTGCAAAAGTCACGCGACCTTCGTCGATGGTGTTAACCGTGTCGTCATCGGTCCAATAATCCCACTCGGCCCGGCCCATATGATAGGCTGCATCGGGAAACATCAGATCGCCGAAATCGTCGCGTACACCCCAGAGGTGATCAGGGTGGGCATGGGTAAAGACGACATCCGTCACATCGTAAATATCGACGCCCAAGGCATCGAACGCATCCAGCAATGTGCCGGCGCTTGGCATGAATTCATGACCGGACCCTGCGTCGAACAGGATCTTGCGATTACCGTTGCGCAGAAGGGTGATGTTGCAATCGGGCGTCATGGTGTCGCCGGTGATCCCGTACCTTGCAAATATGTCTTCGGCACCGTCAGGCGGCGTGTCGCCAAAGGCAAAGCTTTTGGGCAGCACAAGGTTGCCGTCGCTGAGTGAATCAAGCGTCACGTCGCCCGCTTGCACAGTGGATTGTGCCCATATCTGTCTGGGCAGCATTGCGGATGCCGCTGTTGCCGTGCCGTATTTGATGACTTGTCTGCGCGTTAGTTTCATAGCTCACCTACATATTCGTATTATTGAATGATAGGCCAAGGAAGTACGTATTGAAACTGGTTTTTCACCCGCGCGAAAAGGCTGCTACATTATCCGATAGGGGCATGGCTGACGGGCGCGTCGTCACTGGAAGCGCCCGGTCCTTAAGTACCGCGGCTTATTCGGCCAGCGCGACGTCACGAGGAGCGGCGAAGTCGAGAAGACCGATACAAGGCATGTCGGTGGTCTTTTCCGCCCGTCGCCCTGATTTCAAATCAGCACTTCACCTTGTCCATAGCCGGATCGTAAAGTGGCGTGAGAGATGCCTTGGCATCATATCTCACGTCAGCAATCTCAATCTGCCAAGAGCCTGTTTCTACAATCTTTGCGGTAAGCGGTTCTTGCAATTCTGCGAACCCGATGCCGACAGCCCCGCCTAAGGTGTGCCCATAGCCACCGACCTGAATATAGCCGACCTCGCGGCCATCCAGATAAATCATCTCGTTGCCGTACATCAGTGCTTCTGGATCGGTGAGCAAGAACTGCAGCATCCGGTTCTTGGGAACACCTTGCGCCTTGATCGCGGCGAGTGCGTCACGACCTATGAAACCGCCCGGTTTGTCGAGCTTTACAGCAAACCCCAACCCTGCTTCGATCGGGTTATCGGTGTTGTCTATGTCGATCCCAAAGTCGCGATATGCCTTTTCGAGGCGTAATGAATTTAATGCCTGCATGCCTGCGTTCCTGATACCGAGGTCCGCGCCTGCCTGCATGATCAGATCATAAACCTGCACTGCTTGCGTGGCGGGGACATGCAGTTCCCAGCCGAGTTCGCCAATAAAGGTCACTCGGTAAGCAAGTGCAATAGAATAGCCGACGTCGATGTCGCGTGCGGTCATGAAGGGGAACCCGTCATTTGACAAATCTGCGCCTGAAATGCGTTCGAGCAAGGCACGCGATTTGGGGCCATGGACGTTGATCTGACAACGCCCGGCGGTCACATCCGTAATGACAACGACTTCGTCTTCCAGAATGTGCCGGCGCATCCGCATTTCAGTGTGCCCGGCAGAGTTTTCGCCAACGACAACCATGAATTTATCGTGGGCCAGCCGCGTCACGGTCAGGTCAGCCTCGAACCCGCCGCTTGCGTTGACCCATGCCGTATAAACGACCCGGCCCACCGCCACATCGACGTCGTTGCATGACAGGCGTGACATCAACGCCAAGGCATCCGGGCCTTCGACATTGAAACAGGCCATTAAGGTCATATCCATCACGATTACATCTTCGCGTGCCGCGCGATGTTCTTGGGCGTGCCAATCGAACCAGTTCTGGCGATACCAAGAATAGGTTTCGACCTTTGCCTGTTCCGGTGTCGGGGCGAACCAGTCGGGCTGTTCCCAGCCGTTCCCTTCGCTAAAATGGGCCCCCGCCGCTTTGAGCCGGTCATAGAGCACGCTGCGCTTGACGTCTCTGGCTGTCTTGAAACCCTCGTTATGGAAATGCTGTCCAAAAAGTTTGCCCAGAAGCTCTGGCGTGCGGTCGCGCCGGAAGGCTGGCGTTGCGAATTCGCGCGAGAAGCGGTTCACGTTGATGCCGGTCACATCGAGTGGGGGTAGCCCGTCGACAATCCAATGGGCCAAAACCATCCCAGTCCCGGCACCATTCAGAATACCAAGCGAATTCATCCCGCAGGCAACCCAAAGATTGCGCAACTCAGGCGTCGGGCCGACGAGGGGTGCCAGATCTGGTGTAAAGCTTTCGGGGCCGCAGAAGAGCTTTTTCACACCATAGTTCATCGTGTCCGGCACCCGCGAGTAGGCTTTTTCAAGATCGGGACCAACGCGTTCCCAATCAGGCTCGATCTCGCCGAATTCCCATGTCTCCGGCACGCCATCAAGTTTCCATGCGGCGGCACCGGGCTCGAACAGGCCCAGCATCAAGCCGCCGACTTCCTCACGGTAGTAAGTGTAGGTTGAAGGGTCTTCCAGAACCGGCAGATTGCGGGGCAGATCAGGGATCGTTTCTGTGATCAGGTAATAATGCTCTGCCGCTTGCAGGGGCAGGTTGACGCCATGCGCGGCACCCAGTTGGCGAGACCACATGCCGCCGCAGATGACCACGTTTTCCGATGTGATCGTGTGGCCGTCTGCGGTCCGCACGCCGGTTGCTGTTCCGTTTTTGGCAAGTATTTCAACGACGCGCGTATTCTCAAAGAACCGTGCACCGCCGTTGCGCGCACCCTTGGCCAGCGACATGGTGACGTCCACGGGGTTGGCGCGCCCGTCCTCCGGGATCAGGAATGCGCCGACCACGTCGGACAGATCGCCAATCGGAAACATGTCTTGCGCCTCTTTGACGGACACCTCGTGATTATTGATCCCGAACCGGCGCATGAAGGCCGCTGTGCGGCGCATCTCGTGGAGGCGTTCTTGGTTTGTGGCGATCTGCAAATAACCGACATCGCGAAAGCCGGTGGGTAAACCGGTTTCTTTTTCCAAGTTGGCATAAAGGTCGCGCCCGTGGGTGTAGATCGCGCATTCTGCCTCGGACTTCAGCAAGCCGGCCACAATCAGCCCTGCCGCATGCCATGTGGTGCCTGAGGTCAGTTGCCCTTGTTCCAGAACAACCACGTCACGGTGCCCGAGTTTTGTCAGGTGATAGGCTGTGTTCGCCCCGATAGAACCACCGCCGATAATGACGGTTTGTGCATGGTTGGGAAGGGGCGCTGCCATTGGACGAAATCCTTTTACCTGAAGGGACAATCTTCGCTTAGCAAGGAACAGATAGGCTGTCCACCGACTGAATGGCGATTCAATGGAGTTTTGAAAGCAGGCTGCTTGCTTCATGAAAAGGCTTGTCAACAAAGGGGGCATTCGCTTCAATATCGGACAGTCTGGCCAAAAGGGGGCGAAGATGTCCGACGAAATCCTTTACGACAAACGCCACATTGATTTTCTCGAAGAGCTTTGGGGCGAAGGGTTTTTGTTACCGGGTGGTCCCGATGAGGTGGCCCGCGTGATCGAAGGTGTGGACCTCGGGGGAAAGCATTAGCTGGATATCGGCTGTGGTTCTGGCGCGATTGCGGTCTTGCTGGCGCGCGACTTTGGCGCATCGAAAGTGACGGGCATTGATGTCGAGGCGCCCGTTTGCAAGATCGCGCGTGCACGTGCGCGCGCCGCTGGTTTGTCTGATAAGATCGACATTGTGCAAGTGGAACCGGGACCGATGCCGTTCGCGGATGAAACTTTTGATGTCGTATTTTCGAAGGATTCCATCATCCACATAACCGACAAGGCGGCGATAGCCGCTGAGGTGTTTCGCGTGCTGATACCAGGCGGGCGCTTTGCGTCCTCTGACTGGCTGACAAACCACGATGGGCAGATGTCGCCCGAGATGGAACACTATGTGAAGATGGAAGATCTCGAATTTGAAATGGCCTCACCTGCCAAATACCGCGCCGCCATGGAAGGCGCGGGTTTCATTGATGTGGACCTTGTGAACCGTAACCCATGGTATGCCGAAGTGTCGGCGGCGGAGTTGGCTGAATTCGGCGGACCCAACCGCGCCAAGTAGGAGGCGCGGCCTGGCGCGGAATTCATTACCCAACAGATCGCGATTTGGACCGCGATGCAGCCGGTGCTACAGTCGGGCGAACATTGCCCGCATCATATTCGCGGCCAAAAACCCTGAACGTCCAATAGGCGATGACGCCTAAGCGGTCCTCTAATTTCAGTCTTGCGATATCAGCCATTGTATTCCGCACTCAGTTTTTCCAGTCCGGCCTCGATGATGTCGAACATCTCGTCGATCTGGCTTTCGTTGATGATCAGAGGCGGCGAAAAGACAGCCATGTTCCCGAAAGGCCTGAGCAGCAGCCCCATTTCCTCGCAGGCATCATCGAGTTTCTGGCCGAACTTCAGGTGTGCGTCCTAGGTTTCTTTTGTAAGTTCCGGTCGACATTCGATGCAGCCCGACAGACCTTCGCCGCGCACATCACCGACGATATCAAACTTGTTCTTGATCGCTGCCGCGCAAGCCACCGGATGTCCGGAGTAGGTATAACCATTATAGAACACATCATCGCCTTTGGCATCGGCAATGCGCGCCATCACCGCATCTGAAATGATGCAGGCCCCAAGCGCAAGATAGCCTGAGGTCAGCCCTTTGGCGCAGGTGATCATGTCCGGTACGATATCGTACACCGCTTCAGAGGCGAACCAGTGACCCAATCTGCCGAAACCAGTCACGACTTCGTCCGATATATAGAGGATATCATGCGTGCGGCAGATGTACCGCGTGCGCTTGTGGTAACCAGGTGGCGGCACGATGACACCGCCGGAACACAAGATGGGCTCTGCGATGAAAGCGGCAATGCGGTCGGCACCCACCTGAGCGATCAGATTTTCGAGGTCTGCGTCCGAGGCGTCGCACCAAGCATCCATGCTCATGCCATTGGGGCGGTGGTAGGGATTCACATCTGGGAGGAAGCGCACAAGATCATCAACCTTCTCGAACTGCGTTTCAAACCGCTCTTTGCCGGTTACTGTCGCTGCAAGAAAGGTCGATCCGTGATACCCCTTTTCGCGTGCAATGATGATCTTCTTGTCCGGCCGCCCCAAACGTTTGTTCATGAACATTGCCGTCCGCAGCGCGGTATCCACCGCAGTTGAACCACCCGTTGTGAAATGCACTGCATTCAGATCACCGGGCGCACGCTCAGCGATCATCTGTGCCAGAACGGCAGCGGGTTCGGAGTTAATGACCACGGCGAAGCATAGGGCATCTGCATGACTTGGGCTGCAATGGCATCTGCCATCTCCTGCCGCCCAAAGCCGATCTGCATACACCACATCCCGCCCGGCCCATCGATGTAGCGCTTACCTTTGGCGTCCCACAGATAGATGCCATCGGCTGTGTTGACGCGCATCTATTCATCCGTTCCGAACCCTTCGACCCCCGCCCAAGGGTGCAGGTGGTGGTCGCGGTCCCAAGCGGTTAGGTCGCTGTCGGTGGGCGTGTTGGTCAGAACTGTCATGAGGCGGTCTCCATCAGATGCGGCCCGGTGGCGTGGCGCGGGGTGGGGCGAAAAATGCCGATTTTACAGGTGTCAGGCTGGCCATGCGGGTGTCCCACTTTCCCTCTTGCATTGTGTAAATCTCGGCCCGGAGGTGTGTCGGACGCTTGGCGGCCCAAGGCATTTTGACACGTGCCAAGGCAATGCTGCGCTTGGCGATGGGGGACCAAACCGCAGACGTCGCATGACCCACTTCGCGTTTGAGGCGTGTATAGATCAGCGATCCTTGCGCGGGTTTGGATGACCCGACATCCAAGCGCATCAGCAGACTGCGCGGCGTTTTATGCGATTTGAGCAGTGCGCGGCGACAGTTGAAATGGCCGCTTTCGAAATCGACCATTCGCCCCAATCCAATCTCAAACGGCGTGCTGCCACGATGTAGCCGTTCGGTTTTGTGCACAGGCTGAAAAGTCGACGCCTGCAGTCAGAAAACCTGCCTCGATCCGTGCGATGTTGACGGCCTCATAACCGATGGCGCGCAGTCCTTGGTCGGCACCGGCCTTCCAGAGGCGATCCCACAGGGCAGGGGCCTTGGGTCAGTCGCACCAAAGCTCGTATCCCAGATCACCTGTAAAGCCCGTGCGCGAAATCATCAGACAGGGTTCCACTTCACACAGGTCGAATGGCTTGAAGCGGGCGATATCCCAGCCGGCAGCCTCCAGAATACCAAAGGACGTCGGGCCCTGAAGCGCGAGCCCGGCAACAGTCTCGCTCTCATTCGTCACGGTAACGTCAAAGCCCAATGCCGCATCCAAGAGCCATGTTAGCATGGGTTCCTGACAACAAAGCCGCCAGTCGTCGGGAGCCAGCCGGAACAATGTACCATCGTCGATGACCATACCCTCTTCGTCACACCAAGCGGCATAACCAACGCGACCTTCGCGGATTGTCGTCACATCGCGGGTCACCAATCGGTTCAGCATTGCAGCCGCATGCGGGCCCGTAATGCGGTATTTATGTATGGGAGAGATCTCAAACAGGGCGGCCTGATTGCGCAGGGCGAAATACTCGAACTCCACCGTGTCGAGCACTGACGGTGCCGCATATCCAACCCAGTCATACTACCCCATTGCGCGGCTTTGTGCGGCCAGCTGGTCATGTACGGGACCCGGGATCAGGCCAAGTTTCGGATCGGTGAAGATGCTCATCGCGTCTGCTCCAGCACCGCAAGTGCAGCATTGCGCCCCGCCAGCCGCATAACGTCACCGCCCGGGTGGGAAGAGGCACCACAAATGAAGAGCCCTTGTGGACCCATCTGATAGCCCGCCAGTCCAGCCGCAGGACGCAAGGTGAGAACTTGATCAATCGACATCTCGGCGTGGTGCCAATGGCCACCCGGCGCCCCAGTGGCCGCCTCTATCTGGTCAGGTGTGATAATCTGAACGTCTTTTGTATTCTCTGAAAGCTCAGGTATGAC
>NZ_JAWOAN010000117.1:0-12232 GCF_046498525.1 Yoonia sp.
CTGCTGGACGAACGTGGCAACCGTCAGCACGCCTATAGTCAGTATCTCCGCCTCGCTGAACAATACCCTGACGATCTGGATGCGCGCGTCGCGCTGGCCCAGATCGCTTTTGCCGCCACCAACTGGGAAGAACTGGAACGCCATGGAGCACAAGCGGCAGAACTCGCACCCGATGACCCGCGCGTTGTCCCACTCAGCACCGCACGTGCGTATCGCGCCGCCGTGCTGGCAAATGATGTCACCGCCCGGCGCGATGCAGCGGACGCCGCCCGAACCCTTCTGACAGACCAACCTGACAACATGGTCCTGCGCAGCGTCGTGATCGATGATCTTCTGCGCGGCGGCGACCTGCGCGGCGCGATGACCGAGATCGACCTGATGCTGCAGCGCGCGCCCGACAATATCCTGTATCACCAGCAGCGGCTGAACATCCTGGCTGAACTTGGCGATATGGACGGTCTGGAACAACAGTTGCGCGTGATGATCACGCAATTTCCAGATGACACTGTGCACAAGGCCACGCTGTTGCGGTTTTATCTGGCGCGCGACGAACTGGACGCAGCCGAAACATTTCTGCGCGATCTGGTTGCGGATGCTCCTGCTGACGATCCCACCGCCAAGGGGGATCTGATCAGGTTTCTGGCCGAATACCGCACCATCGCCGCAGCAAAGGAAGAAATCAGCGCCACCGTCGCCACGGTCGCCGATCCGCTGCCGTTCCTGATCATTGATGCAGGTCTAGATTTCGCAAGAGGCGCGGGCAGCGCAGCAATCGCCACGCTGGAAACCGCGATTGACGCCCACGCCACGTCACCCCAGGTGCAGACCGCGCGGGTGACATTGGCGCGGATGCTTGTGGCCACAGGCAACGAAGTGGGCGCACGGGCGCGGATCGAACAGGTGCTAGCCGAGGATGCGACAAACGCCGAGGCGCTGAAACTGCGTGCGGGCTGGCTGACCGCGGACGACCGGACCGAAGAGGCCATCGCGGCCCTGCGTACCGCCCTGGACAGCAGCCCCGACGATGCGCAAGCGATGACACTGATGGCCGATGCCTATATTCGCAGCGGTCGGCCGCAACTGGCGCGCGATTTCCGCGCACTCGCGGTCGATGCATCGGGCAATGCGCCTGCAGAATCTATCCGCTATGCGCAGATGCTGATCAATGACGAAAGCTATCTGCCCGCCGAGGATATCCTGATCTCATCCCTACGGCTAAATGCCGAAAACCCCGATCTGTTGCTTGCTCTGGGGCGGCTTTATCTGGAAATGGAGGATTTCCCGCGTACCCAGCAGGTCGTCGCCACGCTGCGCCGGCTGGAAACCACCGCCGCTGACGCCGCCGCCAACGGCATCGAAGCAGAGCGGATCAACCGCCAAAGTGGCCGGGACGACGCCTTGGCATATCTTGAGGAACTGGCAAACCGGTCCGATGCCGATCAGACCGCTCGCATCGCACTTGTCCGCGCCCGGATCAGCAGCGGCGATATCGAAGGTGCGCTGGCGCAGGCCTTGGATATGACCGCGGCAAACCCTGAAAATGACGATCTGCGCTTCATGGCGGCCACCACACAGGCGCTGGCGGGCGATCTTGAGGCCGCAGAGGCCACATTCCGCGCGCTGCTTGCGACCGATCCGGGCCGCACGCCGGTCTGGCTGGAACTTAGTCAACTGGCACAGCGCAAGGGCGACCGCGATGCGGCCAAGGCGGTGATCGACGAAGCTTTGGCGCAGTTGCCGGATGTACCATCATTGCTGTGGGCAAAGGCATCGTTTCTGGAAGAGGACGGCGATATCGACGGCGCCATCGCGATCTACGAAGACCTTTATGCGCAGAATTCCGGCGCGCTGGTGATCGCCAACAACCTGGCCAGCCTGCTGTCAACCTACCGCGACGACGCCGAAAGCCTGGAACGTGCCTGGACCGTCGCGCGACGGTTCAGCGACACCAGCTTTGCCCCCGTCCAGGACACCTATGGCTGGATTCTGCACCGGCGCGGCGACAGTGCCGGTGCACTGCCCTATCTGGAATCCGCCGCCGCTGGCCTGCCCGATGATCCGCTGGCACAATACCATCTGGGCCAGACCTATGCCGCGCTTGACCGCCCCGCTGATGCGCTGGCGCAGTTCCAGCGCGCGGTCACACTTGCCGGGCCCGGCGACACCCGCCCGCAGATAGCGACCGCACGCCAGCAAATCCAGACCCTGCTGGATGCGGCCCAGAATGACACCGCAGAAGGCGCAACCGAGTGATGCGAACCGTGCCAATTCTGTCCCGATTTACAAACAGATCGAATTTCCCCCTTTTCGCGGGGCCATTTCAAGGGCAAAACTTGGGTAAGCCTTCAAAACGTCAACAAAGTATAAAGGCGGGACACATATGATGATCTTCAAACGCTTCGCAGCTGCACTTGTTATGATCCTGATTGCGGGCATGGCACTTGCACAATCGCAATATCAGGTGCGCCCCGGTGACACGCTGGTAATCGAGGTGCTGGAAGACACTTCGCTTAACCGCGCAACTGTGGTGCTGCCCGACGGGCGTATCAGCTTTCCCTTTGCCGGCACGATCCCTGTTGCCGGGCGCTCCGTGAGCGAGATTCAGGCCATGATCGCCGAGGGGATTGCGGTGAATTTCGCCAACCGGCCCAATGTCTTTGTCTCGGTCCAGCCGGGCCAGCGGGCAGCATCCACCGGACCAGCTACCATTGACGTCTATTTCATGGGCGAAGTGAACGCCCCCGGAGCCAAGCCTTTGCCGCGCGGCACCACGGTGTTGCAGGCACTGGCGCAAAGCGGCGGGCTGACGCGTTTTGCCGCCGACAAACGCATCCAGTTGCGCCGGACCAACCCAACCACCGGCCAACAGTCGATCACGGAAATCGACTACCGCGCCCTGTCGGATGGGGCGGTGATGAATGATTTCACGCTGGTCGATGGCGACGTGATATTGGTACCCGAACGCCGATTGTTCGAATAACCGATGCGCAAAAGATGCCAATATCTTATCGCGGGCCTTGTCAGTTTCGTGGCTATGGGAACTGCACAAGCGCAGGATGCAGGCGCACAGGTCGGGCTGAGCCTCACGCCGGGGCTATCCTACGAAGACGAAGACTCGCGTGCTCGACTTGGTTTTGGTGCGACCTTCGATAGCAACACCCGCAGACAGCAGTTTTCGGCAGGTTTTGATGGAGCGTTTGAAAGCGGCTATGATGACATCACAGACAGTCTGCGCGCACCGCGGCTGACATTATCCTACGGTATTGAAAGTCGTGCCACTGCAGTAAATGCATCGCTCAGCTACCGGCGCGACAAGATCAGCGCGTTGGTCGTCGATGACGATCTGAGCAGTGATCTTCTGGTTATCGGCACCGGCCAGCGCGCCGACCTTGACACACGCGCCAGCCTGACATTCGGACGCGATGCGCCCTTTGGCGGCACTTTCGATCTGGGTTACCGTGAACGCAGCTATCTGGACACAGTCGATCCCACATTGCTGGATGAAAACACCGCCAGCGCAGGTTTGTCGCTACGGTTTGTCATCGACCGCCGACTGACGGCCACCCTATCCGCGCAGGGATCTGAAACCGATGTCGATGCCCCCGGCACCGACCTGCAACGCGTGTCGGCGAACGCGGGGCTGAATATGGCCGTGAACGCGGCACTGACCGCATCGCTGATCCTTGGCCGCACACGGATCACCGAGACCGGCCTTCTTGGCACCGATACCACGGAAGGGGGCTCCGCCACCCTGTCCGCCACCCAAGATATGCCCGATGGCGCCGTATCGGGCCGCATCAGCAGTGATGTGACAACGGCCGGGCGGCTGACCACACTGCGGATTGACCGCAGCCTCGATCTGCCGCGCGGGACCCTGAACTTTGGTGCAGGGCTTGGCCAGCTCGACAGCGATGATCTTCAAACGCTGGCGCGCATGTCGTGGAGCGACGAAAGCCCCCGCGCGCAATATGGTGTGACTGTGGACCGCGCACTTGCGGTAGACCGTGATGGCGATAGCGCGATCAACAGTCAGATCAGCCTGTCATGGCAGCAAGAGTTGGATCAGATTTCAAGTTTCGGTGCGGGGCTGTCGCTGCGCGATACCGATCGTCTGGACCCCGGGCGGGCCGATAGCCGACAAACCAACCTGTCGCTGACCTACCGCCGCGACCTGACGCAAGACTGGGGCTTGCGCACCAGCTATACCCACCGCTGGAGTTCCGAGACGGGGGCCGCCGATACCGACGACTACACCGTCTTTCTGGGGTTTGAGCGGGGCTTTCAGTGGCGCCCCTGACACGACAGGGAAACGCGGTTCTATGGGGGCTGATCGCCTTATGCGTCGGGATCGAACTGGCGCTGATCCTGTCAGATCAGGGGATCATCGGACCAGACCGGCTGCGGCGGCTGGCTTATGATTATGGCGGTTTCTGGCCCGGGTTGCTGGGGGACTGGCGCGCGAACTATCCCGCCCAACCTTGGGTGATGTTCATCACCTACGGGTTCTTGCACAGCGGACCGGCGCATCTGGCCGTCAATATGATCACCCTGTGGTCGCTCGGTCGGGGCGTGCTGGCGCGCGTCGGCGCACGCGGCTTCGTGCTTCTATATCTCGCAACAATACTCGGAGGCGCGGCCGGGTTCGCGCTATTGGCGCCGGGGTTGCGGCCTATGGTCGGGGCATCAGGGGCGCTGTTCGGCTTGATCGGAGGACTGCTTGCCTGGGCCTATGTGGACCGTTTCACCTATAACGAAGGCCTATGGCCCATCGGGCGGGCAGTGCTGTTCCTGATCGGGCTGAACCTTGTGCTGTGGTGGGCCATGGGCGGGCAACTGGCTTGGCAGACGCATCTGGGCGGGTTTGTCACAGGGTGGATTGCTGCGCTCTTGATTGATCCGCGGGCGGTGGAAGCGGAACAGGATTAGAAACGAAACTCCATCAGCAGGCTAGACAAAAAACAGGGGCCATTTGGCCCCTGTTTGCAATCGTTTTTGGGTAGTAAGCCTCAGGCGGCTTTCGCGGCCTGCTTACGACGACGCAGGGCCAGCGCACCAAAACCTGTCAGAAGCAGCAAGCCACCAGCGGGCAGTGGCACAACACCAACAGCGCTCGCACCGTCCAAAGCGAAGCTGTCGTTGAGCTTGGAACTACGGATCGTCACAGTAGCCGCACTTACTCGTCCATCAAAGTCGACGACGATCAACTTTTGCTGCGCATTACTCAGGTTTTCCAATGTAGCAACGCCGCCATCACCATCAGTAATAGTAACTACTGTATCGCCAATATCGGCCGCATCCATCAGCGCAAAGACTAAGCGGCTGAAGTCTGCTCCGACCGCAACATCCCACCTGATACCGTACGTATCATTAGCATTCAGAGACCAATCACCATTGGTTGGTACTGTATTATCCTGACCATTCTTCTCATCATCGAACAAGGAAAGCTGCGTGCAGGTAGACGTACCACTTGCCTGGCATGTCGTACCACTTCCTACGCCGTCAAGAGCACCGAATGTACCTACGTTGGTCACTAGCGGGCCACCCAATATGCCTGCTGACACCGTTGAGTTATCTGTGCCATCCAAATTTTCAAAATCTTGTATAATGGAACTACCAGCAGTCGCAGTATTGAACGCTGTGATATTGAACTCTGATACTGTAATTGTTCCGGCTTGCGCCGCACTTCCCAGTGCAAAGCAGGCTGCCGCTGCTGTCATTAAAATTTTATTCATGTCTAATACCCCTTATACCTTTTCTACGGGCTTTTTTTGCCCAACTAACATATAGTGGTCATATCACAAATCGAACCGTCCTGTTAACGGTTTATTCATGCAAATCAGGAAAAGTGTCGGCTTTATGGCGGAATTGTGGCGACTACTGCGGCCAAACATGGAATTGTTTCCCCTATAGGCACAATAAACAGGCATCACAGCGGATAAACACACAGAATGCCCGGGTCGCGATGTCCTGTGGAAGGTGATTCTCGGTTTGCTGCCCCGGTTATCCGTTTGGCAACCCCACCAAGATACGATTTTACGACGCAGGACAGTTGGACAGTGACCCCGACCAAACCATATCGGGCATCACGACAAGCGCCTCACCCGGATGAGTGGCGATGCTCCGGAGATTCTCGTTCGGACGCGTCGCAATAATAAAGCCGCCAAGCACTTGCCGCTAAGGCTCACCGCCCACCTTGGCCACCGCCATCTGTGACGACAGACAAGCTATGCTGTTACGCGAACGCCCGCTCGACACGCCATCAATGCCGGACATAACACGCGTGCAACCGGCTATTAACGACTTGGCAATACCCATTTTGATAGACTGTGCCAGCAACCTGCAAACAGGAAACCGACCATGCCAAGGTTCATACGCGTCATGCCTGAAAAATGCCATAATGACATCCCAACATGATCTCGGAAGCAAAGCGGGGGCGGCGTTTCTAGCGGAAGGTTCCAAGCTGATGCAGCATCAAAGTGCAAAACTGGTCGATCCATGATCATCATAGCGTTCCTCTTGGGTGGTATCATGGGCATTTTCGGCGCGATCATCACAGTACTGTTCACCGATCAGGGCTGGGCTATGGCCGTTGTCGTCTATTTCGTCGCCGGGTATGGGGTACCGTTGGCTATCCTGGCTGCTACCAGCGTGTCAAAACCCGAGCAGACTGATTTACCCCAAGCGGATATGATCCGCCGCTGATATTCTCGAAACGTACGGCTGCGCTATTGGATTGGTACGCCGACACCCTTGCCATGGCTTTGGGTTCTGCTTCATACATCGCATATATTCCACGCCATGAATTGACAGTGTATTGACCCAGATTACCGTCACATCCCTGCCCGACGTGCTGATCCTGACGCCCCGTCGTTTCGGCGATGAACGCGGTTGGTTTTCCGAGACATGGAACCGGCAAGCATTGGCGCAGGCAGGCTGTAATCTGCCCGAATTCGTACAGGACAACCATTCGTTTTCCGCCCAGCCCGGCACGCTGCGCGGGTTGCACTACCAGCGCCCTCCTCATGCGCAGGCCAAGCTGGTGCGCTGTTCGCGCGGAGCGATCCTGGATGTGGCGGTGGATATCCGGGCCGGTTCGCCCCGCTATGGCCAATGGGTCGGGGTGGAACTATCTGCGGACAACGGCCAGCAATTGTTCGTGCCGGCAGGGTTCCTGCACGGTTTCATCACCCGCACACCCGACTGCGAGGTGCAGTATAAATGTTCCGACACTTATGTCCCCGAGTGCGATGGTGCCGTGCGGTGGGACAGTCTTGGGATCGACTGGGGTGTGACCGCACCGACCCTGTCTGACAAGGATGCCACCGCCCCTGTCTTTGCGGATTTCACCACGCCCTTTACCTATGACGGATGAACGGATGAAACTTTTGATCACCGGTGGCGCTGGGTTTATCGGCTCTGCTGTGGTGCGGCTGGCGGTGGCGCGCGGACACCACGTCGTCAACCTTGATGCACTGACCTATGCGGCCTGTCTTGATAACGTGGCATCAGTGGCGGACAGCCCGCTTTACAGTTTTGAACAAGCCGATATCCGCGACCGTGCGGCACTGGACCGGATTTTCAGCGAACACCAACCCGACGCTGTGATGCATCTGGCCGCGGAATCCCATGTGGACCGGTCTATTGACGGACCCGGCACGTTTATCGACACCAATATCACCGGCACCTATACATTGCTTGAGGCCGCGCGCGCCTATTGGCAGGCGCGCGGCAAACCGCAGGATTTCCGCTTTCACCATATCTCTACCGACGAGGTGTTCGGCAGCCTTGGTCCCACGGGCCTGTTCACGGAAACCACCGCCTATGATCCACACAGCCCCTATTCCGCGTCCAAGGCGGCCAGCGACCATCTGGTGCGCGCCTGGCATGAAACTTACGGGCTGCCCGTGGTCATGACCAATTGTTCCAACAATTACGGCCCTTATCACTTCCCCGAAAAGCTGGTGCCGGTGGTGATTTTGAACGCATTGGCGGGCCAGCCGATCCCGGTTTACGGGCAGGGCGAGAATATCCGCGACTGGCTTTATGTCGAAGATCACGCCGATGCCCTGCTGTTGGTGCTGCAAGAAGGCGCTACTGGCCGCAGCTATAACATCGGCGGCGAAAACGAGGCGCGCAATATTGATCTGGTGCAGACGATCTGCGCTATTCTTGATCGGCTGCGTCCCGCAGATGCCCCCTATGCGAGCCTGATCACCCATGTCGCCGACCGGCCCGGCCATGATGCGCGCTATGCCATTGACCCTGCCCGCATCCGCGATGAACTGGGCTGGCGGCCCTCGGTCACGCTGGAACAAGGGTTGGAACGCACTGTCGCATGGTATCTGGACAACGAAGACTGGTGGCGTGCGCTGCAATCGCGTGACGGGGTTGGCGCGCGGCTGGGGGTCAAGGCGTGAGTATACTGGTCTTTGGCCAGACAGGGCAGGTCGCCCGCGCCTTGCGCGATCAGGCCGCTGTCACCGCATTGGGCCGTGATGCGGCGGATCTGCGCGATCCGGCCGCCTGTGCGCAGGCCATCGCGGATCATGCGCCCGCCGTGGTGATCAATGCCGCCGCCTATACCGCCGTTGACTGGGCCGAGGAGGACACCGACACCGCGATGCAGGTGAATGCCGCCGCCCCCACTGCCATGGCGCAGGCCTGTGCCGACCGGGGCATCCCGTTTGTGCATATCTCGACCGATTATGTCTTCAACGGGCAGGGCACCGCGCGTTGGCGCCCCGATGACCCGACCGATCCGCAAAACGCCTACGGCCGCAGCAAACTGATGGGCGAAGAGGGCGTGCGTGCAGCAGGCGGGCAGTTTGCGATCCTGCGCACGTCGTGGGTATTTTCGGGCCATGGCGCGAATTTCGTCAATACTATGCTGCGCCTGTCGGAAACCCGCGATGCGCTCAACGTGGTCGATGACCAGATCGGCGGGCCGACGCCAGCGGCGGATATCGCGGCCACCCTGCTCGTCATGGCGCGCGCGCTGCAAGACGGCGCACAGGGCGGCGTTTACCATTATGCAGGCCAGCCCGACACCAGTTGGGCGGATTTCGCGTGCGAAATATTCGCGCAAACGGACAAGGCAGTGACGGTCACCGGCATCCCGACCAGCGCCTACCGCACACCTGCCGCGCGGCCACTCAATTCACGGCTGGACTGTGACACTACGCAGCGGGATTTCGCGGTAAAACCCTGCGACTGGCGCAAAGGACTGGCCGCCGTTCTGGCCGCAAAGAGGGACCACATATGACCAAACGCAAAGGGATCATTCTGGCAGGCGGGTCGGGCACGCGGCTTTATCCGATCACCATGGGCGTGTCGAAACAGCTCTTGCCGATCTATGACAAACCGATGATCTATTATCCGTTGTCGGTGCTGATGCTGGCCGGACTGGACGAGATCGCCATTATCACCACGCCGCAGGATCAGGCGCAGTTTCAGCGTATTCTGGGTGATGGCAGCCAATGGGGCCTGCAGTTGACATGGATCATGCAACCCAACCCTGACGGTCTGGCACAGGCCTATCTGCTGGCGGCGAATTTTCTGGCGGGAGCACCCTCGCTGATGGTGCTCGGGGATAATCTGTTTTTCGGCCACGGCCTGCCGGAATTGCTGGCGCGCGCGGATGCACAAACCACGGGCGGCACGGTCTTCGGCTACCGTGTGGCGGATCCCGAACGCTATGGCGTGGTGGATTTCGACGCAAACGGGGCGGTGCGCGCCGTCGTGGAAAAACCCCAAGTGCCGCCATCGCATTACGCGGTTACCGGCCTTTATTGCCTTGATGGCACAGCGCCCGATAAGGCTGCGCAGGTCACCCCGTCAGCAAGGGGAGAGCTGGAAATCACAACGCTGCTGGAAATGTATCTGGCCGAAGGCACGCTGACGGTGGAAACCATGGGCCGTGGCTATGCATGGCTGGACACGGGCACCCACGAAAGCCTGCTGGACGCGGGCAATTTCGTGCGCACGCTGGAGGCACGACAAGGCCTGCAAATGGGTAGCCCCGACGAGATCGCCTTTCTTCAGGGCCGGATCGACGCGGCGCAACTGATCGCACGGGCAGATATGTTCGGGAAGAATGCTTACGGAGATTATTTGCGGGGGTTGGTTTAGGCGGCAGCGCGTCGCTCTCAGATCGCGGACATAAAAAAGACCGCCAGTGGCGGTCTTTTGTTTTATCTTAAACTGTCGGCGTATCTAGTTTAGGCCGTCTGCGCCTTGCTCTTGCGGCGTGAGGCGATGCCAAGACCGCCAAGACCCATCAGCAACAGCCAGCCCGCTGCAGGGAGGGGAATAGGGGACAAGTCATCTGTGCCCAATAAAGTAATATTTGACAGATCTGGGTTATTATCATTTCCAGTAACTATGTCACTCATACTCCATGTACCGGAAGTGTAATCCGTGTCCATCAAATAGACGGCATTATCATTTGAACCTTTAAGGGCAAAAGCATATACACCATCACCCCATGTATAGCCATCATTCAACGTCCAGGTGCCAGATCTATAGCCGTCGGTCACGGTAAAAGTAAAACTGAACAGTCTGCCCGTTTGCGTGGAAGGGAGACTTTGGTCTTGGTCGATGTTGAAGCCGTCAAGCTCGTCCCAGCCAGTATACCCAAAAGCACCTTCAGTTGTGAAGATGTCAGTATTTGAGTACTCGTCCATAACGCTCCCGGTAACATTGCCACCAGGACCGCCCGATACTGGCGCAATACAACTTGTAGATTCGGTGAAATTTAGTGTGTTACAATTTATCTCAATAGTCGTCGCGCCGGCCGCCTGCGCACTCAACATCATCGCTGTGGCGAATGCCGCCGTCGCGCCTATTGTTTTCATTTTACTAATCATCAGTTTTCTCCGTCACTTGTAAATGCGTCTACTGATACGCTTGAAGTTCTCAAAACTGCTCGCGTCGCGGGACGAAAATAACACCCGCAATCAAGTCTGCCTCAATCATGACACATTTGAGGCTCTGACACAAAGAACATCGTAAAATCTGAATAAATACACCCTAAAAGTGTGTTTAACACTACTTCAATCTTCTTTAACCATATTTTTACACGGTTATAGGGACGCAACAAGCAAAGAGTCATCATCAAACGGCGTCTACCGCAAAACGGACTGATTCGTTTGCCCTGCCCTTTTGCCATTGGTGATCTGCCCGGATCAGCAAGCCATAGACGGCACCGAAGGTTGCGTTCCGCCCCCTCGAAAGTGGGTGAATGTAGTGCGAACGGAAACAGTGTATGCTCCCATTCTTATTCTGTTCATATCACCGGGACGCTAGGCAAGTTTGCGTTGCAGAAAGTGGCGTTTGCGCATTAAGACCTATTATCGCCGCCAAGATTGTGGCATGATTGCGGCTGTAAGTGTAATTTCATGAGCGAGTGATCCGATGTCTGTTTTTCCATCAAGAATTTCCCTCTTTTCCGGGGCGGTAGCCCTGTCGCTGCTGGCCAGCACAGCAACGGCCGGGACGATCAGTCTTACTTATGCGGGACCCAGTGTCAGCGAGAGTAACGGCAATTCGTTGCAAACCGTATATATCGACGAGCCCACGGAGTTTAACCGCGAGGTCTATGCCTTCGGCTTCAACATGACCGGTCCCGCCGATACCTCGCTTGCAAGCTTTCTCGCGTGGTGTCTTGATCTGGGCAGCGCGTTGGCACCGAAGAATGTGCCAGCAACTTATAGTGAAACCGATATACCCTTCAGCAACAGTCTGACGATCGACACATCTCTTGTGCAAAAGGTTTTTGACGCGAACTTTGGTGGGGTCACCGTATCAGACGGCTTGCAAGCAGCAGGCTTTCAAGTGGCCCTGTGGGAAGCTATTTATGAGAAAAATGTTGATGCTGAGGGTAAAAAAGTTTGGGATGCAGGCGACGGCGTGTTCGCAGTTTCGGAAAACGCTGATGTGATAGAACAGGCCAACACGTATCTAGGACTCGCAGCTGGCTACACTGATGACCAAAAATATCGCCTGACCTTTCTGGAAAGCGCTAGTGACGCCGAAGGCAAAAGCGCGCATCAGAACCTAGTGACCGTATCACCCGTACCACTGCCTGCCGCGGGCTTCCTGCTGTTGGCAGCCCTTGGTGGTCTGGGCTTTGCCGCCCGGCGGCGCAAAGCCGTCTGATACACGCACAAACAAAAACGCGGGCTGTAACCAGCCTGCGTGTCGCTTTATTTAACATAATAGTCATTGTGAGTTT
>NZ_JAWOAN010000141.1:0-10152 GCF_046498525.1 Yoonia sp.
GAACGCCGTGTCCTGACCCGCCAACAGGAACGGTTCGGCGCATTGGCACTGGACGACCGGCAATGGTCGGATGCACCGCCAGAGGCAGTTGCGCAGGCCATGCTGGAAGGTATCCGCCAGCTTGGCTTGCGCCCGTCGCCTGCAGCGCAGCGGTTTCGGGCGCGTGTGGCGCTGGTTGATAATCTGCCCCCGATGGATGATGCAACGCTGCTTGATACGCTCGAGGTCTGGCTGCTGCCGCATCTGAACGGTGTGCGCACCGCCGAGGACTGGAAACGGTTCGACATTCTGCCTGCACTGCGGGCCATGCTGGACTGGGACCAGACCCAAATTCTGGACCGCGCGGCCCCTGCCCATTTTCAGACACCGCTGGGCCGCAAGATCCCGATTGACTACGAGGGTGAAGCCCCCGCGATCACCCTGCGCCTGCAGGAAATGTTCGGTGTCACGACCCATCCGGTTGTGGGGCGGACACCGCTGCGGGTGACGCTTTTGTCACCCGGGCAAAAACCCGTGCAGGTCACGCAGGATATCGTGGGCTTCTGGGCGACATCCTATGCCGACGTCCGGCGCGACATGCGCGGGCGCTATCCGCGCCATCCATGGCCCGAGGACCCCACGCAGGCCGACCCCACCCTGCGCACAAAACCGCGCAACGCCTGAGTTCATTTGCGCTTTGATTCGGCTTGTGTTAAAACAAAAGCAATAAAAATAGCCTATTGGCGGGTACATGAGCAAAATTGAAGGTTCTTTTTGGACGGGCCGTACGGTTCGTGCCGTTGATCCGACTGCGATTATGCAGGTTGGCGCCCTGTGTTTGCGCGATAGCAAAGAAGGGCCAGAGGTGCTGCTGGTCAAGTCGTCGCGCGGACGCTGGATCATCCCGAAGGGCTGGCCGATGGACGGGCATACAGACGCCGAAACCGCCAAAATAGAAGCATGGGAAGAATCTGGATTGCTGAAAGGCAAAGCCAGCAAGGCACCCGTTGGCGGCTACGTGACCGAGAAACGGTTCGACGATGGCCGGGTTGCGACCTGTCATGTCACTGTCTACCGCATCGACGTCAAAGAGATGACAAAGACCTATCCAGAGGCCGATTTGCGCCGGCGTAAGTGGATGCCCCTGAAAAAGGCCGCCAAGAAGGTCGATGACACCGGCTTGCAGGCACTTTTGAAAGCCATGCGCTAGCCCTGCGGCTTGATGGCGGATCGCAAACGCCGTTCGCTTCAGCGAAAAGTATCGGATGACGGCAACGCCAAGACCGAAAAGATCACGTCCTTGAACCCGGGCCTTTGGGGCTGACCAAAGCGTTGCCCGGTCTTGCGACCAACGGGAACGCTCGTCCTTATCGGGTTAAAAAGTTTAACCTTCATGCGGGCTTAAACGCCAAGGCAGTGTCGCATGATCGCCTTTTGCGCATGGAGCCGATTTTCAGCCTCGTCAAAGATCACCGAATGGGGGCCGTCCATCACGCTGCTGGTGGCTTCATCATCGCGGTGCGCGGGCAGGCAGTGCATGAAAATGGCATCGTCTTTCGCCTTGGCCATCAACGCATCGTTCACCTGATACCCGCGCAATTGATTATGGCGCCGTTCACGCGCCGATTGCGGGTCGTGCATGCTGACCCATGTATCAGTGACGATCAGGTCGGCGCCTTTGACGGCCTCGTTGGGGTCGCGCACGGTGGTGTAAAGCCCTTGCAGTGCAGGCTCGGGGTCAAGCGGTGGCGGACCGGTGAATACCAGATCAAAGTCGAATTGCCTGGCGGCATGGGCGAAGCTGGCAAAGACGTTGTTGCCATCACCCGACCAGACAACCTTTTTACCTTTGATGGGGCCGTTATGTTCCTCGAACGTCATGATATCGGCCATGATCTGGCAGGGGTGCGTCCGGTTGGTCAGCCCGTTGATCACCGGAACAGTGGCGTATTCAGCCATGTCCAGCAGGGTCTGTTCCTCAAACGTGCGAATCATGATCAGATCGACGTAACGTGAAAGAACCCTTGCGGTATCCGCTATCGTTTCACCATGCCCAAGCTGCATGTCCGCCCCCGAGAGCACCATCGTCTGCCCCCCCATCTGGCGCACGCCAACATCAAAGGACACGCGCGTGCGCGTCGAGGGTTTCTCGAAGATCAACGCGACCATATGGCCCGCCAGCGGCTGGTCGGCGTCCGGTGTGCCCTTGGGCTGGCCTGCGCGGGCGGTTTTCATCGCGCGGGCTGTGTCGATAATATTACGCAGGGCGTCTGCCGGTGTCGTGTCGATATCAAGAAAATGGGTCATGCGTTTCGCTTTTGTTGGGCCGCTTGGGGCCGGTCAGATCAAAGGTGTGTCATCACTTGGACAAGACGTCCTTCGCGTGTCGTCGCCAGTCGCCGGTTCATGAAGCCGGCTTGCCGGTAGAGACCGATGGCGCGTGTATCCGTCGTGCCGGGGCCGACCGCAACCATCGGATACTTTGCACGCAAATTGCGCGTATGCGCCTCGATATATCCGACAGAATGGCCCTGCCCCATAAAGTCGCTGTCCCCGACAAAGGTCGCCATCACACGCGCCCCGTACGGCAGGTCGGCGTATTGCGGCAGGTCAAAGGCGCGCGCGTCGTGATCATGGACGTAGGCAAAAGGGTGGTTGATCAGGCTGACCACCTGCATGTTGATATTGGCGGCGTTCATGTCTTTTTCCATCAGCGCAATCTGTCTTTCCGCATCGCGCCACCAGACTTTGACATGCGCCGTGTCGAGCCAGCGGCGCATCAAAGGCAAGTCAGCCTCGGTCAGGGGGCGGAACGTATAATTACGCATTGGCCTCCTTCACATGGGACGCCGCAGCATCAAGTTTTTCTGCGGCATGCCCGATGTCCTCGTCGGGAATGTTCAGCGCGGGAAGCAACCGTACCACATTGTCGGCGGCCGGCACGGTCAATACACCTTGGGCAAAGCCTGCGGTGACGACGTCGCTGTTGGCCGCCTTGCATTTCAGGCCCAGCATCAGGCCCGCGCCGCGCACCTCTTCGAACACGTCCGGATGTGCCGCAACCAAGCCTTCCAGCTTTTGCCGCATCAGACCCGCCTTGCGGTTTACCTCGGCCAGAAACGCGTCGTCGGCGATGATCTCCATCACTCTGGCGCCGACCGCACAGGCCAGAGGGTTGCCCCCGTAGGTGGACCCGTGTGTCCCCGCAGTCATGCCGGAAGCCGCGTTTTCGGTCGCAAGCACCGCGCCAAGGGGGAAACCGCCGCCAATTCCTTTGGCGACCATCATGATGTCCGGTGAAATCCCTGCCCATTCATGCGCGAAAAGCTTGCCGGTCCGGCCCATGCCGCATTGCACCTCATCCAGGATCATCAGGATACCGTGTTCATCGCACAGATCCCGCAGGCCTTTCAGACAGACATCGGGCAAGGGCCGGATGCCGCCTTCGCCTTGTACCGTTTCGACCATGATCGCGGCAGTCTTATCCGTCACCGCTGCGCGCAGCGCGTCGTGATCACCGAATTCCAGATGGGTAAATCCCGGCAAGAGCGGGCCAAAGCCCTTGGTCATCTTTTCGGACCCTGCGGCGGCGATGCCCGCGCTGGAGCGTCCGTGAAAAGAGCCGGAAAACGTGATGATTTCGGTCCGGTCGGGCTGGCCTTTGTCATACCAGTACTTACGCGCCATCTTCACGGCAAGTTCGCAGGACTCGGTCCCCGAGTTGGTAAAGAACACCGTGTCGGCAAAGGTTTTTTCCACCAAAGCATCCGCCAACCGCTGTTGGGCCGGAATATTATAGAGATTGGAGACATGCCACAGCGCGTTGGCCTGTGTCGTCAGGGCCTCGATCAGGGCCGGATGCGCATGGCCGAGCGCATTCACCGCGATCCCTGCTCCAAGGTCGAGAAAGCGTCGCCCGTCGCTTTCAGTCAACCAAGAGCCTTGCCCGGACACGAAAGTCAGGGGGGCACGTGAATAAGTCGGCAGAATAGATGCGATCATGGCGATCTTCCTTAAACGTAAGCTCGATTGGTGCAGGACCAAGCGAGAGGTGTCAATAATGTTAGGAGTTTACGATAGACGTGACGAAGCGCGGCGCGGTTCAGCGTCGGCGTCGGTTTTCACATTTTGCACTGGCCATCATGGCAGTTTGCTAGCGCAGTTGCCGCGCAGATGGAAGCCTTGAAGTGATCCCGCCAAGGCGCAATCCGGCGGCGGACGGTGCTTGCAAGCCTTACCGGACATGTCCGCTGACGTCGCATGACCCTTCGTGCCGCCAACCCACCCGTTGCAATTGCCGTCATGCTGACGGCAACCGCATCTGTGGCTGCATATCGGGCGGACGCTCTTTGGCCGGGGTGTGACGCTGATCTTTGCCTCCCTCTATGATCTCCTCATCTTCGACGTGTGGCCCGATTGGATCAGCATTACGGGAGCGGTGATCATTCTGGGCGGGGCGTAACTTTTAGCGTGGCGCGAACGGCATGTGCGCGGCTAGGCAAGAACACATGAATTGTGACTTGAGGTGGTCAAAATCCAGCCATGTTTCTATTCTAGTTGGGCTGCATGAGTGACATTTACGAGTACCGACGGGCACCGAGCAAAGGCCCCATATGGCTCGCTCTGATCGGCGTGATCCTGCTCCTTGTAGCGGTGATCAAATTCGACATGACAGAGCTTGTCTGGCTGGCCTGGGTTGCCGCTGTCGTCACAATAGCATGGATGCTTTTGCCGCGTCCTGTTTCGGGTATCCGGATCGACAACGACCATCTGATTCTGGCGGCCTGGCGCCAGCCACGCCCGATCGCTTTGGATGACATCGCGCATTTGCGCATAGAAGATGCCAGCCTCGACACACATGTGACCATTGTCTATCGCGACGGCAGTGAGGAAGAGGTCTTTACAGGCGATTTACCTGACGTAGATACGCTGATCCATGTGCTGGCTGACCGCGGGATCCCTGTGCGCGAGGTTCTCTAGGACTTCAGCCGATAACCGGTGTGCATCCAGCGCAGACAAACGCCCAGAACAACGACGCAAGCCGCGCTCACCACAAGCAAACCGATCCAGGGGCTGCTGTCGCTGACCCCGATCATGCCAAAGCGCACACCGTCGATGATATAGAAGAACGGGTTGGCATGACTAAGGGTTTGCATGAAGGGCGGCAGGGCCTCAATCGAATAGAACGTCCCCGACAGGAACGCCAGCGGCGTCACGAGGAAGTTTGAAATCGCTGAAAGCTGGTCGAATTTGTTGGCAAAGATGCCCGCGATCATGCCCAGCCCGCCCATCAGAACAGACCCAAGGATCACAAAAACCACAACCCAGAGAGGTGCCTGCATCCCGATGCCGAGAAAGACCGCCGTTACGGTCGCGATGACAATCGCCACCAAGGCTCCGCGCGCCACGGCACCGCCGATGTAGCCTGCAACCAGTTCTCCCGCCGACAACGGCGGCATCAGCGTATCGACGATATTCCCTTGTATCTTGGCCGAGGCGAGACTCGATGACGTATTCGCAAAAGCGTTTTGGATCACCGTCATTGTCAAAATGCCGGGTGCCAGAAACACCAGGAACGGCACACCCATCACGTCGCCGCGCTGCGAGCCGATCGCAATCGTGAATATCATCAGGAAAAGCGCGGCATTGATCAATGGTGCCATCACCGTCTGGGACCAGACATTCATGAAGCGCTTGATCTCGCGCAGCGTCAATGTCCATGTCCCGAGCCAATTCACGCGCCCAAAGCGGCGCACACCCATCTGATCAATCTGGTTCATTGCAGTCTTCCTTTGTAGATGCACGGACATAACGGATTGAAGCAAAATGGCCACCCCTCCGGATGACATCGGACAGGATGCGCCACCCCGTCCATGGGCTGTCGCAGCCTCAATTGACGGCGAAGTGTTGCGATAGATCGCCGGAAGATGCGTAAAAGCGGTCTACCTGCCTTCACATCACCGGCGGCAATGACTAATATGATGGGGACTTGAACAAAGCGGGCCGATCCTTCAGGGAGCGTATCCGGCCAAAAAACCAAAGGAATTCATATGTCCTGGACAGACGAGCGCGTTGAGACGCTCAAAAAGATGTGGGGCGAAGGCCAGTCCGCAAGCCAGATCGCCAAGGAACTGGGCGGTGTCACACGCAATGCCGTGATCGGTAAAGTGCACCGTTTGGGCCTGTCCAACCGGGCTGGCTCCGGTGCGACTGCGGCAAAAGCGGCCCCCAAGGAAAAACCGGCAGCCCCGGCAAAGCCCGCGGCCAAACCGGCCCCGAAACCAAAGGCGGCACCTGCTTCGACCCCGCCAAAGGAAGAGCAAGAGCTGGACGAGAACGGTTTTCCGATCTCCGCTGCGCGCCGCGCGATCATTCCGGCCGGTCAACCCCTGCCGCCCCAGCCTTCGGCGAATGAAATCAGCCCGGAGGCACTGGCCAAGGTCAGCGAAATCGAAAAAACCGCGAAGCGGCTTAGCCTGATGGAACTGACCGAAAAGACCTGCAAATGGCCTGTTGGCGATCCGGCAACGGATGAGTTCTGGTTTTGCGGCCTGTCAGTACAGCAGGGCAAGCCCTATTGCGAAGCACATGTCGGCGTAGCGTTCCAGCCGATGTCATCGCGTCGTGACCGGCGCCGATAAACACTGCCCACACGCATGAACATGGTCGCCCTGCGGGGCGGCCAGGGACCCACAGCTTAACCGTAGCGTTGCCTTTCGACAGGAGGGTCTAACAATTACGTTGTTTCAGGGTCTGTCTGCAGCCGGTTTCGCGGCCACCGCCATCAGTTATGGCCCCGGGCGCATGGGGTTCGGCTTGTTCGTGCCAGAGTTCAAATCCGCCTTCTCAATGTCGTCCTCGACGGTCGGATTGGTTTCGAGCCTCGGCTTTGCGGGCTTCTTTATCGGCCTGCTTATTGCACAGTTTTTCCTGAACCGGAGAGGCCCGGAATTCCCTGTCCTCACTGGACTGGCCGCCGCCACTATCGGAACAAGTATCATTGCGCTCGCGCACGACGTAGCCATGCTTACGGTCGGCGTCTTCCTCGCGGCCTCGAGTGCCGGTTTCGCCTGGACACCTTTCAACGACGCGGTCCACCGCAAGGTCCGGGACGTGGATCGACCCTTTGCGCTATCGGAGATCAGCACGGGAACCAGCGTGGGGGTCGCGCTCGCGGGTGCCTTGGCTCTGGCGATGGTGCTCTTGGAATTCGATTGGCGGTTCTGCTGGGCTGTATTCGCCGGGGCGAGCGCACTGGCGTTTGTCGGGAACTGGGCAGCGTTGCGACAGGTCGAAAAATCGCCCGAAGAGGGGCCGCAAAAGGGCTGGCGGGATCTTCTGCATCTGACGGCAATGCCGCTCTTCGGGATCGCTTTCGTCTACGGCATTACCTCGGCGGTCTACATTAGTTTCGCCGCCGATCACTTCGCCCGGCATGGCGTTCCCGGATTTTCTGACGACGCGACACCAGCCCTTGTTTTCATCTTCTACGGGCTCTTTGGCCTGAGCGGTCTGCTCACGAACCGTATGCGGGATGCGCTTGGCCTGCCGTGGCTCCTGCGAGCGCTCCTTCTAACTGCGGCAGCCTCGCTGGCACTCGCGGCGTTCTTGCCTGCAAGTTGGTTGGGGCTGGTCTCCTCTGCGGGGTTGCAAGGGGTCAATGTCATGATGACGAGTGCAGTTTTGGCCTTTTGGTCTGAACGTCTCTTTCCGTCCTTCCCGTCGTTCGGCTTCACAGCATCCCTCTTGGTAACTGCAGCGGGCAGCGTGATCGGTTCTGCCGTCGCGGGAATAGTTTCCGATGGCATCGGGCCGGAAGCGATGTTCTACATGATCGCGGCCATACCGCTAGCCGCTGCCGTGACGGTACAGTCCAGATTTGTGGTAGAACGGCCAGCTGACGTGCCGAAGACGTGAGAAAGCTGGATAGGAGGAATCATGGTATTGCGGCATCGTGTTTGCCGGAATGATCGCGGCGCGTGCAATGTGGTCGAACCGACGCGACCCAAAAGCGAACGCAGGGCAGTGCTGCAGCATCGGACACAGCGCGCTTGAAACCGCCATTAACTGCGTGCTGACCAAAAGTCCGTTTGGTCCGGCACTCCCACGCCCCATTCCCAACGCCCGCGCCCCGCGCTATATGCCCCCCATGACACAAAACCCGCCATCCCTCCGCCCCGACATCGCACCTGCTGCGAAGATCACCGATGCACCCCGCGCCGGCCAGCCGACCATCGGCATGGTCAGCCTTGGTTGCCCCAAGGCGCTGGTGGACAGCGAACGCATCCTGACGCGGCTTCGCGCCGAAGGTTATGCGATTTCGCCTGACTACGCTGGCGCCGAAGCGGTGATCGTGAACACCTGCGGCTTTCTCGATAGCGCCAAGGCCGAAAGCCTTGATGCCATCGGCGAAGCTCTCAAGGAAAACGGCAAGGTCATCGTGACAGGCTGTCTGGGGGCCGAACCCGATTACATCCGCGAACACCACCCCCAGATTCTTGCCGTGACCGGCCCGCATCAATACGAACAGGTGCTGGACGCCGTGCATGGCGTGGTGCCGCCCGCGCCTGACCCGTTTATCGACCTGCTGCCCGGCAGCGGCGTCAGCCTGACACCCCGCCACTACAGCTATCTGAAGATTTCCGAGGGCTGTAACCACAAGTGCAAGTTCTGCATCATCCCCGACATGCGCGGGCGGCTGGCATCGCGCCCCGCCCATGCAGTGCTGCGCGAGGCGGAGAAACTGGTGGAGGCTGGCGTCAAGGAGCTGCTGGTGATCTCTCAGGACACATCCGCCTACGGGCTGGATCGCAAATACGATCTGAACCCGTGGAAAGATGGCGAGGTGCGGACTCACATCACCGATCTGACCCGCGAATTGGGGCAATTGGGTGCATGGGTGCGCCTGCACTACGTCTACCCCTACCCCCATGTACGCGACCTGATCCCGTTGATGGCAGACCCTTCCAATGGCGTGCTGCCTTACCTGGATATTCCGTTCCAGCATTCCCACCCTGATGTGCTGCGCCGCATGGCGCGGCCTGCGGCGGGCGCGAAAACGCTGGATGAAATCGCGGCATGGCGCGCCCAATGCCCCGACATCACCCTGCGCTCGACCTTTATCGTGGGCTACCCCGGCGAAACCGAGGCCGAATTCCAGCACCTGCTGGACTGGCTGGATGAGGCGCAACTGGATCGCGTCGGCTGCTTTCAATACGAAAACGTGGCCGGGGCACGCAGCAACGCCCTGCCCGACCATGTGGCGCCAGAGGTCAAACAAGACCGCTGGGACAGGTTCATGGAAAAGGCGCAGGCGATCTCGGCGGCGAAACTGGAGGCCAAGGTCGGACGCACGCTCGAGGTGATCGTGGACGACATCGACGAGGACGGCATCGCAACCTGCCGCACATGGGCGGATGCCCCCGAGATCGACGGGAATTTGTTTATTGATGAAGGGGCTGAGGGGTTGGCCGTGGGAGATGTGGTTAAGGTCGCGGTTGAGGAAGCGGGGGAGTATGATTTGTGGGGGTCTTTAACAAATTAGATCCACAGCACCAATCATAAATCAAAGGGCGTGAAAACCGATGAATAATATCCAATTCTATACAAAGAATATCGCGGGCGCGGCCTTGGGTGGTTGCTTCATCGGCGTGGCGTTTATGTGGGTTCTGACTACAAACTGGGAAGACAACCTTATCCGATATGGGACTTATGGAATAACCATCTTTGTTAGCCTATTTGCCTCAGCCGTGGCTGTGGGAGGCGTACTCCTAAACCTCAATAAACAACAAGAACTCATCGAAAGGCGTCATATCGCGGCACGTGCGGTGCTTCCAATTACTTTATCCCGCTTAAATAAACTTGCGGAATATGGGTTTGAGACTGCCATAAATGCTCAAGCCCTACGAGAGGGCCCTTCTGAAGTCGCCATAAAACATCTAAAAAAACTGCAGATATCAAGCGAAGATTTAACGCAAATCAGAGAGTGCATTGAAGCGGCAGATAGCGAAACACAAGCATGGTTATCATTGATTTTGGCACATTGGCAAATACAAGAATCAAGACTAGAATCTAATTTATTGGAAAATAATGTGATTGCTAGGACTCAACGCCAACTGGCAAGCGCTGGAGTTGAGTCCTAGCAATCACATTATTTTCCAATAAATTAGATTC
>NZ_JAWOAN010000142.1:0-13016 GCF_046498525.1 Yoonia sp.
AACTGGGGATCAGGTTGAATTGCTGAAACACGACCCCCACCGTGCCGCGGCGCAAGGCGGCGCGTCCGGTATCATCAAGGGTCGCGATGTCTTGGCCGTCAAGACGGATGTGGCCTTGATCCGGTGTATCCAGCCCGCCAATCAGATGAAGCAGCGTGCTCTTGCCGCTGCCGGACTCCCCCGTCAGCGCCAGCGTTTCGCCCGCGCCCAATGTAAGATCAATGCCGCGCAGCACCTCGAAAGGGCCATCGGCAGTTTGATAGGTTTTGTGAATATTCTGAACGGTCAACAACATGTTTTCGGGCCTCTGGATCAGAGGTAACACGCCCGCGCCGGAAGGAAACGCCCCCTGCGGCGATTAGAGTCAGGGCAATGAGGGGGCGGGCTCGGTTTGTGCCGGTTTGCCGTGACGTTTCCCTGTTTTTTCGTGCAAGCTGGAGTAGTGTCCTTCCAACACTGAATGGAGAAATTGACATGACCGATATCGTAATTCTGGGTGGTGCCCGCACGGCAATTGGCACTTTTGGTGGATCTTTGGCCGGAACATCCCCGATTGAACTGGGCACGATCGCCAGCAAAACCGCGCTTGAACGTGCGGGTGTTGCAGGTACGCAGGTGGGTCATGTGGCGTTTGGTCATGTTATCAACACAGAGCCCAAAGACATGTACCTTAGCCGCGTCGCCGCGATGAACGCAGGCGTGCCTGAAACGACGCCAGCGATGAACGTGAACCGCCTTTGCGGGTCTGGCGTGCAGGCCATCGTTTCGGTCATGCAGTCCCTGATGCTCGGGGATGCCGATTTCGGTCTTGCGGGTGGTGCCGAAAACATGAGTCGGTCGCCCTTTATCATATCCGATCAGCGCTGGGGCGCGAAGATGGGTGATATCGTCACGCGGGACATGATGCTTGGCGCGCTCAACTGCCCGTTCGGGACAGGGCATATGGGTGTCACCGCCGAGAACGTCGCGGGCGAGCATGACATCACCCGCGCAGATCAGGATGCATTTGCCCAGCAAAGTCAGGAACGCGCTGCGGCGGCGATTGCGGCAGGCTACTTTGAAAGCCAGATTGCGCCGGTTGCCGTAAAACAGCGCCGCGAAATGGTGGATTTCGTCACGGATGAACACCCCAAGGCAACGACACTGGACGCTCTGTCCGCTCTTCGTCCCGCGTTCCAGAAAGATGGATCCGTGACAGCGGGAAATGCATCCGGTCTGAATGATGGTGCGGCGGCGATTGTGCTGTCCACTGCGGAGGTGGCTGAAAGCGCCGGTCTGACACCGAAGTTCCGTATCCTGGGCTATGCCCATGCCGGTGTGCGCCCTGAGGTGATGGGGATCGGTCCCGTGCCTGCGGTCAACAACCTGCTGGCCAAGACCAAGCTGACGGTAAGCGATTTCGATGTGATTGAATCCAACGAAGCCTTTGCCGCGCAAGCGCTCGCCGTTTCCAAAGAATTGGGTTTTGATCGGACCCGCGTGAACCCAAACGGCGGGGCAATTGCACTGGGCCATCCGGTGGGTGCCACAGGTGCGATCATCACCGTCAAGGCAATGTATGAGTTGGAGCGCATCGGCGGCAAGCGCGCCCTGATCACCATGTGCATTGGTGGCGGCCAAGGGATTGCGCTTGCGATTGAGCGGATTTAGCGCAGGTCCGCCTCTTGCGGTTGCCTGTAGGTCGTGTTTCTAACAGTCAACGCCAACAGCGAGACGCATTTCCCGTGACCACACGCCCCACCCTTCGCCACGTTGTTTTCTTCAACGCCAAGGACAAGGCCGACATTCCGCGTATTGTGGAAGGTCTGGAACTTTTGGCCAGAATTCCGCATAGCACAGCCTTCGAGGTGCGCCGGAACACACAAAGCGACGCGCTCTCGTCCGAGGTCGATGTGATCGTCTATGCCGAGTTCGACAGTACCGAGGCTCTGGCCGCCTACAAGGCCGATCCGCTTTACGAAGCGTCGATCAAAGCGGTACGTCCCCTGCGCGACATGCGGATCGCAGCGGATTTTTAGGATCAGGTCGGATAATCACGCAGAAATACCCATTTGTTCCCTTCGGACAAATCAGGGTCATAGGCATAGCCGCCTGATGTGAAATCCTTGATCCCGCCGGCATCCTGCACGCGGTTTTCCACCACAAAACGTGCCATCGCCCCGCGCGCGCGCTTGGCAAAGAAACTGACAATACGCGGCTTGTCGTCCTTCACTTCCATAAAGACCGGCGTAATCACCCGCAGCTTCAGCGCCTTGTGATCCGCCGCACCGAAGTATTCCTGACTGGCACAATTGATCAGTGTGTCGGTACCTACGGCCTCTGCCTGTTCATTCAGCGCCTTGGCAATCGTGTCGCCCCAATACTCGTAAAGAGACTTGCCGCGCCGCGTTTTCAAACGACTGCCCATTTCCAAACGGTAGGGCTGGATGGCGTCCAAAGGGCGCAGCAATCCGTAAAGACCGGACAAGATGCGCAAATGGTCCTGCGCCCAAGCCAGATCGTCCTCTGACAGAGTTTTGGCCTCGAGCCCCTGATAGGTGTCGCCATTAAAGGCCAGTGCAGCCGGTTTCGTTGCATCGACGTCAGGCTCTGCGGCGAAGGCCTTGAACCGGTCGCGGTTCAGGCGCGCCAGATCGTCAGAGATGCTCATCAAACCTTTCAGTTCCTTCAGCGTCAGATTCTTGGCTGTCTTGGACAGGCGCACCGCGTCTTCCTGAAACGCGGGCGAGGTCGCGGGCACATCGACAGGGTCCATGTCGAGGGATTTTGCAGGGGAAACAACTACGAGCATTGTGGCATCCTTTTGGTCCTTGAAAGGGATGTAACATGGCAGACGGCATTGACCACCCCTATGGCATGCGACAGCGCACGTCGCTATGACTTGGCCAAACAAAGGAGAACTGTAATGAAACTATGCCGGATCAAAACAGCAGACGGGATCAAACCTGCGGCCGTCGAACAAAACAATACATTGCGCGCTCTGTCAGGACACGTTGCAGACATCAGCAGTACCGCGATCACACCTGAGGGTTTGGCATTGCTTGCGAATGTTGACTTGGCCACGCTGCCACAGATCATCGGCGATCACGCCCCATTTCTCAGCGATGCGCGTCGTATATTCTGCATTGGCCTGAACTTTTATGACCACGCAGCAGAAATGGGCCTTCCCATCCCGGAGCATCCAATCCTCTTCATGAAAGCCTGCGATGCAACCGGACCAACGGACCCTATCGTGATCCCGAAAGGCGCGGAGAAAACCGACTGGGAGGTCGAGCTTGGCATCGCCATAGGAAGTCCCGCGCAACATGTGACCAAAGCTGAAGCCCTTGACCATATCGCGGGATACTTTGTCGGGAATGACGTGTCCGAACGGCATTTTCAGATGGATTTTGGCGGGCAATGGATGAAGGGAAAATCGGCCAACAGCTTTGCACCGTTGGGCCCCTACCTTGTCACCAAGGACGAAATTGCGGACCCGCAGAACCTTGCCATGTCGCTTGAGGTGAACGGCGAAGCGATGCAGACCGGCTCCACCGCGACGATGATCTTTGGCGTCGCACAGATCGTGGCACATGTCAGCCAATTCGTCACCTTGCGCCCCGGCGATCTTATCCTGACGGGCACCCCACCGGGTGTGGGCGGGGGATACAAACCACCACGCTTTTTGAAAGCGGGAGACGTGCTGAGTGCAAAAATCGAAGGACTGGGCGCGACACGACATGACGTCGTGGCATTCAAAAGCTAGTTCAGTTGAACCTGCAAAGGATATTGCCCATCCTCGAACGGACCAAAGAGATCATCCAGATCAGGGTGATCTACCGGTTCGCCCGAGTAGTCAGCCACGAGGTTCTGTTCAGAGACGTAAGCCACGTAAAAGCTCTGCTCGTTCTCGGCCAAGAGGTGATAAAACGGCTGGTCCTTGCTGGGCCGGCTGTCTTCGGGAATAGCGTTGTACCACTCGTCGGTATTCGAAAACATGGCGTCCACGTCAAAGACGACACCCCGAAAAGGATGCTTGCGATGACGGACAACCTGGCCCAGATGATATTTCGCGCGTGTTTTGAACATGAACTCCTACTTGGGGCCAGTATATGTGTGCTGCAAGTGCAAAGTCTACGCCTGCAACCAAAAATTAAGGGAAACAGTCTGTGAACCTCGCCCTGACAGTGCTCAACATCACCGCGCCGGTGTTCCTTTTGGCAGCCGTCGGCTTCGTATGGGTCAAACTAGGGTTCGAGTACAGGGTCGAGTTTGTAACCCGTATGGCGATGACGCTGGCAGTCCCCTGCCTGATCTTTGTGGCGTTGATGAACATCGAGGTGGAGCCGCAGGCGCTGGCTGCTCTCTCCTTGGCGTCCTTTGTAGCCTACGGCCTTGTTATGGTTGGCAGTTTCGTTCTTGTGAAAGTCGCAAATCTTGATACGCAAACCTATCTGGCACCTCTGATTTTTGGCAACACCGGTAACCTTGGCTTGCCACTGGCGCTGTTTGCGTTTGGCGAAGTCGGGCTTGGCTATGCTGTCGTCGTCTTTGCGATCATGACGATCCTGTCGTTTACCATCGGTATCTCGATGGTCGCCGGTGCCGGGTCGTTCAAACGCGTTGTGCAGGAACCTCTTGTGGGGGCGACTTTGTTGGGTGCCTTGTTCCTGTGGCAAGGCTGGAAGACGCCCGAATTCCTGACAAACGCCATCGAACTGATCGGGCAGATGGCGATTCCGATGATGCTGATTACACTTGGCGTCGCCGTGGCGAGGCTCCAGACAAAGGCGATGACGCAGGCAGTCGTCTTGTCGGTGATCAAGGTTGTCATTTGTGTTGCAGCGGGTTGGCTCGCGGCCACTTGGTTCGGGCTTGATCCCGTTGCGGCTGGCGTTCTTATCGTGCAGGTTGCAACGCCGGTCGCAGTCACATCCTATCTGCTGGCCGAAAAATACGGAGCGGATGCACAAACGGTGGCGGGCCTTGTCGTGGCGTCCACCCTGCTTTCCGTGCTTATTTTGCCGCTGATCCTTGCATTTGTGATCTGACAGGGCCGCCTTGGGGATTCCCACACGGTGCGCTTTGCGCTATGCTTAAAAAAAACAAACATAAGCGAGAGGCAGATGAGCAGTTTCTTTCGCGCCATGGCATGTGTGATGCTTCTAGCAAGTTGCAGCGGTGGAACGGGTCATAACTCGGCACCTCGCAATCTTGATGATGCATGCAGTATCGTGTCCGAGCGCGCCGAATATCTTCGTGCATTCCGCGCAGTGGAACGCAAATATGGCGTGCCAGTGCCGTCGTTGATGGCGATCATCTATCAGGAAAGCAAATTCATCGGCAACAACCGGACACCGCATCGCTATGCGCTGGGTGTTATCCCCGTGGGTCGCCAGTCATCGGCGTTCGGCTATAGTCAGGCGCTGGACGGGACGTGGGGGGAATATCAGGATGGCCCCGGCGGGCGCCGTGCACGGCGCGATGACATTTTTGACGCCACAGATTTCATGGGATGGTACATGACGCAGACCGTCGCAGAGACCGGGGTAGCTATCAATGATACCCGCAATCAATATCTGGCTTATCATGATGGTCGCACCGGATTTAAGCGTGGCACATGGCGGTCAAAAAGCTGGCTGGTGCGAATCGCGGGCGAGGTCGAGACCCGCGCGGTCATTTATGACCAGCAGCTAAGATCCTGCCGGAAGCGCTGAACGCAGAAAGGCGGCGCGCACTGCGCCGCCTGTCCAAATACATGAACTTGCAGTCAGTTGCCGCGATTGCGCGTTTCTGCCCGAATGTTGAACAGAACGTCGCGGATCACGCTGCCTGAAATCAGATCGTTCAGAATGACAGTCGTTTCTGTTCCCACATCATCTGTCACGATCCATTGGCGCAATTCGGTCGGGTTTGCGGTAAACACCAACTGGATGCTGCCATAGTTTGGGTTTTCGGGGTCCTGCGCGGTAACGGTCGTCGTCGTGCCATCAGAGACCACATTGGTCACCATATCTGCACGGTCAAGATCGACATTTTCCTGCAAGATGATGCTAAGTGGCGTTTGGCTCAGGGGGTACCGTTCCGGTCCTGTGTTCGAGCGGGCATCAAAAACCGCCAGTTGACCACCGCCGGCCACCACCAACGCCTCTGACGGTGCATTGTATTCAAAGCGGATACGACCCGGCCGTTTGATATAAATCTGCCCTGTGCTGATCGTGCCGTCAGCGTTGATCTGCGTAAAACCACCCTGCGCAGTCTGAAGCTGGTTCAGATAGGCCGAGATTTGCGCAAGGCTGAGTTGCTGTGCCGAGGCTGCGCCCGCGAAAAGCGTCAATGCGACGGCTGCGATTATAGATAGGATACGTTTGCTCATGTCTTTTACCTATGTATCTGGGCGACGAAATGCACCCTTTGCATAGGCGATACAACAGCATGTGAACTGCTGTTAAGCGATATCATGCCATCTGATTATCAATAACGCGGTAGTCGCCTAGCGCAGCCACACTTCGACGCGGGTATACTCGGACCCGGCGACTTGGCCGTCGACACAGGTGGCTGGCGATACGTTGCCAAATCCGTATGACGACACCGAGTAGTCGCCGGAGGAAAGCGTTGACGCTGCCACGTCTTCCAGCAATGCCTTGAATTCGGCCGCCGCAACGGCAGAAGACCCGATGGCGGCCGCGTTGCCTGCCGAACTTTGGCCATAGCCTACGAAAATGATCTCGCGACCGTTGTTTTCGCCATTCTCGAGCAGTTCAACCAGATCAAGCAGCATCGCGCGATTCCATGCACCCTCGGGACCACTGGCAACGCCACCGGTCATCGTGGGCGACATACGCTCTGCATCGAACAAGACCTGAAACATCTGCGCCGCGGCAGCGCGCTGCGCATCATCAAAAGATGCCTCCAACAGACCGCTCAGGCGTCTGTTCTTTTTAGCAGTGTCCATCATCATCGCGCCATGATTGATGAAGCCTTCTTTCTCGATCAATCCCTGCGCAATGTCGGAGGAGGCAAAATCAAAGACCTCTGCCACCAGTCCGGTATTGGCCGCACTATTGTATGTCGCCATGATCGGGCGCACCAAAGGATAGTCGCCAGAGATGATATTGAACATCGTAGGTTCAACGGTGATCCCGCATGTGCCCGTAACATCCACAACAAGGGCTTCGTTTGCGATTGCAGTCGTCACGATGCTGACACTGCCCGGAAACTGGTTGATTGACGCCGAAACACCGGCCTCATCGGACATGGTCAGCACACTGCCCGAAATCTCTTTGCCGGCGGGCTCCATCACCAAACGCCGCACTTCTGCACCGATCACGGAATCCGGTGGAAGCTGAAGTGGCAGCACGGTGACATCCGCGCCACCGATCTGCGACCAGTTTGTGATCTCTCCGGCATAGATGCGCGCAAGATCGTTGACCGAGATTGCAGAGATACCGGCGTTGGGTGCCACGATGACGGAAAATGCGTTCAAACCCAAAAGCTGGTGCGACAAGTCAGTCCCGCGAGCCCATGCAGCGGGAGTATCGTACTCTGCCGGTGCGGTCCCGTTGAGAGACACCGAACCGATCACGATGTCCGCAGTCGCGTCACTCGCGCTGAGCGCCAAAGCCGCCGACTGACCCGTGCTTGCGTCCTGCACGAGCAATTCGCCTGCGGACGTGAGTTCTACGGTCATCGGGGAAGACTGCGTTACTGCATATGCACCGGCAATCGTGCGATGAAGGTCAGCGTAATCCGGTGCCGCAAAACCGATAGTCAGATCATCGGATGCGCTTGCAACCGGTGCGGCAGATACAGCAGAAGATGCGTCGACACCCGCAAAGGCACTGGCGGTCAGACCGAAGTCGTTCGAGGCGATAACCCCGTTACAGGCCACTCCGAAGCAGATCACTTCAGAAGCCGGAACCGCGACCCGGCCTACTGTGGTCTGCACCTGAACCATGACACCGTTGAAGCCGACAATTTCGCCTTCGACATTGATGAAGTTATCACTTGAGCGCAACTCGACCGACTGCGCCAAGAGCGCAAGAGGAGCAACGGAACAGAACAGTGTCGTAGCAATTCTTGAAAACATTTTATTTCGGAGCTCCAGCGATGAGTCAGGGCAGTATTATTGAGTGTTTTGAAGATATGAACACCGAAAACTGGCAAAACTAGGGAAATTGTCAAAACTGTTGGTGAATTGTGCAGGTTATCGCAACAATGAAGCAACCCTTATTTGTAGGGTCGCACGGTATATTCAGGTATCAAACTTGGAATAGCACTCCACACTCTCGCCACAATGTGACGATGACACGCGCCTCGCCAGACCACAAGCCGGTGATCGGTGACATCCATTGGAATCGTTTGTCAAGCAGCCCTTAACAATCACCTCCTGCGACATCGCCAGAACCTGCACTTCGCGACAAAGCTGTAAAATCAAACAGGTTTGGATCAAGCAAGTGCGAAGGCCGTGCGTTCATCAGCGACCGGAACATGATCTGTCGCCGTCCCGGGCTGTTTTTCTCCCAACCGTCCAAAATCTGTTTGACCTGTTGTCGTTGCAGACCATCCTGCGACCCGCACAAGTCACACGGGATAATTGGATAATCCATCGCCTTGGCGAATTTTTCGCAATCAGCCTCGGCTACATGGGCCAGCGGGCGATAGACGAACAGATCACCCTCTTCGTTGAGCAGCTTCGGCGGCATCGTGGCCAAGCGCCCTCCATGAAAGAGGTTCATGAAGAAGGTTTCAAGGATGTCGTCGCGGTGGTGGCCCAGCACGACCGCAGAGCACCCTTCCTCGCGCGCTATCCGGTACAGGTTGCCGCGACGCAAGCGCGAGCAGAGCGCACAGAACGTGCGGCCCTGTGGTACTTTATCCATCACAATCGAATAGGTGTCTTGGTACTCGATACGATGCGGAACGCCCATCTTTTCCAGAAACTCCGGCAAGACCGTCGCCGGAAACCCGGGCTGGCCCTGATCGAGGTTGCAGGCAAGCAGTTCCACAGGCAGCAACCCGCGCCATTTCAGTTCATACAGGACGGCAAGAAGCGTGTAGCTGTCCTTGCCACCGGACAGGCACACCAACCAACGCTCCGGCGGTGCGCCCGGGGCACGTGCCTCGCTTCCAATCATGCCGTATTGCCCGATCGCTTCACGGGTGTAGCGCACAATGCGCTTGCGCAACTTCTTGAACTCGGTCGTCGCGGGTGCGCCGTAAAACAGCGGATGGATTTCGGTTTCAGCTAACATATCCCCGATATGCCAGAACACCCTATCGCTGCCTAGAGGCATCCGAACTTCGTTCGGCTGCGTATCAGATATGAGAACACGGAGACCGAAATGCGCCTGATCCTTGCTGCCGCCCTTGCCCTGCTTGCCGCCTGCACCGGAAAACCGTCATTTGACGATCCCGGTCTAAGCGACCGCAAACTGAACCTTGAAGAGTTCTTTGACGGTGAACTTGTGGCCTATGGTCAGTTTCAGGACATTCTGGGCACGGTGCGCCGCAGTTTTGTCGTCACGATCGACGGTGACTGGGATGGTGAACGGCTGCGGTTGGTAGAGGACTTCGCCTATGAGGATGGCTCAACCGAGCAACGCATCTGGACTTTGACCAAGACCGGCGATGACAGTTGGGTCGGCACCGCCCCCGGTGTGATCGGCCAGGCAACAGGGATAGAGCAAGGTGACCGCTTCAACTGGAAATACGAGATTGATCTGCCGGTGCCTTCGGCCTCGGGCGAGACAGAAACGCTGCGGGTGACATTCGATGACTGGATGTGGCTTTTGGCCGATGACCGGTTGCTGAACCTTGCCTATGTCAAGCGTTATGGTCTGGATATCGGGGTGGTGACGATTTCATTCGAAAAACAGTAACCCGTCAGTCCGGCACGTTGTCGATGCCTGACCCACCCAAAGGGTGGCATCGCAGGATGCGGCGGATGGTCAGGTAGCTGCCCTTGATCGCCCCATGCTTTTCGAGTGCCTCCAGCGAATAGGCCGAACATGTTGGCTGATAACGGCAACTCATCCCCACCCAAGGTGAAAGCACCATGCGGTATGCCCGCACAGGCAAAGAAACAATGTAGGCAAGCGGGCTCATCCGTGGACCTTTTTCATGGCGCGGCGCAAATCTGCCACCAGCGTTTCAAAAGGTAGGGTCGCGGTCGTGTCTTTGCGACCCACCAGCACATAATCCCACCCTTCGCGGCCAAGTTCGGGCAGGACGATACGCGCAGCTTCGCGCAATCGGCGCTTGGCGCGATTGCGGGCGACGGCATTGCCAACCTTCTTGGAGCAGGTGAAACCGACCCGGATGCCCGTCGCTTCGTCTTCGCTGCGCTTGCGGGCTTGGAGGTGGATACCGGCGGTACCTTGGCGGCGGGCGTGGGCCGCACGCACAAAGTCGGCGCGCTTGGTCAATACGCAAACAGAAACCGCCGAAGTGCCTTGATCAGGCCCAACCGGCGGTTTCAAATCGGTCAAAACGGCTGCTGCGCTTACGCGCTCAGCTTCGCGCGGCCCTTGGCACGGCGATTGTTCAGGATTTTACGACCGGCCTTCGTGGCCATGCGTGCGCGGAATCCGTGACGGTTCTTGCGAACCCGGTTTGATGGTTGGAACGTGCGCTTCATAGCGTGCTCTCCGGTTTATGGCCAAATCCAAACGGTGGATTCGAAGCCGAACTACAATTCAGACCCGTCCTTTAGAGCGGGGCTGGCATCATGTCAACGCGCACAGGTGGGTGAAACTGCAACATTTCCCACATTTATGCTGTGTCAAATGTTTCAGTCTTCACGACCCAACCCCAAAAAAGTGAAACATCCAGAGCGCTTTGCATCAATGGCGCGTGATGTGGGTATCGCAAAAGGCTGCTTACGTCCATCTAGCCTACAACCGAAGAGACACTACAGGACCAAAAGTGATGACCGATATGATCGAAGCGCCAAGGAACCCGATACTCAAGAAACTGCCACTGATCATCATCTGCATCGTTGCCGTTATCGGTACTTTTTTCCTGCGCGACTACCTGACGTTCGAAGCGCTGGCCGAAAACCGCGAGGCCCTCCTCGCGTTCCGTGACGCCAACTATCTGCTGACTGTGCTGGCCTTTATCGCAACCTATGTCGTGATTGTTGCCTTCTCGCTGCCCGGAGCCACAATCGCCACGCTGACGGGCGGTTTCCTTTTTGCGACCTTCCCCGGAGTGCTTTTCAACGTCACGGGTGCCACGATTGGCGCAACGGCGATCTTCCTTGCAGCACGGTGGGGGTTTGGCGAAAAACTCGGTCAAAAGCTGGAAGGTTCCGACGGCATGGTCAAAAAGATCAAGGACGGGATCGACGAGAACCAGTGGTCCATGCTGTTCCTGATCCGTCTGGTCCCGGCTGTGCCGTTCTTTCTGGCCAATCTTATCCCGTCCTTCCTTGAGGTCCCGCTGCATCGCTTCGTGATCTCGACCTTCATCGGGATCATTCCGGGTGGGCTTGTCTACACCTCTGTCGGCGCCGGCCTTGGCGAGGTCTTTGCCCGTGGTGAAACCCCGAACCTTGGCATTATCTTCGAACCGCAGATCATCCTTCCCATCATCGGCCTTTGTGTGCTCGCTGCTCTTCCGGTCGCTCTCAGGGCCATTCGCGGCAAGAAAGGTCTTTAAGTCATGAACCGGATCAAAACAGATATCTGCATCATCGGCGGTGGTTCCGGCGGTTTGTCCATCGCAGCGGGCGCGGTGCAGATGGGGGCCAAAGTTGTCCTGCTGGAAGGGCACAAGATGGGTGGCGACTGCCTGAACTATGGCTGTGTGCCGTCAAAGGCGCTGATCGCGTCGGCCAAGCAGGCCTATGCCATGTCTCACGGCGCAAAATACGGCGTCAGCGACGTTGAACCCACAGTTGACTATGCCGCAGCCAAGGACCACGTCCACGACGTGATCGCGACCATCGCACCGGTCGACAGCGTCGAGCGTTTCGAGGGTCTGGGTGTGCAAGTGATCCAGAAGTTCGGCACCTTCATTTCGAAAACCGAAGTGCAGGCAGGCGACACAATCATTAAGGCACGCCGCTTTGTAGTTGCGACCGGTTCCGGCCCCTTTGTCCCGCCAATCCCCGGCATTGAGGATGTCACCTACTACACCAACGAAAACATCTTTGATCTACGCGAAAAACCTAAACATCTGCTCGTGATCGGTGGCGGCCCCATCGGGATGGAAATGGCGCAGGCCCACCGGCGACTGGGCAGTCAGGTCACTGTGATCGAAGGCATGAAGGCCTTTGGCAAGGACGACCCCGAGATGGCCGCCATCGTGCTGGAGAACCTGCGCGCCGAGGGCATTGACATCGTGCAAGAGGCGCAGGCCGAAAGGATCAGCCGCAAAGACGATATGATCACTGTACATACGCCAAAGGGCGACTTTACAGGCTCGCATCTCTTGATGGCCGTGGGCCGCAAGGTAAACACCGACAAGCTGGATCTTGAGGCGGGCGGGATCGCGCATGATCGCGCCGGACTGAAGGTCGGCGCGGATTTGCGCTCTGTCACCAACAAGAGGGTCTATGCGGCCGGAGACGTGGCCGGCGGGCTGCAATTCACTCATGTGGCAGGCTACCACGCCGGTGTGCTGATACGTTCCATACTGTTTGGCCTGCCCTCTAGACAACGCACTGATCACATCCCTTGGGCAACCTACACGGACCCCGAACTGGCTCAGGTCGGTCTGACCGAAGAGCAGGCGAAAAAGAAACACGGAGCCGCGCTGGAAGTTGTGCGCTTTGATTTTCACCACAACGACCGGCTGATCACCGAGCGGAAAACCAAAGGTCTGATCAAGGTCATGGTGGTTAAGGGCCGCCCTGTCGGAGTGTCTATCGCGGGTCATATGGCGGGCGAATTGATCGGCATGTGGGCCATGGCTATCGCAAACAAGATGAAGATGTCGGCCATCGCGAACACCGTTCTGCCCTATCCAACGGTCAGTGAGGTTAACAAACGGGCAGCGGGCGCTTACTTTAGTCCAAGACTATTTGAAAACCC
>NZ_JAWOAN010000154.1:0-3428 GCF_046498525.1 Yoonia sp.
GCGCCCATATCTTCCTCGAATGTCACATGCGCCTCGGAATAGAGCGATTGATCCGACCAGCGGGCCACGGTGTTGACCGATCCCTTATACAGCTTCACCCGCACGGTGCCGGACACATGTTCCTGACTCTTGTCGATCAGGGCTTGCAGCATTTCCCGTTCGGGGCTGAACCAGAAACCGTTGTAAATCAGTTCCGCATAGCGCGGCATGATACTGTCCTTGAGGTGACCCGCACCTGAATCCAGCGTGATCTGCTCGATCCCGCGGTGCGCTTCCAGCAAGATGGTACCACCCGGCGTTTCATATATCCCGCGTGATTTCATCCCGACAAAACGGTTCTCAACCAGATCAAGACGCCCGACACCGTGCTTTCCACCCAGTTCGTTCAACTTGGTCAGGATCGTGGCGGGTGACATCATCTCACCGTTGATGGCGACTGCATCACCACGTTCGAATGTGATCTCGACCATTTCTGGCGTATCCGGTGCATCTTCGGGAGCAACCGTGCGCTGATAGACATATTCCGGCGCTTCTTCGGCAGGGTCTTCCAGCACTTTGCCTTCGGAAGAGGTATGCAAAAGGTTGGCGTCTACGCTGAAGGGCGCTTCGCCACGCTTGTCCTTTGCGATCGGAATCTGATGCTTTTCCGCAAATTCAATCAGCTTGGTCCGGCTGCCGAGGTCCCACTCGCGCCATGGCGCCACAACCTTGATTTCTGGGTTCAGCGCATAGGCGGCCAGCTCGAAACGCACCTGATCGTTGCCCTTGCCAGTCGCACCATGGGAAATCGTATCGGCACCTTCGGCGGCTGCGATTTCAACCAGGCGCTTGGAAATCAAGGGGCGCGCGATGGATGTGCCCAAAAGATAGAGGCCTTCGTAAAGCGCGTTGGCCCGAAACATCGGGAAGACAAAATCGCGCACGAACTCTTCACGCAGGTCTTCGATATAGATGGACGACGCACCCATCATCTCTGCCTTCTTGCGCGCGGGCTCCAGCTCTTCACCCTGTCCAAGATCAGCGGTGAAGGTCACGACCTCGCAACCGTACTCGGTCTGCAACCATTTGAGGATAATCGAGGTATCAAGGCCACCAGAATAGGCCAGAACAACTTTTTTCGGAGCGGTCATGCGTATACGCCTTTAAGTCAATATGTGCTTCTCCGCGCGATAAAGGTTTTTCCCGATAGGGGCAAGAAGCGGCGAATCCGCGTTTATTATCGGCCCATAAATATCCTGGGGGAGGCGCGAAGCGACGGGGGCAAAGCCCCTGATGCGACACTGCCTGCTTAAGTGACCTTTGCTACAAAATCCGCGTCGCCATCGTTATAGAGTTTTCTTACGGCATCCTGCGGTTCCAACCAAAGCGCCAGATGGCCCACCTCTGTCGGGGGTCCATGTGGCCGCACGGGCCGTGCCCGATAGATATGGCACAGCTTTTCCGCCCATATGTCGTACTCCGGCATGAAGGTGAAACGCCGGAAGACGCCTAATTTGCGGGGCGCGGCGATCCGCCAGCCGGTTTCTTCAAAGACCTCGCGGTGCAGTGCGTTGAGTGGATGTTCGCCCGGATCAATTCCGCCGCCGGGCAGTTTTATTTCGAAATGCGGGTCGCCTTGATAGGTCAGCAGCAGCTTCCCATCCAGCGGCAAAATCGCATAAACGCCGGGCCGGTGTTTGTACCGCTGCCCGCTTTGCGGCACCTCGCCATACCGTCTGATCATGGCTACCCCCTTGGACCTTGCCTTGCTCCGCCTATATAGGCGCGGTATGCCATCCCTAGACTTGTTAGGAAAGACCATGACCCTCGGCACCCAAATCGCCTGGGACGACACCGTCCTGCCGTTTCAACTTGACGCCTCCGACATCCGTGGACGGGTGGCGCGGCTTGATGGCGTGTTGGAACAGGTTCTCAAGCAACACGATTACCCACCCATGATCGAAGGGTTGGTGGCAGAGATGGCATTGCTGACCGCATTGATCGGGCAAACGATCAAATTGCGCTGGAAGCTGTCCTTGCAGGTGCGCGGGTCTGGTCCGGCCCGTCTGATCGCAACGGATTATTACGGCCCCACCGATGACGGGCAACCTGCACGCATCCGCGCCTATGCGTCATATGATGCAGAAACACTGGACGAGAGTGCAGACCCCTTCAGCCAGTTGGGCAACGGTTATTTTGCTATCCTGATCGACCAAGGCAAGGACATGACCCCATATCAGGGGATCACGCCTATCGCCGGTGGATCGTTGTCTTCTTGCGCAGAGACATATTTTGCGCAGTCCGAACAATTGCCGACCCGCTTTCAACTGACCCATGGCCTGTCGCAAGTGCCGGGCGAAGGCACCCATTGGCGTGCCGGTGGCGTGATGCTGCAGCATATGCCAAAGGCATCGCCGCATGTAGCCGGCGAAGGCGGATCGGGCGAAGACGGCTTGCTTGACGCGACCGATATTCTGGATGCCGATGAAGGTGAAAACTGGAACCGCGCCAATGCGTTGTTGGATACGGTGGATCAGCTAGAACTGATTGGGCCAACTGTTGCCCCGACAGACCTGCTCGTGCGCCTTTTCCATGAGGAACAGCCGCGTGTCTATGATGCGCAGTCGATCAAATTCGGCTGTAGCTGTTCGGCGGATAAGGTGCGCCAAAGCCTGTCGATCTATTCGGCAAAGGACATCGCGACGATGACGACCGAAGAAGGCACAGTGACCGCCGACTGCCAGTTCTGCGGCGCGCATTACGTCTTTGAACCTGACACGCTCGGGTTCGAGGCCAAAAATAGCAGTGCCTGACCTGCGCAAAAAACTACAAGACGCGCTGACCCGAAAGGGCGGTGCGTCTTCTGATTTTGACTTGAATCCTGACGTGAAAGCCCCGGACTTTCCGTTGGTACCTGCCGCCGTTCTTATTGGCATTCGGGCCGAAACAGAGACTGTTATTCTCACAAAACGATCGGCCCGTCTGAAACATCACCCCGGCCAGATTGCCTTTCCCGGCGGCAAGCAAGATCCGATCGATGCGACCCTGACAGATGCGGCCCTGCGCGAGGCGCACGAAGAGATTGGCCTAGACCCGGAGATCGTGACCGTTGTGGGGCATCTTCCCCCGCATCAGACAGTGACGGCCTATCAGGTGACGCCCGTTCTTGCACTGATCGAAGGCCACTATGTTCCTGTTCCAGAGGCAGGCGAAGTCAGCGAAGTGTTCGAGGTGCCATTGGCGCACCTTCTGAATACAACAAATTATCTGATCGAAGGCCGCAGATGGCAGGGCCGCCGCCGACTCTATTACACGGTCCCTTTTGGTCCCTACTACATCTGGGGCGCCACCGCCTGCATCATGCGTGGGTCGATCGCGTCGGCACCAAGACCCGCTTGCGCCAAGGCACTGTTGCAGGCCTCGAGGGCCATTTCGGCCATGATCGACGG
>NZ_JAWOAN010000171.1:0-13406 GCF_046498525.1 Yoonia sp.
GGGCGCGCATTGCCGACGGAAGGTGCGAAATCCATCGCTTTGCGCAAGCGGTTCAATACGTCTTGCGGGACAGGGTCGGGCAGGAAATGCCGCACGTCGCGACGCCACAACAGGATATCCTGCAAGGCATCGCGATGGGCTTGTGTCAATTCCATTTAGCTCTGTACCCATTTGCCTATCTGTGATGGCAGAAACGCCTCCACCGCAGCGGTTGCAACAACGGCAGTATCGCCGGTTTCCGGGTTCGGGATGTTCAGACCGCCTTTGACAACAGTGACTGCGACGCGGCCACGGGGCAGGCCCGACCTCAGCGCTTCTATGTCGATGTGGTCGGGTTCCTGCACGCCGACTGTCACCTGAACCCGCATCTGAGTATGCGGCATGTCGATGCTTTGGAAGATCGGCAGCGTGGAGTGGCGGATCGCATCTTCGATCGCGCGTCGCGCGGCCTTTTGATAGTCCATGCCATGCAGGTCGTTGCCCATGCCCATTTCGATGATCACACGCTGTTCCATCACGTGCGCTCCATCTGAAACGAGACATTGATCGCGACATTCGCAATCACGGTCGGCTTGCCGTCGGGGCGGGGGATATCGAGGCCGCCGTGATGCACGGTGATGGTGGGCTGCCCGTACGGGAAGATATCCAGCAGGGCTGCCGTGTCGACCTGATCGGGCTCCTGCACGCCGATTTGCACATCAATCAGCATGGCCTCTTTGGGAAACCCGAAAAGCTCGGCCATATTGATGGAATTATGCCAAAGCGCATCTTGCAACCCGCGACGGGCTGCTTGGGTATAGTCTTGGCGGCGCAGGCTGGTGCCCATGCCGAATTCTGTCAGGACGCGGTGTTTGGGCATCTGGTTCCCCTTGCTGTCAAATTCAAGCAAGGCAATATCAGACTAGGCTGGCAAGAGCGAGAACCTACGGTGCGCTTTGTCCCAGTGCAGGCCGGTGTTTCGGGCCAGACGATGACAACTGTCATCCAGTCCGATGCGGTTGGACCATTGTGCCATCGACCTGACGGGTATCGCGTGAATATCGCCAAAGCCGTCCACAAGCACACACTCGCGCGGCCCCAGCACCCCGCCGACATCACGATGACCGAAAACAAAGTTACTGGGGTTCATATCGCTGGCGCGGATGCCGTTTTGGTAAATGCGGGAGATCGTGTCGTTCAAAAGATCGACATCCTGTTCGGTCAATGTTTTTGCCTTGGCTTTCGCCCCCAGCGTCGGACCAAGACGGCCGTCCGGTTCCATGACATTTTCCGTCAGGCAGCCAAGGCCAAGATTGGTCTGAACAAAGCCGTACATATGCGCTATCGGTGATGCGAAGTCCGGTTCCTGATGCGCCAGCATCACACGCATGTATTCGGCATATTCCTTGCGGATTTGCCGCAATCGTGTGTTGGGAAACAAGCGGTCCATCACGCCGCCAAAACTTTGCCGCCTTGGAAGATCCTCAACCGCGCGTAACACCTTGATTAGTTTCGATTTATCGTGTGGGTGCAAAAAGACAGCACGTTGCACGCCGCGTGCGACGATACCTGCAATGTTGAGTGTAAGGCCCACTGTCATAAAACTGACATACACCTTGAACTGAACCGTTCAATACACTTTAGCGTTAAAAGGCTTACTTGTGATCTTTTCAGGCTGCTGCGCTAGGAAGGTGGCAGGAGTCTAGTATTCAACCCCGATCTGCGCCTTGATCCCTGACCGGAACGGGTGTTTGACAAGCTCCATTTCCGTCACGAGATCAGCCAGTTCGATCAGGTCCTCATGGGCGTTTCGCCCGGTCAGCACCACATGGGTCATTGGCGGTTTATGGTCGCGTAGGAAGGCCACGACCTCGGCCGCGCTGACATAATCATAGCGGATTGCGATGTTGATTTCGTCGAGTAGGACCATGTGGTTGGTCTCATCAAGGATCAGTTCGCGGGCCTTGGCCCAAGCGGCCTGCGCCATTTCGGTATCGCGGGATTTGTCCTGCGTTTCCCATGTAAAGCCTTCGCCCATGGTATGAAACGCGCAGGTGTCGCTGAATTTGGCAAGGATCAGATCGCGTTCGCCGGTGGACATCCCGCCTTTGATGAATTGCACGACGGCACATTTCATATCGTGGGCGATGCACCGGAAGATCATTCCGAAAGCGGCGGAGGATTTGCCTTTGCCCTTGCCGGTATGCACGATCACTAAACCTTTCTTGTCAGTCTTGGTCGCCATGATCTTGTCGCGAGCGGCCTTTTTCTTGGCCATCTTCATCGCGTGGCGGTCGTCACCTGCGGGGGGTATGGTATCTTCGGTCATTGGAAGCTCCTTTTTGGCGGGCAACGTAGCGGGTCCGCAGGGCATGGGCAAAGGGTAAGGTGAATCCTGATCCACCTATGTCAGCAAACCCGCGATGCGCGTACGGGCAGAATTTGATTTTGGTTGCCAGAGGTCACGGTCGATCGCCTCTTGCAGTCGCTCGGCGATTTCCTTGAGGGCTGGTGCGTTGGCGTCCGCGATAAAGTCGCGTGTGTCGTCGTCTTTGATGAAAGCTTCTTCCACCAGATCGAAGTGGTGGTTGCGCACGGCCCCGGTCGTGGCGGCGAAGGCAAAGAGGTAATCGACCGTCGCCGCAATCTCGAAAGCGCCTTTATAGCCGTGCCGTTTCACACCGTCGATCCATTTGGGGTTCACCACACGGGACCGCACGACGCGCCCGATCTCGTCGTCGAGAGTGCGAATGACCGGTCGTTCGGGCCGTGAGTGGTCGTTGTGATAGATGGGTCTGTCTTGGCCCTGCAATGTGCTGATGGCCGCCGCAGCCCCGCCTTCGAACTGATAGTAATCATCGCTGTCGAGGATATCGTGTTCGCGATTGTCCTGGTTCTGGACGATTGCTTCGGTCTGGGAAAGCCGTGCTTCAAAGGCTTGCCGGTCTTTACGGCCCTCTGCGCCCTTGCCGTAGGCATAGCTGCCCCATTCAAGGTAGGCTTCGGCAAAATCGGATTTCTCCGCCCAAACCCGTTCGTCGATCAGGGCTTGCAGCCCTGCCCCATAAGCTCCGGGTTTTGACCCGAACACGCGGGTCTGGTCTTCGCCGGCTTTGGCACGTGCGGCTGCGGGATTAAGATCGGCAGGTTCATCCATCTCTTGTACTGCGCGTGCCGCGCTGTCGACCAGTGCGATTAACTGCGGGAATGCATCGCGGAAGAAGCCGGAGATCCGCAAGGTCACATCCACTCTTGGGCGGCCCAACACGGACTGAGGCAGCACGTCAAACCCTGTGACGCGCCGGTTGGCGCTGTCCCATGTTGGCTTGACCCCCATGAGAGCGAGCGTCTGGGCGATATCGTCGCCGCCGGTGCGCATATTGGCGGTACCCCAAGCGGTGACCAGCATGGTCCTTGGCCAGTCACCATGGTCTTGCAAGTGCTTTTCGATCAGCAGGTTGGCGGACTTCCACCCCAAGGCCCAGGCTGTGGGCGTGGGAACGGCGCGACTGTCAACAGAGTAGAAATTACGCCCCGTCGGCAGTACGTCCAGTCGCCCGCGTGTTGGTGCACCAGAGGGGCCGGGGGGCACGAATTGGCCCGAAAGGGCAGTCAGCAGAGCCGCACCTTCCGCTGTACCGCAAGCTTGGATCGTTGGCAGGATCGCTGTGCTGATCTCGGCAAGCACGGCTGCGCTCATCGGCCCTGGCGGGCCCTTTTCGCCAGCTACCATGGATTGGGACAGCGACTCGAGCTTTTCGATGGTGTCGCCGTTGGTGCGCCAAGTGGTGCCATCGGCCAATGTGTCGGGTTTTTGTGGTGGCAGGCCTGCCATATCGCAGTCAAGCGGGTCGATCGTGAGGCCCAGATCAGCAGCCAGCGCCCGCAGCAGGGACGCATTGTGGCCCTGGCCGTCACCGCGCGGCACTCGGGCCAGCGCAATCGCAAGGTCGCGTTCCTGTTGACCAGTGGGCGATTGTCCGAAGATGTGCAGGCCGTCGCGGATTTGCGCCTCTTTGAGTTCGCAAAGATAGGCATCCAGTTTGCCAAGGTCACCGTCCTGATCGCCAGTGAACCCTGCGTCTTCGGCGAGGCCTGTGACATCCGAGAGCGAAAGGATTTCACGGCGCAGATGGGCGATCCGGCGCGGGTCGACCCCTGCGGCTTCGTAGTATTCGTCCACGAGTGCTTCGAGGTCACGCAGGGGACCGTAGCTTTCGGCGCGTGTAAGGGGCGGGGTCAGGTGGTCGATGATCACAGCAGAGGCGCGCCGTTTGGCTTGGGTACCTTCGCCGGGGTCGTTGACGATGAAAGGATAGATGTGCGGGGTCGGTCCGAAGACGGCTTCGGGCCAGCAGGTCTCAGAGAGGGCCACGGCCTTGCCCGGAAGCCACTCGAGGTTGCCATGTTTCCCCATGTGCACGATGGCATCTGCGCCCCAGTGGTGACGCAGCCAGAAATAGAACGCCAGATAGTTGTGTGGCGGCACCAGATCGGGCGAGTGATAGGTATCGGTCGGGTCGATGTTATAGCCGCGCGCGGGTTGCAGCCCGACGACTGCGTTGCCGAAGCGGTGGATGCTGAGAGCGAAACCTGTTTGCGGTGCCTCCGCCGGAGCCTCCGGCGGAGGTATTTGGGAACGTAAGAAGGGGTCTTGGTCCGCCGCCCCCCATCGGGCGGTGATCTGTTCCTTGATCTCCCAGGGCAGGTTCGCAAAGTATTCGTTGTACGTGGTGAGTGGCAGGAATTCACCGCCCTCTTTGTCGGCCCGATCCGTGAGCCAGTTGGTAGGGCCTGCCATGATTTGCGCAATCAGGTCGGCACTCTCCGAGGGTGGCGTGACGTCGTAGCCTTCTGCCTTGAGCAGGTTCAGCACGTGCACTGTAGCCGCAGGCGTGTCGAGCCCGACACCGTTTGCGAGCCGTCCGTCCTTGTTTGGGTAGTTGGCGAGGATCAGTGCCGTCTTTTTGGTCGACGCTCCGTCGCGCCGCAGGTTGGCCCATTTCTTCGTCAATTGCGTGACAAAATCAATCCGGTCACCGCGCGCCTGATAGGTGGCGATGGGGCATTCTGTGGCGTCGTCGAAAAAGGCTTCGCCTTTGAAGCTGACGGCGCGCGACAGGATGCGCCCGTCTACCTCGGGCAGGGCCACGTTCATGGCGATGTCGCGGGCAGTCAGGCCATGGAGGCCCTCGGCCCACGACGCTTCGGCTGCCCCTGATAGGATCACTTGGAAAATCGGAGCAGCGTTGCTGAGAAGCGGGTTTTGCGGGCTGTCGTCGCCGTCATGCGGACTGCCGACGGCAAAGGCCGTGCAGTTGAGGATGACGTCTGGGGGCGCTTCAGCGAAGAGTTGGTCAAGCGTCGCGGTGCTGACGGGGTCTTTGAGGCTGGCCACGAAAACGGGAAGCGGGTTCAAACCGGCACGCGACAGGCTGCGGGCAAGCCGGTTTATGGGGTTCAGACCGCCCCCCTGCACCAGCGCGCGGTAAAAGATGATCGGCACGACGGGTGCGCCATCGGTCCAGCCTGTTCGGGCGGCAGCCAGATCGGCAATGCCAGCGCCGGGCCAGTAGACACCCGCGCGCAGCAGGGGCCTTGGGGCGGTCGGTTTGTCGCCGCCATCAAGCATTGCCTTGGCATAGGCCAGCAGGTTGGTGCTGTTTTCGGGGCCGCCTTCGACGAAGTAGGACCAGAGCGTATCGTACTCCTCGCTGCCGATTGTCGAGAGTTCGCGCAGCTCCGGGTCGGGCTTGTCGTCGCCGGGTAGGGCTGCAAAAGGGATGCCAGCCTCGCGCAGGCGGGCGGCGTATTGGATGAGGCCATATTTCCAATAGCCTGCGCCACCCAGAATACGCGCGATCACCAGACGGGATTTGGTTGCACAGTCGTCCAGATGCAGATCCACTGACATCGGGTGTGTCAGGTGCATCATATTGGCCAGACGCAATGTCGGCGGGTCTGTCATTTCGGCGCGGGCGTCAGATAGTGCAGCCAGTTCGGTATCGGCAGCAGATATGATCACGACATCGGCGGGTGTCTGGCCCAGATCGACGGGCTCTGTCCCGTCCGAGATTGCTCCGGGGGTGGCGGCGAGCAAGTGCATCAGCGGCGCTTTCGCGTGAGGGGTGTCATGCTTGCAAGGCAGCCGTGATTGCCGCGCGGTCAAGGCCTGCCTCACCGATGACGACCAAACGTGTTTCGCGGGGTGCATCGCCGAAAGGCTGATCGAAATAGGTGTCCACACGGGGACCGACAGCTTGCAGTGTCAGGCGCATGGGCTTGCCTGCAATGGCGACGAAGCCCTTGAGGCGCAGGATGTTGTTCGCGCGGATCACATCGGCCACCTGTGCGGCAAAGCTGTCTGCATCAGCAATCTCTCCGCGGGTGACGATGAAGCTTTCAAATTCGTCATGGCCATGTTCGTGCGCGTGATCATGGTGATCATCTTCATCGTCGTGATGGTGATGATGGTGTATTTCATTCCGTGCGGCAAGATCACCTTCGGCACCGATCCCTTGGCCCAACAGCACATCAATGGGCAGCGCGCCCATGGAGGCTTTGACAACCTGCACACCGCTGCGGGCTTCTGATTTGAGTTTGCTGACGAGGTGTTCGGCCTCTGACGCGTTCAACAGATCGGTTTTGTTCACGACGATCATATCCGCGCAGGCCACCTGATCCTCGAACAGTTCGGACAGCGGCGTTTCGTGGTCGAGATTTTCGTCCTGCGCGCGCTGGGCATCGACGGCAGCCACATTATGCGCAAACTGGCCGTCGTGGACGGCGCGGCCATCCACAACGGTCACCACGCCATCGACGGTCACTTTGGTCGAAATACCGGGCCAGTTGAAGGCGCGCACCAAGGGTTGCGGCAGGGCAAGGCCGGATGTTTCGATCACGATGTGATCAGGTTTGTTTTCACGGGCGAGCAGGGCTTCCATCGTGGGGATGAAATCGTCAGCCACGGTGCAGCAGATGCAGCCATTGGACAGCTCGACGATGTCGTCTTCGGAGCAGACTTCATCGCCGCAGCCCTTGAGAATATCGCCATCCACGCCCAGATCGCCGAATTCATTGATGATCAGGGCGATTTTCTTGCCATTTGCGTTTTGCAGCATGTGGCGAATGAGGGTGGTCTTACCGGCGCCGAGAAAGCCAGTGACGACAGTGGCGGGGATCTTTGCGGGCATCAGGTTTGTCCAATCGAGAAAGCGTTGCGGCACGGTTGTCGCGTCAGGCTGAGGAAGTTTCAAGAGCGCACTTGTCGCAATGTCGGTTTGCACCCGATGCGTAAACCCTTTTTGTGTTTTGTCCGGCCAGATCGTTCAAGGCGGAATCGGCACACGGACGGTACTGAACCGCTTTCGCGGTTCTTGATTAGCTTCTCTGCTGGCGACATTCGCAATATCTTGTGGATAAGACGGCAGAACATGGCACATGCAGGGCCGGGGGCGTTGACTCGTGCGGTGTCGCAAGGCGATGCTTTCCGGCAACGAGGAATCATAAGGGCAAGAAACGTTGCGCTTTAGCAAACTGCGACTGAACGGCTTTAAAAGCTTTGTGGACCCTACCGATCTGATCATCGCTGATGGTTTGACAGGTGTTGTGGGACCCAATGGCTGTGGCAAGTCCAATTTGCTTGAGGCGCTGCGTTGGGTCATGGGCGAAAACCGCCCCACCGCGATGCGCGGCGGAGGCATGGAAGACGTGATCTTTGCAGGCGCCGCAACACGCCCTGCACGCAATTTTGCGGAAGTTTCCTTGGTCATCGACAATGGCGAACGGCTGGCACCTGCGGCCTTCAACGACAATGATAACCTCGAGATCATACGCCGGATCACGCGGGATGCGGGCTCGGCTTACAAAGTTGGCGCCAAGGATGTGCGCGCCCGTGATGTGCAGATGCTGTTTGCGGACGCATCAACAGGGGCGCATTCGCCAGCTTTGGTGCGGCAGGGCCAGATTTCCGAACTGATCAACGCCAAGCCGAAGGCGCGCCGCCGTATTTTGGAAGAGGCTGCGGGCATTTCGGGGCTTTATCAGCGTCGCCACGAGGCGGAATTGAAACTGAGAGGTGCCGAGACAAACCTGACCCGTGTGGATGACGTGATTGAACAACTGGCGGCCCAGTTGGGTCAGTTGGCACGTCAGGCCAAACAGGCGGCAAGGTATCGCGAGATCGGCGACAAGCTGCGTAAAGCGGAAGGTATGTTGCTTTTCCGGCGTTGGAAAGAGGCGGATGACGCCTTGCTGGCTGCCGCCGATCAGTTACGGGAACGCACGACGACGGCTGCGCAGGCTGAAAAGGCGGCGCGTGACGCGGCAAAAGGACGTGCTGTTGCAGAAGATGCCTTGCCGCCTCTGCGCGAAGAGGAGGCGATCGCGGCGGCTGTCTTGCAGCGCTTGCAGGTGCAGCGCGATACCTTGAAGGATCAGGAACAGCGCGCGCTGGAGATGATCGAGACATTGCGCGGACGCATCGACCAGCTGACCCATGACATGGAACGCGAAAGCGACCTGAACAAAGACGCTGGCGAGACGATTGCGCGGCTTGAATGGGAAGCGCGCGAGATTGGCAAAGCAGGCGAAGGGCACGATGCGCGTCTCGAAGCGGCGCAGGTGGCCGCGCGCGAGGCCGCAGGTGTGCTGCAACAGCGCGAGGGAGACCTTGCGCAGTTGACCGAAGATGTGGCGCGGCTTGCGGCGCGGCATCAGTCAGCGCAGCGTCTGCTTGATGACAACCGCACGACGCTTGCCAAGAGCGAAGAAGAAGCGGCGCGCGCCAAAGCGGCGATGAGCGAGGCGGAAGCGGCCTTGTCGAAAGCAGAGGCTGATTTTGTGGCGGCAGGTGATGCGGAGAAAACGGCGGTTGCCGCTGCCGAAGCCGCTGACAAGGCCTTGGTTGAGGCGGAATCGGCCCGCGCTGATACGCAAGCACGTGAAAGCGATGCGCGCGCCCTGCGGTCCGAGGCGGAGGGAGAGGCAAATGCCTTGCGCGCGGAGGTAGCGGCACTGGCAAAGCTGGTCGAGCGCGACACGGCCGAAGGCGGGCAGGTGCTTGATCTGCTGCGAGTTCAAGGCGGGTATGAAAAAGCGCTGGGCGCTGCCTTGGCCGATGACCTGCGTGCGCCGGCGGTTGACCCAAGCGCAAAGTCCGGATGGGCACTGCTGCCGGGCTACGGGTCCGCGCAGACGCTTCCCGATGGTGTTGCCGCGCTGGGCAACTACGTCACCGTGCCGGAAGTGCTGGCGCGTCGCATGAGCCAGATTGGCCTGGTAGATGCGGCTGACGGTGCGCGGCTGCAGGCGGATCTGAAACCGGGCCAGCGGCTGGTATCGGTCGAGGGTGATTTGTGGCGCTGGGACGGGTTCCGTTCCGGTGCCGAGGATGCCCCGTCAGCTGCCGCATTGCGCTTGCAGCAATTGAACCGCCTGACCGAACTCAAGCGTGATCTTGAAGAAATTTCGGCTACTGCCTTGGGTGCGGCACAGGCCCACGAGACGCTCACCGCAATGCTTAAATCGCAGACAGAGGCCGACCACGCCGCCCGGCAAGCGCGACGCGATGCTGATCGTGCGGTGGCTGATGCCAACCGTGCTGCAAGCCGTGCCGAGGCAGACCGTAATCTTTCGCAAGGCAAGTTGGAGAGCTTTGGGCTTGCGCTGAAGCGGCATGAAGAAGAAGCGCTCAATGCCCGCCGCGCTTTGATGACCGCCGAAAAAGCCGCCGAAGATCTGGGTGATCTGGATACGGCGCGCGCCTCTGTTGAAGACGTGAAGATGACAGTGGAAGCGGCGCGTATCACGATGATGTCCCGCCGCTCTGCCCATGACGAGGTGCGTCGCGAGGGCGAGATGCGGTTGAAGCGCAGCCAAGAGATTACCAAAGAGATCAGTGGCTGGAGGCACCGTTTGGAAACCGCCAACAAGCGGACGACGGAGTTGGCCGAACGCAAGGCAGAGTCTGAGGCTACTTTGGCAGAGGCAACCGCGGCACCCGAGGAAATCGCCGCCAAACGCGCTGAATTGGCCGATGCGATTGACGAAGCCGAGACACGGCGAAAAGCCGCGGCTGACAAGCTGGCCGCGGCGGATAACCTCCTGCGCGAAGCCGGCCACATGGAGCGCGACGCAGAGCGCCAAGCCTCTGAAGCGCGCGAGGCGCGCGCGCGGTCCGAGGCGCGGTCTGATGCTGCCAAGGAAACCGTCGCCTATGCCGCCGAGCGGATTATGGAAGCGCAAGAGGTGACACCCGAGAAACTGCTTGAAACGCTTCAAACGAATGTCGCTCAGATGCCCGCCTCAGAGGTGGTCGAGGGGCAGGTCAATGCGCTTAAACGCCAGCGGGATGCCTTGGGCGCCGTCAATCTGCGGGCCGAGGAAGACGCCAGAGAGGTACAGGTCGAGCACGATAGCCTTGTGTCGGAGAAAGCCGATCTTGAGGCTGCGATCGCAGCGCTACGTTCCGGTATTTCAAGCCTGAACAAAGAAGGCCGCGAGCGGCTTTTGACCGCGTTTGAACAGGTGAACGAGAACTTTGGCCTGTTGTTTACACATCTTTTCGGTGGCGGTGAGGCCAAGCTTGTACTGGTGGAATCAGAAGACCCTCTCGAGGCGGGGCTGGAGATCATGTGCCAGCCGCCAGGTAAGAAATTGAGCACCATGTCGCTGCTGTCGGGTGGCGAGCAGACATTGACGGCACTGGCACTGATTTTTGCGGTCTTCCTCGCCAATCCCGCGCCCATCTGCGTCCTTGACGAGGTCGATGCACCGCTCGACGATGCCAACGTCACCCGTTTCTGTGATCTGCTGGATGAAATGACCCGTCGCACGGATACCCGTTTCCTGATCATCACCCACCATGCGGTAACAATGAGCCGGATGGACCGACTATTCGGGGTGACGATGGGAGAGCAGGGTGTTTCGCAACTGGTGTCAGTTGATCTCAAGCGGGCCGCTGCGATGGTGGCTTAGCACCGGAGCCTCCGGCGGGGATATTTATTGGGCCAATAATAACAGGGTCGGTGTTAAAGTCGGTTGAGGAGTTCCAGAGTCGGCCACGCGTCTGCAGGCAGGCCGAGCCGTTGTTGCTCTGCCTGTACGGCGGCGCGGGTCATAGCGCCAAGGATACCATCAATCCCACCCACATCATAACCCTGCTGGGTGAGTTTTTGCTGTAACTGCTGCATTTGCGCGCCGCTCAGCGCAGGCGTGGGACCGCCTGCGTCATAGATGGCGGCGCCGCCAAGGCGTGTCGCGAAATAGGCGGCCGTTGTCACGTAGACAAAGCTTTTGTTCCAGTCGAAGTAGACCTCGAAATTCGGGTAGGCGAGGAAAGCCGGCCCATCGCGCCCCATCGGTAACAGAACCGAGGCTTGCAGATTGGACGGCCCCAGGTTGCCCTGCCGTGCGCGTACTCCCTGTGCGGCCCAGTCGCGCACACTTGCCTTGTGGTTGAGCCCTGTCTGTGACCAGTCGAGGTTTGGCGGCACCACGATTTCTTGCAACCAAGGTTCATTTGCCCGCCATCCCAACGATGACAGCACATTCGCGCCGGTCATCAGCGCATCGGGTGAAGAACCCTTCAGGTCAACGACGCCATCGCCATCGCCATCCATGCCTTGGCGCACGATCTCGCGCGGGAGTTTTTGCAGTTGCCCGATTTCACCTGCCCACGCCCCTGTCGTCGTGGCCGGGTTCATTCCGCCACGTCTGTAAAGTTCGATCGCCGCAATCAGTTGCGGGCGGAACAGGTCTGGCCGACGGCAATCATGCGCGAGCGTCAATAGGGCGTTGCGGGTGTTGAAGCTGCCCTGCACCTGTCCGTAATCGGTCTCGAACGCCCAGAAAGCCAAGAGCACGCCGCGCGGGATGCCGAAGCGCGCTTCGATGGTGTCAAAGGTGCTGTCGAACCGCTGCCCGTAGACGCGACCGTTATCAATCCGGTTCTGGCTGATCAGGGCACGGGAAAAACTGATGAAATCACGCTGGAAAACACCTTGTGCGCGGTCTGCGTTGATCACAGATTGTTCGATCTGTGCGCCTTGGAAGAATGCATCGATGGTTTGGGCCGGTATGCCTTGGGCCTGCGCCTCGGCTTTGACCCCAGCTATGAAGGCGTTGACTGGCCCGCCACAGGTTTGCGCAGTGGCTGTGCTGGCGAAAATCGAAAGGGCGAGGGCTGCTGCGCGCATGGGTATTCTCCGGAATGCCATTTGCCGGCAGCGTAACAGGGGCGTTGCCCAACGCAAGCTTGGTTCAAGTGGTGGTGTGGGACGTTGCCGATCAGAGCAGGCGCGTCAAAACTGCGGCGGCAAAGGACAGTCCAAGCGTGCAGGCCCAAGTTTTCCAAAGCACCACCACGGCGCGGTCGATATGGTCGGCGTTCAGCCTTCGTTCACCGTCACCATTTACAAACGGATAGTCCCTGATCTCGCCGTCATAACTGCGGGGCCCGCTCAGTGCGATATCAAGCCCGTGGGCCATTGCGGCTTCGGGCCATCCGGCATTCGGAGAACGATGCAGCGGCGCATCCTTGAGGATAGCTTTTGGGTGTGGCCGGGTCGTGACCGCCCAGATCAAAAGAGCGGTCAGACGGGCGGGTATGAGATTGAGCAGATCATCAAACTTCGCTGATGCCCACCCGAACTCTGCGTGTTTTGGCGTGCGATAGCCGATCATGCTGTCGGCTGTGTTGGTGATCTTGTAGATCAGCAAACCCGGCAATCCCGCAACGGCAAACCAGAAGACCGGAGCAATGACCCCGTCCGACAGATTTTCCGCGGCACTTTCAATGGCGGAGCGCGCAACAGCCGGTTCATCCATTTCCCTGGTGTCGCGCCCGACGATCATGGCCACGCTGCGGCGCCCGTCGCCAAGCGAAAGGCGCAAGGCATCTCCGACGGTCTGGACATGCTCTACGAGTGATTTCTGCGCCAGCAAGACGGCCAGCACGATCACATCAAGAAGGTAGCCCGGTGCAAGCTGTATGATCCAGCCCGACACGCCTGCAGCAATGCACAATGCAACGAGGGTCAAGACGCCCGTCAGCCGTTTGCGTTCGCCTTTGTTGAACGTTCGGTCACACCACCCGATCAACCGGCCCATCAGGACAGCCGGGTGCGGGAACCGAGACCACAGCCACTTGGGTTCGCCCAGCAGCGCATCCAGCAACATGGCGAACACAAGCGTCAAAATGCGGCCTCCAACTGCGCCCAGCGGTCCGGGGCGGGCAACCCCAGACGGAGCCAGTCAGGGGCATAGGGAAAGATGCGTGATCAGATATGGTGTTCGGCAAGCCTGTCTTGGACCGCCCTTGCGTCATTGACCTTGAAGAGGCGGAATAGGGTGGTGCCGCCGACAAGTTCTGCACCGTTATTTACCACAAGCGCATCCAAGCGCGCGGCGTCCGCTGCAAGACGCGC
>NZ_JAWOAN010000209.1:0-6296 GCF_046498525.1 Yoonia sp.
ACCCAAGCGGTCGAGGCGCTGGACGTGATCTATGCCGAAGAAGTCCATCATGTCGCTTACGGCTCCAAATGGTTCCATTTCCTGTGCGGACGTCACGATCTGGATCCTACCGGCGTGTTTCATGATCTGGTCCGCAAGTACTTCCACGGCCCTCTCAAACCACCCTTCAACGAAGAAAAGCGCGCAGAGGCCGGGATACCGCCGGATTTCTACTGGCCATTGGCGGGCACCGCACAGGTTTCACCGGGAACCGTCAAAAAATAGGCAATTCCCCGCCCACACCCTGCGAAAATACGTTGGCCTGCCTAATAATTGCGCATATTTCTTGCAGGCACGCGTCGGGGCACTTAAACGGGACGTGGGACAAATCCGGGTGGGCACCGGTTACAGGCAACGGGACAGGACACACAACACCGTGAGATCACGACTGACAGCACGCGTTCATGGCACTCTTGAGCGATTCTTTCCTGAAAGACGGCTTTTTCTGCGGTCGGACAGCGAGACACGCTTCATCAGGCTTACACCCGAAACGCAGCTTGTCGGATGGACGGGCAGTATCATCGTCGTGGCCTGGACCATCATCGCCACCGCGATCCTGCTGATGGACAGCATCGGTGCCGGCAATTTCCGGGCGCAAGCGCAGCGCGATCAACTGACATACGAACAACGCCTCAATGCGCTTTCCACCGAACGTGACGCCCGCGCGATGGAGGCTCTGGCCGCGCAGGAACGTTTCACCTCTGCCCTGCAACAAATCTCGATCATGCAGTCCGAACTGCTTGGGACCGAAGAAAAGCGGCGCGAACTGGAAACCGGACTTGAAGTCGTTCAGGCCACCCTGCGCGACGCAATGCGCGCCCGCGAAGAGGCCCGCAAACAGGTCGCCGCCCTGTCATCGGAAGACAGCGAAGGCGGAAACGCCTCCATCAGCGATGACGCTGCCGGTACGGTCGGTCTGCTGGCATCCGCGCTCGCCGATACGGCATCCCAGCGGGACCAGATCGCAGCAGACGCTGAATTTGCGATTGAACAAGCACAGGAAATGCAGCTTGAACTGCGGCTGCTGCAGGAACGCAACGACCAGATTTTCCGCCAGTTGGAAGAAGCGATGCTGGTCTCTGTCGAACCTCTGGACCAGATGTTCCGCGCCGCAGGCATGAACCCCGACAATCTGATCAATCAGGTACGGCGCGGCTATTCAGGCATGGGTGGGCCACTGACACCGATCCAGTTCTCCACGCGCGGCGGTGATCCCGACCCCGATGCACTGCGCGCCAATGCGATCCTGACCGCCATGGACCGGATCAACCTTTACCGGATCGCCGCTGAAAAAGCGCCCTTCTCGATCCCCGTTAAAGCGCGCTTTCGGTATACCTCCGGTTTTGGGCAGCGTTGGGGGCGGTTACATGCAGGTGCTGATTTTGCCGCGCCCATCGGCACACCGATCTATACCACCGCAGACGGTGTGGTCACCTACGCCGGTTGGTCATCCGGCTATGGCCGCCTGATCAAGATTCGCCACGACTTTGGCATCGAAACCCGTTATGCGCACCTGAACTCCATGGATGTCCGCGTGGGCCAAAGGGTCTCGCGCGGTGACCGAATTGGTGCTATGGGGAACTCAGGTCGCTCGACCGGGCCCCACCTTCACTACGAGGTCCGTGTGAACGGCAACCCCGTCAACCCCATGACTTACATAAGAGCTGGACAAGATGTTTTCTAAATCAAAAATCAACGAACCCGGACCCAAAGCGTCCGAGACCGAAACGCCCAAGGGTACCGAGGCCACCAAGCCCGCAGGTTCTGATTTAAAGGCATCTGCCCCGCCTAAATCAAAGCCAGCCCCATCGATCTTGTCCTCTGATCTGCTGATCACAGGCAATCTCAAGACGTCTGGCGATATTCAGGTCGAAGGCCAGGTCGAGGGCGATATCCGCGCGCACCTGCTGACCGTCGGCGAAGGCGCCACCGTCAAGGGCGAAATCGTTGCCGATGATGTCGTCGTGAACGGCCGCATCGTGGGCCGTGTACGTGGCCTCAAGGTGCGCCTGACGTCGACCGCACGGGTCGAGGGCGACATCATCCACAAGACCATCGCAATTGAAAGCGGGGCACACTTCGAAGGCTCCGTGCAGCGTCAGGACGATCCACTGGCCACCGGTTCTTCCAAGAAGATGCCGACAACGACGACTGAAACAAAGTCGTAAGTCTTTCATGATTACCGCAGAAGGGCGCCCTTTCCGGCGCCCTTTTTCGTATTCAGGCCAAGACCTTGCGGTAAAGATGCCATGTGGCATGTCCCAGCACCGGCAAAACAAACATCAGCCCCAGAAACCACGGCAGCAGCGCCAGCAGCGACGACACCGCGATAATCCACGCCCAGATCGACATCACGAAAAGATTGTCGCGCACAGCCTTCATACTGGTCAGCATCGCCGTCACGAAATCCACTTCGCGGTCCAGCACCAGCGGCAGGCTCACTACCGTCATCGAGAACAGCAAGAAAGCAAGGACCGCACCGACCCCAAGCTCTACCGCGATCATGGCCAATCCGTTGGATGTCAGGAACACATCAAAGCTCTGGCTGACGTTCGTCATGGTGGATAGCCCCATGAAGAGCGCAAAGATCATATGGGCCAGAAAGGTCCAGAACAGAAAATAAATCACGATTATCGCGCCCAGCCAAGGAAGTTGCCGCGTCCGCTCGTTCCAGACGATCCCCAGCACAGAGCGCCAGTCCAAAGACTGGCCCGTCTCCATACGGCGGCTGACTTCATATAGGCCGGCCGCGGCAAAAGGCGCCAGCAAAGGAAAGCCCAGCGATGTCGCAAGGGTCCATGTCACATGCCCTGCCCCGACCCAAAGCATCGCGAACCCGCCCACCACATAGACTGCACTGAAAAACAGCCCGAACTGCGGCGCGCGGCGGAAATCCTGCAGACCTGCCCGCAGGCTGGATGTCACGTCCGCAATAGTCAGGTGTTGAACGACCAGTTTTTCGGCAGCGCCGCCCAACGCATCTGTTGAAGTCACGGCTCGCCTCCCACGTTGCTGGACCTGGCGCTATCATCACCCCAAGGCCGCACCATTGGCAAGAGGTCTGTTATCCGGCGTTCGCCTCGGCGCGGCTCTTGCCCGACACGTTCATCGCCAGCGTCGCGGCCATGAACCCGTCAAGATCACCGTCCAGAACCCCTTTGGTGTCCGAGGTTTCATAGTTGGTACGCAGGTCCTTGACCATCTGGTAGGGCTGCAGGACGTAAGACCGGATCTGGTTGCCCCAGCCCGCATCACCCGCGCTCTCATGCGCTTCGTTGACAAGGGCTGACCGTTTATCCAGCTCCATCTGGTACAGCCGCGACTTCAGCGCCTTCATGGCGATATCGCGGTTCTGGTGCTGCGATTTCTCGGAACTGGTCACAACGATGCCTGTCGGATGGTGCGTGATCCGCACCGCCGAATCCGTCGTGTTTACGTGCTGACCACCCGCACCCGAGGACCGGTAGGTATCCAGACGGATATCATTTGGGCTCACCTCGATTTCGATGTTGTCATCGACCACCGGATAGACCTTGACCGACGTGAACGATGTGTGACGCTTGGCGGCGCTGTCAAAAGGCGAAATCCGCACCAGCCGGTGTACACCGCTTTCGGATTTCAGCCAGCCATAGGCGTTATGCCCGCTGATCTTGTAGGTCGCGGATTTGATCCCGGCCTCGTCACCGGACTGTTCGGACTGCAGTTCGACCTTGTAACCCTTCTTTTCCGCCCAGCGGACATACATGCGCGCCAGCATATTGGCCCAGTCGCAGCTTTCGGTGCCACCCGCGCCCGCATTGATTTCAAGGAACGTATCATTGCCGTCAGCCTCGCCATCCAGCAGGGCCTCCAGTTCCTTTTCTGCGGCTTTCTTGCCAAGTGCCATCAGCGCAGCTTCGGCCTCGGCCACAACCTCGGCGTCGTCTTCTATCTCGCCCAGTCCAATCAGCTCGATATTGTCAGACAAGTCCTGACTGATGCTTTCGTAACTTGTCATTGCATCAACCAGCAACTGGCGGTCACGCATGAGTTTTTGCGCCGCTTCGGGATCGTCCCACAGTGTCGGGTCTTCCACGCGGGCATTGAATTCCTCAAGCCGGTGCGGGGCCGTTTCGCGGTCCATGCGCTGCGCCAGCAGATTAAGCGATTTCTCAATCGCCTCTACAGTATTTTGTATTTCCGCGCGCATCGGGCACCTGTCTTTATTCGTGGGGATTTAATGCATCGGTCTTAACGCGCCCATCGGCGCGCCACAAGCGCATGGTCAGTAAAGACCGCCCGACGACAATGTCCCGAAAGTCGCCTTGTCGCCGACAGTCGCCGATTCACCCGTGGATGTCGTGACCTGACGCTGCACACTCTGCGCTTCGTCGAAAAGAGGCAAATCCGCCGCCATCGCGAACCCGCCATCGAACGTGATACCGAAGAGCGGCTCTTCACCCGGACGGAAACATTCGCGCACGACGTTATCGCCGCTGGCATCAGGGGGCAGACGCGCGCCGCTGAAACGGTCGATATTGATGAACTGGCAATTTGCCGGGACACGGAAAGAGCCAGAGCCATATTGCCCGATCGCCTCTTGCATGAAGCGATTGAACACAGGCCCACAGAACCCGCCGCCCGATGCACCACGGCCCAGACTGCGCGGCGTATCATAGCCGATATAGCAGCCTGCCACGATGTTCGACGAAAAACCGATGAACCAGACATCCTTGGCATCATTTGTCGTGCCCGTCTTGCCCGCAATCGGCACCGGCAGGTTGACGGTACCGCTTGCTGTTCCCCGCTCGACAACGCCCTGCATCATAGAGGTCAACTGATAGGCCGTGATCTCGTTCATCACGCGGTCACGGTTGGTCATGATGCGCGGCGCGGCGCCCTCTGGCAGATTGGTCTGGTCGCAGTCAAGGCAGGTACGCTGATCGTGGCGGTAAACCGTATAGCCATAGCGGTCCTGCACACGGTCAACCAAAGTTGGCTCGACCCGCTCGCCACCGTTGGCGAACATCGCATAGGCCGCGACCATCTTGAACAATGTCGTCTCATCCGACCCCAATGAGGCCGCAAGCACGCGGTTCATATTCTCGTAGACGCCAAAGCGTTCGGCATAACGTCCGACCGTATCAATGCTGATTTCCTGCGCCAGTCGAATGGTCATCAGGTTCCGTGACCGCTCGATCCCTGTGCGCAGCGGGGTTGGTCCGTAGAACTGGTTCGACGCATTGCGCGGCCGCCATACGCCCTGTGGCGTATTGATCTCGATCGGCGCATCCACGATGATCGTCGCGGGCGAATAACCACTATCCAGAGCAGCGGCATAGACAAACGGCTTGAACGAAGAGCCGGGCTGACGCTGCGCTTGTGTGGCGCGGTTAAAGACCGAATGCTCATAGCTGAATCCGCCCTGCATCGCGATCACACGGCCCGTGTTCACGTCCATCGCCATAAAGCCACCCTGCACCTCGGGCACTTGCCGCAGGGACCACTGTTCGAAATTGCCGTCGGCATCCAACAGACGGCGCACATGCACCACATCGCCGGGGGTGAAGTTGTCAAAGAAATCGCCGGCCAGCCAGCGGATATCACCGCGGGGCACGACAAAGGGTTCCGCCTCGGTCTCTATGACGCCTTCGATACCGATCGTCAGTGTATTCTCGGCCACATCCCGAATGACAGCCGGATACCACGGGCCATCAAGATCGACATCCCGGGTGACATCGACACCGGTCAGGGCTGCCCGCCATGCGGCTTCCTCCGCCAATGCATCTGCCGGAATTGTCTCGCCGGTACCCCGCCAGATACCCTGCGCACGATCATACTCTTCCAACGCGCGTTGCAGCGAGTGGCGCGCGGTGACCTGCAAATCAGGATCAACTGTCGCACGGATCGCCAGGCCACCGGAAAAGAACTCTTCCTCGCCAAAGTTCTGGCTGAGCTGGCGGCGGATTTCGTCGGTGAAGTAATCACGCTCTGGCAGGCTCTCGCGGAAGTCCTCGTAATCGCCGCCCTGCACCGACAAGAGCGGTGCTGCGCGTTCGGCCTCATATGTCGCCTCGTCGATATAACCGTTCTCGAACATCTCGCGCAGGGTGTTGTCGCGCCAGAATACGGCAATCTCGCGGTCGCGGACCGGGTGGCGATTGCTGGGCGACTTGGGAAGCGAGGCCAGATAGGCCGCCTCGCCCGCCGACAGTTCGGTCAGGGGTTTATTGAAATACGTCAGCGACGCAGCGGTAACGCCAAAACTATTCTGGCCC
>NZ_JAWOAN010000218.1:0-11966 GCF_046498525.1 Yoonia sp.
GCGTCGAGGTATCCGCATCAGGTGCGGCACCCGCCGCCTCTGCGACGGCACTTGCCGCTTCGCCGGGCGCATAACCAAGGTTACCCAAAGCCGAAAGCGCTTCGGCAGAGGCCGTGTTTGTTCTTGGTGGGGCCGTACCTTTGACAGGTGCCGGATCTTCCGTCTCGATCACTGCATCGCCAAGTGCCTCGGTGACTGCACCACCCATCGCCATCACGCCAGGGGCCTTGTCCTTGAGTTCAATCGTGACACGCTGCGCGGTCTTGGGACCAACCCCTTTTGCTTTGGCAAGCGCGTTCCAGTCGCCCAGCGCAATCGCGCGGCTGACGCCATCAGCCCCAAGCGTGCCCAGAATGGCCAGTGACGCCTTGGCCCCGATCCCCTGAACAGACATCAGCAGGCGATGCCATTCCTTTTCGACCAGAGTCGTGAAACCGAAAAGCTGTAAGTTATCTTCACGCACCAGAAGGTCCGTGAACAGCGCGACCGCCGCTCCATTGTCCGGCAGGCCCGCCATTACCCGATCGGAAACATAGACGATATAACCCACGCCGCGCACATCGATCAGGACGTGATCCGTGCTGCGATATTCAAGCCGTCCCGCGATCTTGCCAATCATGCTGTGGCCTTTGCCAATGCAGCGGCAAGGCTGCTTGCAGATTGCACATGGAACGAATGGCAAATCGCGATCGCAAGGGCATCGGCGGCGTCCAGTCCTGCAAGCTTTACGCCCGGCAACTGCACTTTGACCATATGCGCGACCTGCGCCTTATCTGCATGGCCGACGCCAACGACAGCCTTCTTGACGGCATTGGGCGCGTATTCCCCCACAACCAAACCGGCCTGCGCCGGCACCAGCATCGCGATCCCCCGCGCCTGACCCAGCTTGAGCGTACCCGCCCCGTCTTTGTTGACGAAGGTTTGTTCCACAGCCGCCGCCTCCGGCCGGTGCTGTATCAGGACTTCGGTGAGTTGTTGATGCAGCGACAAAAGACGCGCGGCAAGATCATCTCCGTCCGACCGGCAAATACCGTTGGCCACATGACTGATCCGCGAACCTGACACTTCGATCACCCCCCAGCCCATATTCCGCAGACCTGGATCGATGCCTAAAACACGCATTGCTCGCCTCTTTTTCTTGTTCTCTTCATATCGCTAGCACAAAAGGCGAACAAAGACCAAGTGTGTTGGTTTACAGGCACAAGAACGACAATTGCGAAAAAATTGCCGGAATACGTCACCATGACGCCTGAAATCGACACAATTAACCTCTTATAAATTAGGGGTTTGTGGCAAAATACGCACAAAATACAGGCATGTTGAAAACGCATATGACCCTTGTCAAAATGGCACTAGTCAGTGTGCTTTATCCCTCCTAGATGCGCTTCATTAGATCAACGCTGCGTTGGCAGCACAAAAACAAGGAATATGGCCATGGCCTCTTTTGACACCACCCGCCCCGTCACTGGCCTCTCCGCAGGCAAGATCACATCGTTCTTCGTCAACATGTTTGGCGCAGTCGCCGCATGGAACGATGCACGCATCACACGCAATTCACTCTCCAAACTGTCCGCGCGAGAACTGGACGATATCGGCCTGTCCTATGGTGACATCGAAGACATCGCGACACGCGCACGCTAAACAAACGACCGCACAAAAGCGAAAGGCCGCGTTCGCACTGAACGCGGCCTTTTCGTTTGTCTGACAACCCAGCCTATTTTTGTGGCAGTATCATCGCGATTCCGTCAGCGGCCAAAACCGTGACTAGGTCAGGCTGCATCACCCATCCGCCCGCTTGTTCGAGCAAGGTTCCACCCTGCAGCGTCGCGACACGCTCAAGATATTCCGCTTCGCCCAAATAGGCAAAAAGGAACCCTTTGAACAGGAAGCCAAGAAACAGAACTGCCAGCAGACCTTTCAGCGGGAAACGCGGCCGGTAAAGGCGCGGTTTCGCAACAATCAATCCGTCAGAGTTCACGCTTTTCACAACGCCGTTCGCCATTTTGTCATGGCGCCGTACGATACGTTTTAGTCTTTTATCAAATGGGACTTGGGCTTGCACCTATTCATCCTCCGCATACAACGCGTTTACCAATACTACAACTTCGATCAGTTTTACATTTCAAACAAGCTATTCTTCAAGGGCGTAGCGCCATTTAGGCGATTTTAGGCCTGTTTTTTCGCAATATTAGCGTCGTCCAGTCAACAATAACCCGTTTGCCCACAACATTGAAGCCATTCTGCTGATAAACAATGATCACCTCATCGGCCTGTTCATTCAGGATGCCAGATAGAATCGCATAGCCCCCGTCAGCAGAATACGCCGCCATATCTGGTGCAAGTCCGATCAAGGGTGCTTTTAGGATATTGGCAAAAACCAAATCATACGGGCCGCTTTCCTTCAGTTCGGCCGCCCCGAAACCTGCGGCCACGACACAGTCCACACGGTTCTGAAGCCCGTTGCTGATGACATTGGCCTGCGCCACGTCGACAGCGACCGGATCAATGTCGCTGGCCAGAACCGAATAGGGCAGAACCTTGGCAGCGGCCATCGCAAGAACAGCGGTCCCACAACCTACGTCAAGGATTTTTTCGCCCGTGAACCCATCGGACAAAAGTGCGTCGAACGCCTCCAGACAGCCTTTTGTGGTACCGTGATGTCCGGTTCCAAACGCCATAGCCGCGTCAATCAACAGCGGGATCTTATCGTCAGGCACTTTGTCCGCGTCGTGGCTGCCGTACACAAAAAACCGTCCAGCAGGGACCGGTGCCAATTCGCGCTGCACCTTTGATACCCAGTCCTGATCAGGAATATCCGATAGATTGAACGGTTTCGCCAGATGCAAAGCCGACAGAACCGCCAGCGCGCCAGCATCAGGTCTTTCCATGAAATAGGCCGCGACTTCCCATAAGCCTGATCCGTCCTCGATCTCGAACACCCCAACTCCGGTGGGTTCAGGGTCCAGCGTTTCCAGCGCATCGGCCAGTTGATATGCGGCATCTTCGCCCGTGATCGTCGTCAAAGCCGAATAGGTTATCATCGTCTTGCCTTTTGCGTTGGGTCACCAGTCGGGTATGGTGCCGCTTGCCCACCGTCAAGCAAATCTGAATCGGCTGGAATGATCTTCACTATGTCCGGAAAGCCCGCTTGGTGTCAGACCCCGACACCGATCGGACAGGTCACGCCTGTTCCGCCGATCCCGCAGTAACCACTGGGATTTTTCGCGAGATACTGCTGGTGATAGTCTTCGGCAAAATAAAACGTCGGCGCATCGATGATCTCGGTCGTGATCGCACCATAGCCTGCCTGAGAAAGACGCGGCGCAAAAGCTGCCTTTGCAGCTTCGGCAGCAGCCTTCTGCGCTGGTGAATAGGTATAGATACCTGACCGGTATTGCGTGCCCGTGTCATTGCCCTGCCGCATGCCTTGGGTCGGGTCGTGTCCTTCCCAAAAGACCTGCAAGAGTTGTTCATAAGAAATAACGGACGGATCAAAGATCACACGCACCACCTCGTTATGGCCGGTCTTGCCGGAGCAGACTTCTTCATATGTCGGGTTCGGGGTATAGCCACCCGCATAGCCCACCATCGTGGACTGCATGCCGTCAAGCTTCCAGAACATCCGCTCCACGCCCCAGAAGCAGCCCATGCCGAACATCGCCTCATCCATGCCCTCGGGCACTTCGCCAGTCAGCGGGGTGCCGTAAACGAAATGCGTTGTCGCGGTCGGGATCGCGTCGGCGCGTCCGGGCAGGGCCGCATCTTTGGCGATCATTTCGGATTTTGCGCGGGACATGAAAAACATATGAGCCTCCTATCGGTTTCTTTTTAGATATAGCACCGACCGTACGTTTTGCTACTCTGCTGCGGCCAACAAACGGCCCTGAAACACAGTCTCGTGACCGGGGGCCGGATGGCGTGGAATGAGAAGCGATAGCAAAAGCGATATGATCGCCATGCCAGCGGCCATCAAAAAGACCAGACCGGGCGACTGCAACCAGACATAGCCCAAAAGCGCAGGCAAGAATACCGCCGCAATATGGTTGATGGTGAAAGCTACTGCTGCAGTGGGCGCAATATCCCGCGGATCGGCGATTTTCTGGAAATAGGTCTTGATCGCCAGTGCAAGGCTGAAGAACAGGTGATTGATGATATAGAGTGTCGTCGCCAGCACCACACCCCAGCCGAAATAGTGAATCCCGCCATAGGCAAAGAACACCAGACACAGCCCCACATATTCAAAGATCAGCGCACGCCGTTCACCGAAAACTTGCACCAGCTTTCCCAAAAGAGGTGCAGCCAGCATGTTGATCAACAGGGTAAACATGAAAAGCTTGGTAATATCATCGACAGCAAAGCCAAACTGTTCGACCATCATGAAGCCTGCGAAGACCACAAATATCTGCCGTCGCGCACCCGACATGAATTGCAGGGCGTAATAAAGCCAGTACCGCTTGCGCAGGACCATCTTCTTGACCTGCGGATGCGGGGCTTCGAATTGCGGGTATGCCAACAGGCAGACGGTTGCGACAACGACCGTGAAACCGCCAGAAAGCCAGTAGACGATGCTGTAAGTCAGGCCAAAGCGTTCCCAACTGACCACGATCAACATATAGACCACGAGCGTCGCCGCAGAGCCCGCCGACAAGATCCATCCCAACGTCTGCGGGGCTTTCTTTTTATCGATCCATTGCAGTTGCAGCGATTGGTTGACGGTTTCGTAATAGTGAAAGCCGATGGACGACAACATCGTCACGACCAGAATCCCGCTCATGTATGGGAATTGCGCCGTAACCGCCGTCGCCGCCCCCAGCATGATCAGGGCGACAAGCCCCAGAACCTGCTCTCGGATGAACATGATCAGCGCAATCACACCGATTGCAAAGAACCCCGGTATCTCGCGCACCGTATGCAGCCAGCCGATGTCTGAACCGTCAAAGCCAGCGACCTCGATCACGAAGTTATTCAGAAGCGCCGACCACGTGGCAAAGGCCACTGGCATCGCCATTGCCATCACAAACAACAGCGACGTGGGTCTGCGCCAGAGCGGCAGGGATCGGGCATCTTCGAGGCGGACAATTTTCATGCCGGCATCCGTACGCCTACCGCTCACGGAAAGCGAGAGTTTCGTTGACTATGGTGGTTCAAACAGCAGCCGAACCCGCCCCTCTACACGGACGACCAGCCACCAAGAGAAGACATGCGGCTTTTGACATATGTCAATCCCGGAATCGGGACACGCCCTTAACTCTTTAATAATTCCAATCTTGGAATGCGTAGGAATACTTTGAGAGTTAGGGGAAGTTGACATGAGGATACACAATTCGAGGTTTGCCACTGCCGGATCGGTGGCGGCGCTTACGTTGGCCTGCACTGCAGTATGGGCTGATACGCTCCCGGACGACCCGTTGATCGGCACATCAGGCGATGGCATAGTTTTTTCGGACCCTGCGGAAGGGGTGCTTCCACCGGGTGCGAAGGCGGTGACGTTTACCTCTGTGCGCGTGCCGGGCAGTAAGCCGCCCGTGGATGGTGAACCCCGAGAGGTCATCATAACAGATTACACGCTGCTTGATGAAGATGATAATTTTAGCGTTGATTCGCGGAGTGATGCACCCAACTGCCTGATGGCAAACAACCCCGGCATTTATTGCGACTCGCCTCCGGGATCGGGCAAACGGATCAAGACACAACTGACCGGATCTGATCCGTTCGATATGACGTTCCGAACCTCGAATGAACCATATCTGATTACAGATCCCGCCAATGGGACTGTCGGCAGTGTGGTCGACACATCCTCCGTTGATTACTTCACATTCGGCAAGACCTCGAACTTCACCGGTGCGCGGATCACCAGCTTCACGCTTGAGTTGCTGGATGCAAATGGCGACCCGATGGGCGACTTCGCGCTCGGCTCGGAAGACGCGGCGAGTGCGGTGCAGTTCCTGACTGAAACTGCGGGCCTTGACCCCAAGCTCTTGGGTGGCGCCGGTCTACCTGATGGGTTGTTCGGTGAAGGCGGCAACGAGGGCGACATCGGATTCTTCTCGGAAGACAAAGCAAAGCCCACCACTGTGACACGCACAGGTGACACAACCACTTTCGTCGGCATCTCAAGCGGCGGCGATAACGTCTACGGCACTTACTTCGGCGATGCTTTCCTTGACGATATCATGGTCCCTGAAGGGCTGTTTTGGGATGACAACGATAATCCCGATGACGAATCCGCTTTGGTTGCTTGGAACAAGATCGGGGGCGCAGGCGAAGATGGTTGGACCTATGGCAACCTTGCCCTTGCGGATGACACTGACGCACGGTTGGCCGAACTGGCAGCGGCCCTTGGTGTCGACGTCCCCGATTTGGAATATGGCGCCGGCGCCTTGGTTCCCGAGGAAATTGTCGCCGCAGCACAAGCCAACGGGTTGTTCGCCGTCGACGCGATTGAAGATCTGCGCAATGCCAACCTGAACTTCACCATGCGGATCGGCGAAATCGAAGACGGAGAATTCACTTTGCGGATCAATCCAGAGTTTGCAGAGATTGCTGAGGCTGCGGCAGACAGAGGCTCCGAGTACCAGTTCAAGCTTGCAGGATACCTCGATGCGGCTGCGAATGTGCCTTATTGGGATATCGGCAATGCAACAGCTTATCAGGGCGCTATCGAGGACATCCTCTTGTTAGACGAAACCGCGCAAGCTGCGGCGCTGACCAGCACAGGCTTCACCATTGCCCCCGCGTTTTCCGCGATGAGCTTTGAGGGCGCACGCGGTCATGTTGCTGCAATCACTGGGCTGGCCCCTCTTGACGGAGGCGATACAGCAGCTGTCTCGCAAAACACAGGCGCGCAGAACTGGCTGATGGGCGGCAATCTCTATGGCCTTGCTTCACTGGGTGGATCGACCGCGACCTATGACCCGACATCGGGCTCTATCGGCTATGACGTTGATGCGGCATCGTTCACTGTCGGCGTTGAAAGCCGTCTGAACCCGAATGCCTCGGTCGGTATCGCGCTTGGCGGAACATCGGCAACAGCCGAAGCCGCCGATGGCTTTGGTGATGTTGAAACCACGGGCTTTTCCCTGATCGCATTCACGCGCTCTACTTTGGCGAATGGCGCAAGTTTCAAGGCGCTCTTCGGGTATCAGGACGCATCATATGACAGCACCCGCAATGTGCTGGATGCAACCGCAACCGGTAGCACCGACGGATCGCAGACCTTTGGCGCGGTTGAAGCCAGCTATCTGCGTGACTTCGGCGGGTTTGCAGTTGGTCCGATGGCCTCCGTGTCTTTCTATGATGTCACAATCGATGGCTTCACAGAGACCGGCGCAGAGGAGTGGAACCTCACCGTCGAAGAACAGTCGGGCAGCACATTCATGGGCTCTATTGGTCTGAAGGGTGAGTATCTGTTGCCAAGTGCTACAGGGCAGAACCGACTGACCGGCAGTATCGCCTATACCACATTGTCCACCGATGATCTCGTGATCGAAACCGGCTTTGACGGGTTGCCCACCGCTTCATTCCCGATCGAAGGGCGCGACGACGACTTGGTAGATGTGAAACTGGGTTTCGAAAGCCTGATTTCATCCAATACCGCCCGCGATATACGGATTGAAGCTGGCTATGGCGGCTCGTTTGGTGACGACTATGAGCGGCATGGCTTCCAAGTCGGAATGAACGTGCAGTTCTAAGCTATCGCACAAACGAACTAAAAGCCAAAGAGTGGCCCACCATGTGAGGGCCACTCTTTTCAGGTTCAGGGGTCACCATGCGGAAAGGACCTGCGACAGCCCACCGCAGCCGCAGTCCTGCATATCCTTGATCCACATCAAAGATATTCCCGGCCCACTCCTTAAAACCGATCCTGCGAACAGAACTCCAGACTTGCAGGTCCATATGTCCTCTACCGAAAACCAACCGCTTTACGCTGCCCGCGAACCAATCTTTCCGCGGCGCGTCAAAGGCTTTTACCGCAATCTCAAATGGTGGGTGATGGCTGTCACCTTGGGCATCTATTATCTGACCCCATGGATCAGATGGGACCGTGGCCCGAACCTGCCTGATCAGGCGGTTCTGATCGACATGGCGCATCGCCGTTTCTATTTCTTCTGGATCGAGATTTGGCCACATGAGTTCTACTTCGTGGCGGGCCTTCTTATTATGGCGGGCCTCGGCCTGTTCTTGTTTACATCGGCCCTTGGCCGCGTCTGGTGCGGCTATACCTGCCCGCAGACCGTCTGGACCGATCTTTTCATCCTTGTCGAACGCTGGATCGAAGGCGACCGCAATGCGCGGGTCCGCCTGTGGAACGCCGACTGGAGTTTGCGCAAATTCCGCCTGCGAATGACAAAATGGACAGTCTGGCTGCTGATTTCAGTGGCAACGGGCGGTGCTTGGGTCTTCTATTTCGCCGACGCACCAACGCTGGCTGTCGATCTCGCGACTTTCAGCGCTCCTCCCATCGCATGGGCGACCATCGGCGTTCTGACGGCCACGACTTTTGTTTTCGGCGGGTTCATGCGCGAACAGGTTTGCAATTACATGTGCCCCTGGCCGCGGATTCAGGCGGCGATGATGGACCCCGAGACGCTGACGGTGGCCTATCGTGAATGGCGGGGTGAACCGCGCGGGAAAAAGCACGACGATACAACGGGTGACTGCATCGACTGCATGGCCTGCGTGAACGTCTGCCCTGCCGGCATCGACATTCGTGACGGGCAGCAGATGGAATGCATCACATGTGCGCTTTGTATCGACGCCTGTGACGATGTGATGGAAAGGATCGGAAAGCCACGCGGTTTGATCGACTATCTCGCCCTGTCGGATCAGGAGGAAGAGGCCAAGGGCAAGCCCCCCAAGAAGATTTGGCAGCATGTCTTCCGGTTCCGCACCATGCTTTACACCGCAATGTGGGCAGCAATCGGCGTAGGGCTGGTTTTTGCATTGTTCATTCGGGCTGATATCGAAATGACCGTAGCACCTGTGCGCAATCCCACCTTTGTGACGCTTTCTGATGGCACTGTGCGCAATATCTATGACATTCGCCTGTTGAACAAACATGGTGAGGATCGCCTTTTCCACCTGTCGCTCACTTCGGACGAAACCCTGCGCATCGACCTCGAGGGAACGGCGGAACGCAACATTATCGTGCCTGCAAATGAAACATACCTGCAGCGCGTCTACGTCTCGGCCCGCCCGACTGACCCTGCATCAACAATGGATCGTGTCGATCTGCGGTTCTGGGTTGAGGACGTGGAGTCCGGCGAACGCGCATACAAAGACGCAATTTTCAACGGGAGAGCCCAATAATGGCACGTGAATTCACAGGATGGCATATGCTTGGCCTCATGGTTGGCGGCTTCGGAATCATCATTGCGGTCAACCTGACACTTGCATGGAACGCCATCGCAACCTTTCCGGGGGTCGAGGCCCGTAATTCTTATGCTGTCAGTCAAACGTTCCAGGCCGACCGTGCGGCGCAAAACGCGCTCAACTGGGATGTCAGTGCTGATATAACGGACGGTGTACTGACCGTGGACATCCTTGATCATCGCGGCGCCCCCCTGCAAGCAGAGGTCACGCGCGCCATTCTGGGGCAAGCGACAAACGTCAATATGGATACCGTGCCTGATTTCACCTGGACAGGTACGCAATACACCGCTCCTGTCACCATGACAAAAGGCTACTGGAACCTGCGTCTGGAACTGATCGCCCCCGACGGCACCAAGTTCCGCCGGCGTTTTCCGATCACCGCAAAATGAGCGACGCTGCAATCTGTCCGGCCTGTGTGGGCCTGCCTGAGGGGCAGCTTGAAAAAGCGGCCTCGAACGGCACGGCACAGATCGTACTGTCCCTGCCCGGCATCCATTGTGTCGCCTGTATCAATGGCGTCGAACGGGTTTTGCGCGATGTGGAAGGCGTGGCGAACGCCCGCGTGAATCTCAGCATGAAGCGGGTCACGGTTGGTACGGATCAACCGATCTCGCCCGAAGACCTGATCGATACGCTGGAATTGGCGGGGTTCGAGGCGCGTGTTCTTGATACGAGCCTACTTGGCTCTGAAACCGATACCTATGGCCGCAGCCTGATGACCCGCCTTGCGGTTTCGGGCTTTGCCAACATGAACATAATGTTGCTGTCAGTGGCTGTTTGGTCGGGAGCCATCGGTGCCACGATGCATATGTTCCACTGGATCACAGCCATTATTGCGATACCGACGTTGCTTTATTCCGCGCAGCCGTTCTTTGACAGTGGATGGCGATCATTGAAGGCATACCGTCTGAATATGGATGTGCCGATTTCGCTGGCCATTATTCTCGCTTCCGGCATTTCGCTTTATGAGACACTCTATGGCGGGCGACATTCCTATTTCGATGCCGCCGTGACGCTGACCTTCTTTCTGCTCATCGGCCGCTATCTCGACCATCGCAGCCGCAAGGCCGCCGCATCTGCAGCAGCGCAGCTTTCCGCGCTTGAGGTCCCCCGCGTCATGCGCGTGCGCGATGGAGTGCGCCAGATGGTCAACTTTGCCGATCTCGCGATCGGCGATCTGGTGCAGGTTCTGCCGGGGGGCCGTATCCCTGTCGATGGCACGATCACCGAGGGTAGCAGCCAGATAGACCGCTCTCTGCTGACAGGTGAGAGCCGTTTAAGTCACGCCAGCGCCGGGGCGACCGTCACCGCTGGCGAGGTCAACATGACCGGCCCGCTGATGATCAGCGCAACGACCGTCGGCGCGGATACCACGTTGCGCAAGATGGTGACGATGGTGGATGAGGCCGAGGCCACACGCAATCGCTACACCGCTATCGCTGACAAGGCCGCTGCTCTCTATGCGCCGGTTGTGCATCTGTTGGCGCTTCTCGCGTTTGGTGGGTGGATGCTTTATTCCGGCGATGTACGCCTGTCATTGAATATTGCGGTAGCCGTTCTGATCATTACCTGCCCTTGCGCCATGGGACTGGCTGTTCCTGCGGTATCGACCACCGCCGCAGGGCGGTTGTTCCGGGCTGGGTTGTTGGTCAAGGACGGCACCGCCCTCGAACGTCTGGCCGAAGTGGATACCGTTGTTTTCGACAAGACAGGTACGCTGACCATGCCCGCGGCAGCGCGCGATACGCTGGATGCAGAGACACAAAGCATTGCATTGGCCTTGACCCGAAATGCGACCCACCCAGTGTCGCAGGCGATCGCCGCGTCACTCAACGGTGTGACACCTGCCGTCCTGAGCGATCAAGCAGAGTGCGCTGGCAAAGGCTTGAGCGCGCAATATCAAGGTCAGCGCGTCCGGCTTGGCTCTGGCACATGGTTGGGTGCCGGCAACGGGACTTACATTCAGGTGGGTGACAGACCAGCCCAGAAAATCATGTTGCGTTCCGAACTGCGCGAAGGTGCAGCGGCGCTGGTGCGTGGCTGGCAGGAAGCCGGCCTCGACATACATCTGGTGTCCGGTGACGATGCGAACGAAACCGCGAAAATTGCCGCTGCACTGGGAATCGACAACTGGCAGGCCGATACGAACCCTGCGGACAAAATAGCCTATATTGATGATCTGGCGGCCAGTGGCGCAAAGGTTCTTATGGTCGGTGACGGCCTCAACGACACTGGCGCGCTGGCGGCTGCATATGCCTCTGTCTCGCCTGCAACGGCGGCGGATGCTTCACGTGCGGCGTCAGATATCGTGCTTCTCAACGACAGTCTTGCGCCCCTGATCGAACTGCCCCTTGTCGCCCGCGCTGCGATGCGACGGATCAAAGAGAATTTCACGATCTCGACAATTTATAACGTCATCGCAGTGCCAATCGCGCTGGCGGGCTTTGCAACACCATTGATTGCCTCTATTGCGATGTCCGCGTCATCGATTACGGTCCTGTTGAATGCGCTGCGGCTGAAAGGCAAATTATGAATGTCCTCGTTTTCCTGATCCCTGTGTCGTTGATTTTGGGCGGCGTCGGCCTTGCTGCGTT
>NZ_JAWOAN010000220.1:0-2629 GCF_046498525.1 Yoonia sp.
GCGGCTGGAATCGTGCTCGACTACGACGAAACCGGTGCACAGGGCGAGGCGGCCCAGATCCGCATGATGGGCGAGGGTGCCAAACTGAGTGCGGGGTCCAACGGTGCGCTTGATCCTGCAGATTTCCAGCGGACGGTGGATACGCTGCTTGGGGGTGGCTCTGATCCGGTTATTTCCGCGCAGCCAGAGGGCGCTTGGACCAGCGTGATCACGGATGCAGCGCTGAACTGATCTGCATTTTTTAGAACGCAACGGGCGTCGGACCTTCCGGCGCCCGTTTTCTTTTGGCACCAGTCTTGGCATGGTTGGCAGGCTGATTTTGATCCGGGGTTCTTCATGACTGACCAAAGCTTTGACGTGATCGTTGTGGGTGCAGGCCTGATGGGTAGCGCCGCAGCGCGCCATTTGGCAGAAATGGGCGTGAAGACCGCCTTGGTTGGCCCTGATGAGCCTGATGTAAAGGCTGCCCATACCGGTGTTTTCGCGAGCCACTATGATGAAGCACGGATCACCCGCAAAATTGACACCCGCAAGAATTGGGCGCGGTTCTCGCAAGCTGCGATCAATCGCTACGCTGAAATAGAGGCGAAGGGCGGGCAGCCTTTCTTCTCTCCTGTGGGGGCGATTATTTCAGGGCCGGAGACCGGAGAAGGGAGCAACTTCATTCTTAACGCACAGCGCAACGCGATCGAAGATGCTGTGCCGCACGAAGCGTTGCGGGGCAAAGACCTCGCCGAGCGGTTTCCTGATTTCGTCTTCCCGGACAATATTCTCGCGCTCTATGAGGCATCCGATGCCGGGTGGATCAACCCACGCGCCCATGTCCGCGCACAGATCACGGCGGCGCAGTCTGCCGGTGCATTTGTGCTGCGCCGCGCGGTCATGCATATCGCCGAAAAGATGGGGGAAGCACAGGTTTTTTGTGCAGGTGGTGAAGTGCTAAGAGCCGACAAAGTCATCGTGGCCTGTGGTGCGTTTTCTAAAGCGGAGGGCCTGTTGCCAGAACCGCTCCCCATGAAAGTCTATGCGCGCACGATCGCTTTCTTTGAACTGGATACGCAAGAGGCGTTGCGCCTGCGCCAGATGCCGTCAGTCGTTTATCTGCCGCCTGATCTGTCCGCTGACCCCTATATTCTGCCTCCAGTCCGCTATCCTGATGGCAAGACCTATATCAAGATCGGGGGCGATGCCGTGGATCGTGAATTGGGGTCAACCGCCGAGATGATCGAGTGGTTCCGTAGTGGTGGTGATCCGGTGGCCGGCGCTGCGATTGCGGACATTCTGACCGGATTGATGCCAGGGCTGAAACATCGCTCGGTGTCGTTCGACAGTTGCGCCACTTCATTTTCGCCCAACGGCAATCCCTTTATCTATCCCCAGACCGACCACATCATTGCATTGACCGCCGGTAACGGCGCAGGCGCGAAATGTGCCGATGAGTTGGGGCGTTTGGGCGCTTTGGTCGCAACGGGTGGAACCATTCCGGCAGAGATTTATGAGGGATCGTTTGCGCCCTGATCCAGCCCGTTCAACTTGCGATAGGTCGGAATGATATCTCCCTGCGCTTCGGTTGCGTCATAGACCCCGCGTGCGACTGCGCGGCTGAGGCAGACAGCACCGGCTGCCGCGATCTCGCGGAATTTGGTCTGGTCGACGGGCGTGCCTTCACCGGTCGCAACCCCGAACACCAAATCCCCGTCCAGTGGTGTATGCGAGGGCACAATCGCGCGGGCCATGCCATCATGTGCGGTCACGGCGAGCCGGTGACACTGAGTTTTCGTCAATGGGGCATCCGTGGCGACGATGGCAATCGTTGTATTTGCCCCTTCTGTCGCTTGCAGCATCATCGCCTGCTCCTTGCGGCTTGATTCCGGTGTCATGTGCCCTGCGGCCGGATCGGGGCCCAAGCCTCCGAATTCTCCTTCAGTCTCGAAGGGTGCCGCCCAGAAATGCCTGTCGCCCGGCGTGGTCACACTGCCCAATGCGTTGACGACGACCAACGCCCCTACCGTCGTCCCGTCCGGCAGGACCAGTGATGCCGATCCAAGGCCGCCCTTTTGCATGGCCGCCATAGCACCTGTGCCAGCGCCAGCGCTACCGGTCGCGAAATCTGTTTCGGCATTTTCGAGCGCCTGACGACCCAATCCGCGATAGGGGTTTTCATCCCACGCCTTGTCGCCACCATTGATCATGTCAAAGACGATTGCTCCGGGTACGATGGGAATGCGAATGTCCCCGATAGCAAACCCCCGTCCCATCGCGCGCAACCCGTCCATGACACCGGAACACGCGTCCAGCCCAAAGGCGGAACCACCGGACAACACCAGCGCATCAACCTGCTCGACTGTCTTGTCGGGGGCCAACAGATCGGTTTCCTTTGTGCCCGGCGCGCCACCCATCACATGTACGCTTGCCGTGAACGGTTTATCGCCGACAAGCACCGTCGTGCCTGTCTTGATGTGATCGTCCTGCGCGTTGCCGACTTTGAGGCCCGCAACATCGGTGATCAAATTGCGTTTGCCTTTAGATACAGCGGCCACCGTCCACCTCCATTGCGATGCCTGTGATCATGCTGGCCTCATCCGAGCAGAGAAAGCAGGCGGCGTTGCCCATGTCTTCGGGCGTTGAA
>NZ_JAWOAN010000269.1:0-4299 GCF_046498525.1 Yoonia sp.
GAAGGCTATATCGACCTGCGGCGCGGTGCCGGTGCCTACATCTGCGGAGAGGAATCCGCGATGATCGAAAGCATCGAGGGCAAGCGTGGCTTGCCACGTCATCGTCCACCTTTCGTCGCACAGGTCGGTATATTTAACCGTCCAACACTGGTGCATAACGTCGAAACGCTGCTTTGGGTCGCGCGGGTCTGTCGTGAAGGGCCAAAGGTCCTGAATACGACCGAAAAAAACGGGCGGATAGGGTTGCGCGCTTATTCGGTGTCGGGCCGCGTAGCACAACCGGGGGTGTATCTTTTGCCTGCGGGTTCGACGATCCTCGATATTATCGAAGCTGCTGGTGGCATGGCAGAAGGCCATGTTTTCAAAGCCTATCAACCGGGCGGGCCGTCATCCGGCCTGTTGCCTGCGTCGATCAATGACGTGCCGCTTGATTTCGATACGCTGCAGCCATTGGGTACTTTTATCGGCTCTGCGGCTGTGGTCGTTCTGTCCGATCAGGATCGTGCGCGCGATGCGGCCCTGAACATGCTGCGCTTCTTCGAGGACGAAAGCTGCGGGCAATGTACCCCTTGCCGGGTTGGCTGCGAAAAGGCCGTCAAACTCATGCAGGCCGATCAATGGGACCAACCCTTGCTAGAGGAACTCTGCATGGCGATGGCAGATGCGTCGATCTGCGGTTTGGGGCAGGCGGCCCCGAACCCGATCAAACTGGTCATGCTGCACTTCAAGGATGAGGTTGCGGGTTAAACGGCGTGCGGGCTTTCCAAATCTGCCGATCATCATTAGGTGATATCTAAGGCAGTATTGGTTGAACAGCATGTCATTTTTCAAAAAGCTCAAAGATCGGATGTTCAAATCTTCGTCCAAGATTGACGAAGGGCTGGATGCCATCGTGCAGGATGGCGGCGAGATAGAGGAAACTATCGAGGCAGTGGTTGCACCGGCCACGCCCGCACCCAAACCGCTTCCTGAGCCTGAGCCTGAGCCTGAGCCTGAGCCTGAGGTCCACGAACCGGATGTGAGCGAAGTACCGGCGGAATCACGCGAACCGATCGCCGAGAGTGAAGAGGTCGCCGATCAACCGACCTTGCAATTTGATGTCGATCTGACAGCACCTTTGACAGAGGCACCCGCGCCAGCGCCCGAAAAGAAAGGCCTGTTGGGCCGCTTTTTTGGGGGAGCAGAGGCCAAAACCGTGGTCAGGCGCACACTTGATGACGACATGCTTGAACAGCTCGAAGAGCTGCTGATCACGACCGATATGGGTGTCGAAACGGCCCTTCGTGTGACAGCAAACATGGCCGAAGGGCGTTTGGGTCGCAAACTTTCGGTGCAGGAAATCAAGGAACTGATGGCCCAGGAGATCGGGCGGATCATGGCACCTGTCGCGCGTCCGATGCCGCTTTATGTCAAGAAACCGCAGGTGGTTTTGGTGGTTGGCGTGAACGGATCGGGCAAGACGACAACGATCGGCAAATTGGCCAGCCAATTCCGGGCGGCTGGCAAAAAGGTCGTGATTGCGGCAGGCGATACCTTCCGGGCGGCTGCGGTCGAGCAGTTGCAGGTCTGGGGGGGTCGCGCAGGTGTGCCCGTGCTGACCGCGCCCGAAGGATCCGATCCTGCCAGTCTTGCCTTTGATGCGATGACGCACGCGCAGGCGGAGGGCGCTGATCTGCTGATGATCGACACGGCCGGCAGGCTGCAGAACCGCGCTGATCTGATGGAAGAACTCGCCAAGATCGTACGCGTGATCCGCAAGAAAGACCCTGACGCGCCACATAACACACTGCTGGTGTTGGATGCGACGACCGGTCAGAACGCAGTGCAGCAGGTGAAGGTGTTTCAAGAGCTTGCCGATGTTTCGGGCCTTGTGATGACCAAGCTGGATGGTACGGCAAAGGGCGGTGTGCTGGTGGCTTTGGCCGATAAATTCGGCCTGCCGATCCACGCGATTGGCGTGGGTGAGCAGATAGACGATCTGGCACCGTTCGATCCTGATGATTTCGCGGCGGCACTGGTCGGACTGGAGCGATGAAGCGCCCGCTGGCTGTCGTGCATGTTGATCGGGTTTGGACGCCGGGGCGCATTTGAACGAACTTGGCGCATGGCTGGTGTCGATTTCGGGCACGCCTGAAGGTGCGCGCCTTGCGACAGCGCTTGCGCTGATTTCGGCATTGGCACATGCGATCTTTGGCGCAATGCAAAAGGGGCGCTATGACCCTTGGCTGACGCGGGGCGCGATTGATGCGTGGCTTTGCGTATTGTCGGCGCCGGTAGCTCTTTTCGTTGTTCCCTGGCCTGATTTGACAACCGGATTAATCCTTGTCGGAGCGATCATTGTGCATTTTGCGTACAAGGTTACGATAGCGCTGGCCTATGAACGCGCGGCCTACACCGTGGTTTACCCGGTGATACGTGGCACCGGGCCGTTGGTCACGGTCATCGCGGCGGCCCTGTTTTTCGGAGAGTATTTTACGGTTATGCAATGGACGGGCGTGGCTTGTCTGTCTGGCGGAATTTTGTTGCTGGCTGTGCGGAATATTTCTGAAGAGGTGATTGACCCGCGCACGCTCAAGCTTGGATTGTTGTGGGCATTGGTCGGTGGAATTCTGGTCGCGATCTATACCACTTATGATGCTTACGGCATTCGCCAGACCCCCAATCCTTTTACCTTTTTGGCGTGGTTCTTCTTTGTCACCGCGATTGACTTTCCGCTTCTTGCGACCTGGCGTTACCGGCGTGCGCAGTATCAACCTGTGCTCGGCCCCTTAGTCTGGCGCGGCTTTGTCGGCGCGATTATCGCATGGATCAGTTTCGGTGGTGTGCTCATGGCGACAAGGCTGGACAAGGTCGGCGAAGCGGCCGTTTTGCGCGAAACCTCCGTGGTTTTTGCGGCCTTGATAGGCTGGTTCATCATGGGCGAAAAAGTGGGCCCGCGTCGCCTGATTTTGATCTGCTTGGTTGCACTTGGCGCCGTCATCGTGGAAGTGGGAGGTTGAGGGAGACGCCAATGGCTGAGAAAGCAATCAATCCGGTGGTAAAGCAGGTCTTGGAGCTGGGGCCGACGCTTGCGTTTTTCCTGATCTATCTGCGAATCCGGGACGAGATGTTCACCATCGGTGGCACGGAATACACCGGATTCATCGTTGCGGCGCTGATCTTTATCCCGATCCTGCTCGCGGCTATGGGTGTCCTTTGGATGCTGACCGGCAAGCTGAGCCGTATGCAGGTCTTTACCGCGTTCATGGTTATCTTCTTCGGGGGGCTGACGGCCTATTTCAATGACGAGCGGTTCTTCAAGATGAAGACCACGATTGTCTATGGTGTGATGGCGGGGATTTTGGGGATCGGCCTGCTGCGCGGTCAGAGCTATCTGCAATATGTGATGGAAGAATTCCTGCCGATGGAAAAGGAAGGCTGGATGATCTTTACCCGCCGCTTGTGTTACATGTTTGCAGCCCTTGGTATAGCGAACGAGGTGATCTGGCGGACGCAATCGACCGATCTTTGGGTAAAACTTGAAACCTTTGCGTTTCCAGTCGTGTTGATGGTGTTCTTGTGGGTCCAGATCTACAGACTGCAGCGTTATTTCATTGATACGCCAGAGGCATCGGAAAAATAGCTTCGGCGGCGGTTACATTTCGACGAAAGTAAACCCGACTGTGCCACGCCGCAGGCCACGCGGCGCGTCCCTGCGATAGCGAAGTGTATCGACCAGTATCGCTGATAACTGCGGTCGAAACGTCAGGCCTGCCTTATCGCCTGCCGTCCACTGTACGATGGCCGCCACGTCATGGTTCAGCACGCGAAACTTCACTTTTTCGCCGCGTTGCAATCTTGCGGCGCTCATAATGCGGGCGCCGCCTGCGTTGACGTCAATGACCTGACACTGCTGAAGCCCCGACCGTGTGGACAACTGAATGGGGAATTGCGTTTGGTAGCGATGTGGACGGTATTGCATAACGGATGCCATAATTTACGAATGACCCCGCTATACCGCTGCTCCGCTAACAATTCGTTACGAAGGCTTGCCGAACAGAACACCCTGCGCGTGACTGTCCTTGCGAAAGTCCGCGCGCTTCTCTGCGGCAACCGCACGTCCGCGCTGCACACCGGGACGCGCCCACATTGTTTCGAGCCAGCGTGTCATATGTGGTTTGTCGTCGAGGGTCTGCTGTTGCCCTTCCCATAAAGACGCCCAACCCCAGATCGAGATGTCGGCTATGGAGAAGAAATCGCCCGCCACAAATTCATGTTTTGCCAGTTGGCAATCCAGAACGCCGTAAAGACGCGCTGTCT
>NZ_JAWOAN010000048.1:0-5300 GCF_046498525.1 Yoonia sp.
TGCCGTTCCTCTGGCGTCATATCCGAGGCCGCATCCATTTGGTCAAACGATGGCCCGCGCGCCTCTGGCACTGCATATTCGACCCCTGCGCGGAAGGCCGCGTCGCTGACCTGCGCACGTGCGCTGGCGATGTGGAAATTATTCGGATCACCTGTTTCGATGATGTCGCGCCAAAGCCGCAGTGCCAGATCAGGGCGGTCGGTCTGATTATAGAGCGCACCCAGATAGTAGCGCGCCGCGATATTGCCGCCGTCCCGGTCGAGGATCCGGCGGATCACATCTTCGGCCTCGGGCGAGACAAAGCCACCCGCCGCGATCACCTTGAGGTCCAGCAAGCGTTGCAAATCGGACATTTCAGTCGCGTCGCCCTTGATGAGAATGACCTGTTCCTGCGCATCGGCGGCCCCGGCATAGTTGCGCAGTTCCACCTCGTGAAACGCCAGACGGCTCCATGCTTCCAGGTCATCGGGGCGGTTGGGCGTGATCACACGCAACTGTTCGATCGCCTCGCGATAGTCGTCCGGCACCTCGACGGGTGGCGGGGCAGGGGCGGCCAGTTCCAACGCGTCTTGCGACGGGCGGTTCAAGCGCTTTTCCTCGCTCGCGGCCAGGCGGGCCTGCAAGGGCAGGTCCGGATAGCCGGGTGCGCCCAGCGAACGGTAGGTCCCGAAACCGAGCGCAAGCATCACGATCACAATCGCAGCCGCCAGCCAGCGCGTGGGCGGTGCGACCCCCGCAGGCACCGTCGCGGCCTTGTTCGCCGCCAAAAGCCGGCGCGCCACTTCGGTGCGGGCGCGTTCCGCTTCGTCGGGGGCCAGCAGATCGCGTTCCAGATCGCGGTCGATCTCGGCCAGTTGGGCGCGGTAGACGGCGAGATCCGGGTTCTCGTCGCCCATGTCGTTGGGGCGCAGCAGGGGCGTCACCATCAGGGCGGTCACCACGAGGGTCATCACAATGCAAACAAGCCAGAAAATCATTCGTTTTTCGTCCTTTTATTAAGGATCACATAAACGCCCGCAGCCTGCGTGAAAAGGGCCTGCGACGCCGTAGCAATTCACGACACCGCCAGCATGTCGTAAAAAGCAAAATATACGCCGCTGAGAGTATCCTCTCGGGCCTGTACAGGGTCCAGATAAGATGCGACGGCTTAGCCGCCTGCCAAAAGGATTCTGGACCCCGATGAAACGCTATTCCGCCTTTGCTGTCGCCAAAGAAGCCATGCGCCAACACACCGGCTGGGACCGGGCGTGGGCCAAACGCGAACCCAAGAAGAAATACGATGTGATCATCGTGGGCGCGGGCGGGCACGGGCTGGCCACGGCTTATTTTCTGGGCAAGAATTTCGGGATCACGAATGTGGCGATCCTTGAAAAGGGCTGGCTGGGCGGCGGCAATACGGGCCGCAACACCACGATCATCCGGTCCAACTATCTGCAAGACCCGTCGGCTGCGATCTATGAAAAATCCCGCTCGCTCTATGAAACCATGAGTCAGGACCTCAACTACAACGTCATGTTCAGCCCGCGTGGTGTGATCATGCTGGCCCAGACCCAGCACGAGGTACGCGGCTACAAGCGCACGGCCCATGCCAACGCCTTGCAGGGCGTGACGACCGAATGGATCGATCCTGCGCGCGTCAAGGAACTCTGCCCGATCATGAATATCGACGGGCCGCGCTATCCTGTGCTGGGTGGCCTGTGGCAGGCCCGCGGCGGTACGGCGCGGCATGATGCTGTGGCCTGGGGTTATGCGCGTGCCTGTTCGGATATGGGGATGGACGTGATCCAGCAATGCGAAGTGCAGGGCGTGCGGCAGGAAAATGGCAAGGTCGTCGGCGTCGATACCTCCAAGGGACCGATTGACTGCGACAAGCTTGGCATGGTCGTGGCAGGCCATTCCGGTGTTCTGGCGCAGATGGCGGGTTTCCGTCTGCCGATTGAAAGCGTGGCCTTGCAGGCGCTCGTGTCAGAGCCGATCAAACCCTGCATGGATATCGTCGTCATGGCAAACACCGTGCACGGCTACATGAGCCAGTCCGACAAGGGCGAGATGGTGATCGGCGGCGGCACCGACGGGTACAACAACTACACCCAGCGCGGGTCTTTCCACCATATCGAGGAAACGGTGCGCGCATTGGTCGAAACCTTCCCGATGATCGCGCGGCTGAAAATGTTGCGTCAGTGGGGCGGGATCGTGGATATCACCGGCGACCGCTCGCCCATCCTGTCGAAAACGCCGGTCGAGGGCGTTTTCGTCAACTGCGGCTGGGGCACCGGCGGGTTCAAGGCCACACCCGGATCAGGCTGGGCCATGGCCGAGCTGATGGCCAAGGGCCATTCCCCGCTCACGGACGAATTCAGCATGTTCCGCTTCCGTGAAGGCAAGTTCATCGATGAAAGCGTCGCCGCAGGGGTGGCGCACTGATGCTACTCAAACCAGTCCTCGTCGTCATCGTGCAGCCCGCCGCGCAGCCCGTCGATGACCATGAAAATTATGGCGGTCGTCAAGACGCCCCCGATGACAATCAGCAAAAGTTCCATTCGGTGAACCTAGCAGCACTTTCCACGCTGGCGATCCCGGCAACTGTTGGCCGACCGCTATCGGCGGAAATGGCTACGAATGGCTCAAATCTTTCGGGGATTTCCGCTCATGTTCCTTTTTTGCCGGGGGCTGCGATGGTTCCGACGTCTGAAAAGGAGGGCGCACCATGGATGAACACAGCCGAATCAAACCCAACATTTCAAGCCGTAACGGGATCGGTTTCGTTTTGGCAGCCGTTCTCGTCGTTCTGGTCCTGCTTTACGCGCTGTTCGCGGGTGGTCGTGCGCCCGTCGATCCGGCGGCAGTCGACACAACCGGCCAAGGTGCGCCGGCACTTGAAGATATGGTCCCACCTCAACCGGCCGCACCTGCGACAGGCGAATAAGGCCAAAACCACTTACATGACCACGGCCAAAGGCGGACGTAGCGATACGTTTGCCCTTGGTGCGTTCATTACAGCTGTACGTACAGGTTCTGTACGCCTTCTGTACGCTTTGCATACCCCCCATACCAAAGGTGTCCCATGCTGATTCTGCATTGCCCCTACTGCGGCGTTGATGCCGATGAAACTGATCTGCACGGCGGCGGTCAGGCCCACCTCAAACGGGAAGGTCCGGGATCTTCGGATGACGATTTCGAGGATTACCTCTTCATGCGCCAGAACCCCAAGGGCGTGCATTTCGAACGCTGGCGGCACGCCTACGGCTGCGGCAAGTGGTTCCTTGCCGCGCGCTGCACCAACACGCTCGAGGTGTTCGGGACCTATCCGGCCCAGACCCTCGAGCCACCACAAGAGATCAAAGACACCATCTCGGCCAAACGTCCCGGCTGGTCTTGGGGGAATTTCAAATGAGCACCCGTCTTGCAAACCACGGCCGTCTGATCAACAAGGGCAAGGCGGTCACTTTTACCTTTAACGGCAAGCACTTGCGCGGTTTTGAAGGCGACACGCTTTCCTCGGCCTTGCTGGCCAATGACCAGATGCTGGTCGGGCGTTCGTTCAAATATCACCGCCCGCGCGGCGTCGTGGCCTCTGGCGCGGAAGAACCCAACGGGCTTGTGAACCTGGGCAAGGGCGCGACCTTCGAACCCAACCAGCGCGTGACGACGACCGAGTTGTTCGAGGGGCTGACGGCGACCAGCCAGAACCACTGGCCGTCGCTGGAATTTGATGTGGGTGCCATCAACACGTATCTGTCGCGGTTCCTGCCTGCCGGTTTCTATTACAAGATGTTCATGTATCCGCAGTCGTTCTGGAAACATGTCTACGAACCGATCATCCGCAAGTCTGCCGGTTTGGGCAAAGCGCCCAAGGACCGCGATCAGGACACCTATGAACACTTCCACTGCCACGTCGATGTTCTGGTCGTCGGCGGCGGCATCGCCGGACTTGCCGCAGCCAAGGCCGCAGGCGAACGCGGCGCGCGTGTGCTGCTGGTTGAACAGACCGCCGATTGGGGTGGCCGTGCTGTTGTGGACACACCGAGCATCGACGGGATGCTGGCGCAGGACTGGATCAATAGCACTGTAGAAGCCCTTGAAAGCATGGAGAATGTCGACCTGCGTCTGCGCTGCATGGGGGCGGGTGTCTATGACCACGGCTATACGCTTGCCTATGAACGTCTGACGGATCACGCGCCTGATGCCGAAGGCCCGCGCCACCGTCTTTGGCGTATCCGCGCCAAGCAGATCGTGACGGCGACAGGTGCGATCGAGCGGCCTTTGTCTTTTGCGGCCAATGATCTGCCTGGCGTCTTGCTGGCCTCTGCGGTTCGCGACTATGCCGTGAATTTCGGGGTTTCGGTCGGCGACCGCACTGTGGTTGTGACCAACAACGATGATGCATATCGCACGGCGATCATCCTCAAGGAAGCCGGACTTGAAGTGCCCGTCATCGTGGATGCGCGTACCGAGGCCGCAGGAGAACTGATCGACCGCGCCCGCACGCTGGGCATCCGGATCGAGATGGGCAAGGGGATTGCCAAGGTCAAAGGCGGCAAGCGCGTCACCGGCGTGGCGCTTTGCGCGCAGGCTGGCGAAGGCGCTGTGCTGGAAGAAATCGCTTGCGATTGCGTGGCGATGTCGGGCGGTTGGTCGCCTGTTGTGCACCTGTGGTCGCACTGCGGCGGCAAGCTGAATTGGGACGCGGGTCAGGTGATGTTCCGCCCCGACCCCGACCGCGCACCCACAGGCGAAGACGGAGAGCCTTTCGTGATCACCGCAGGCATCGCCAACGGGCATCTGTTCACAGCCGAGGTTGTCAGCGATGGCTGGGCGGCAGGGCGTGCCGCAGCCAAAGCTGCGGGTCATTCCAAACGCGGCGCGCAAGCGCCTGCGGGCGAGGATGCCGGTGAAGGGCCGATTTCGCCTGTCTGGTTGATGCCGCAAGGCGCAAGCCATGCGTTGCGGTCCAAGGCATGGCTGGATTTCCAGAACGATGTGAAGGTCAGCGATGTACAACTGGCTGCCCAAGAGGGCTTTGAAAGCGTTGAACATGCGAAACGCTACACAACGCTGGGGATGGCGACGGATCAGGGTAAGCTAAGCAATATCAACGGCTTGGCGATTCTTTCTCAATCTCTGAACGCCGATATTCCAAACGTGGGTACAACCACGTTCCGGCCACCCTACACGCCTATCTCGATGGCATCTATCGCTGGGGCTGCGCGTGATGAATTGTTCCAGCCTGTGCGCAAGACACCCGTATCGGATTGGTCCAACGCCCACGGCGCCGACAATGAACCTGTCGGCCAGTGGCG
>NZ_JAWOAN010000106.1:0-31933 GCF_046498525.1 Yoonia sp.
TCCCGAACATGGTCTTGTATCGGACGATTTCGACATGATGTTTATCGACACCCAAGGCGCAGAAAAGCACGTGATCCTTGGTGCTCTCGAGACGCTCAGATCCAGTGATTTCATCTGGATGGAGGTAAGCATCGGGGGCATCTACGAAGGCGATATGCCACTGTCGCGGTTTGTCCCATTCCTTGAAACGCTTGGTTTCGAACTCGGTTATTGCGAGCTCAAGCGATTTGGCTGGGGAGACGCGTTGTTTGTCCGCCGGACCATATTCATCAATCAAGATAAAAAACGGGCTAGCCGCGCGCTATTTAAGTGCGCGCGTGATCTGCGCCCGAAATGATGCGCGTCCAGGAAACCTTTCCTGATGCAAAGCGAGTAGTGCTTCTGTGCGTGAGCGCATGTTTGGATCAAAGTCCGAGAGGCGAAGCGCGATTTTTCATCATTATGAACCTGGCAGTGGTGTCGGTTCCCACTGAAAATATTCAATTTCACGCGCAAAAGCCTTCCGAACATTGCTTGCTGCAGTATTGTCGAAATTCACGCCATAAAACGCTTCAAGCCTCTGCGCTGTCTTGGGGCGCTGTTGCGTGTTAGCTGTGATTTCATCCACGGTGATTTGGGGCAAAGACAAGTCCGCCATCACCTCTGCAAAATCATTCGACAGCCGCTCATAGCGCAGGACCCGATCAACCTGCTGCCGGTCGCCTTGCATGTACTTGTCGTAGTCTGAAAAGTAACTCAGTCTTTGACTTGCCGTGAAATCAAGAAAGTTCTCCACATCTGTTTTCGAAGCATTCTTGCCATGCTTGGAGGTCCAGTAATAGAAGGCGGAAACGGCTTTGTCCCAAGGGTTTCGTTCTACACAAAACGCAAAGTAGCCTTGTGTTTCTTCACGAAAGTACTTGTCGATAACACTAAAAGGCAGATGGTCATTTCGAGCACGTATCGCTTGGTCCTTCTGACGCAGAAGACTAACAAAGGGCTTCGAAAACAGTCGATGTCGTGGCAGTAGATTTCCCAATGGGCTCGCTAGATCTCCGACTTTGAGATGTGGCGACAAGGCAAGTTCAATGGATGTGCCAGCCGTCTTTTTTGTCTTTATGAAAATGAACCTGTGGCTGTGTGAAATGATCATTTCTTGGTATTTCTTTAATGTCTGTGCCTAGAGGCGCTCTTTGTTTTGAGAAACCGATCTCTCTGTCTTATGAAGGCGCACCATAAGGATAACTACCGCTTTTGGTTTGTGTATGAAGCACCAATCCTACCATCGACACAAATCCAAATAAGGCTGAACTTATTATATTACATAATACTGATTATGCGTATTGCTATTTACAGACAAACAGCGCTTCAGATGGCGCGCGCTGGCAGACGATGCGGCAGCCACATCCCACCATTCTGGGTGAACCGGATTGATCGCAAAAGCCCCAACCGGGAAACGCGCGGATTATCCTTTGAGATTGCGCAGCACTTCTCGTGCGGCGACCATCACCGGATCATGCGTTTCCTTCAGGATCGTCACACGATCAAATCGCTCCGGGTCTCGGTTGACGGCTTCGCGCATCGCTGCGCCGAACGCCATCCGTAACTCGGTCCCGATGTTGAACTTGCAGATATTTGTGCTTTTCGCCAACGCCTTGCGCTGCGCAACTGGCACGCCTGACCCGCCATGAATCACCAAGGGTACGCCCGTTGCCGCCTGAATCGCAGCAATACGCAGTTCATCCAGTCCACCTTCCTTGTCCTGCTGCAAATGGACGTTTCCGACCGAGATCGCCATCGCATCAACGCCGGTTTCAGCGGCAAATTGCGCTGCTTGCGCAGGATCGGTCCCAGCCGAGGCTTCCCCACCGGAATAGCCCACAAAACCGATTTCGCCCTCGCATGAAATTCCGGATTTATGCGCCATTTCAGCTATTTGCAGTGTTTCTTTTATGTTATCTGACAGCGGCTTTCGCGAACCATCGAACATCAGCGAGGTAAAGCCGGAATCCAATGCCTCGGAACACTCATCATAGGTGTAGCCATGATCCAGATGCGCGACGACCGGCACTGATGCCTCTTGCGCCAGATACCGGAACATTTTGCCCAATACAGGCAGTGGCGTATGCGCCCGGCACCCCGGCCCCGCTTGCAGGATCACCGCACAGTTCTCGGCCGCGGCTGCGGCCACATAGGCGCGCATATCTTCCCAGCCAAGGCAGACCAACCCGCCCACGGCGTAGCCGCCTTTCAATGCCGGTTGCAGCACATCTTTGAGTGTCGCAAGGGTCATTTGAACTTGGCGATCATGTCTTTGATCCCCGGGATCGTTTCGATCTGATAGGCATGGGACGGCTGGAAATACTGGATCAGACTGCGCTGTGACAGACCGCCCAGAATGGTGAAGTAATACATCTGATAGCCCGGCAGCACCGCGCAGGGGTGATAGCCGCTGTCCAGACAAATCGTGGACCCATCGACGATATGATAGGCATCGCCCGCCTTGCCGTCTTCACGCTGCAACATCTGCACGCCAGAACCGTGGTTCGGCTTGAAGCGGAAGTTGTAGGTTTCGTCATGGCGCGTCTCGAGCGGCAGACGGTCCGTGTCGTGCTTGTGCGACGGAAAACCGGACCAGCCGCCTTCGCCCACGGTAAACAATTCCGACACCAGCAACCGGCCCACCTTGTCGTGGTACTTGGTGCCAAGGATATGCTTGATCTTGCGGTGGGTCTTGGTGTCGTCCGATCCGTATTGCACCAGATCCAATTCATCCGACCGCACGGCAAAGGCATCCAGCACCTTGTCATAGCGTGCGCCGCAAACGAATATCTCGGCCTCGTCGGATGTGCAGACCATCTCTGCCTTCGCCGCCGTCGGGACATAAACGCCCTCTGGCTCTCCGTCCCAGACATCTTCAATCCGTTCGCCGATGTCGTCCGCCTTGAACCCTTCGATGTCGATATCGACGGTGCCGGTGGCGGGTACGATGCAAGTTTCGTAACCGGGCACGGCATATTCGAACGCCTGCCCTTTCTTCAACTTCACAATGTTGAAATAGTTCAGCGGAACAGTCGGATCATCAACATCCACGATCGGTTTATTCTGATTGTCAAACGGTGGGATGTGCATGGATTTATCCTCTCAAGCGTCAGTCGGGCCGGGGTGCCCGGCCATGAATGTTTTCAGTGTCGCAGTATCGGCCATCGCAGGCGCGCAACCGGGGCGGGACACCGTGATGGATGCACAGGCAGAGCCGCGCAGGATGGCATCATGCAGGCTTTGACCCTCGGCCAAGCCCGTCACAAGCCCGGCCATAAAGCTGTCCCCTGCCCCTGTGGGCTTCAGCGCATCGACCGGCCAGATACCGGTGTGGATTTCGGCACCATCGGCAAAGGTGACAGCGCCTTTTTCGCCCATCTTATAGACCACAACACTGGCTGTCGTCTCGGCAAGTGCGCGGGCCTTGGCAAGCCCCTTGTCGATGCCTCCGGCCATGAAACCGAACTCCTCATCGTTGCCCACGATCATGTCAGAGGCAGCCGCCGCACGGCTCAGAATATCCTCGGCCACCTGTGGCGACGGCCATGAATAGGGGCGGTAATCCACATCAAAGATAATCGGAAGACCGGCGGATTTAGCGCGCGCAAAGGCGTCAAAACTCGCACTGCGCGACGGTTCCGCCGCAAAGACTGTGCCAGCGGTAATCAACGCGCCAAACCTGCCGTAATCCACGGCGGCCACGTCGCCTGCGTCCATCTGGAAATCGGCGGCTCCGTTGCGGTAGATGACGTTGCGGTGTCCTTCGACGCGGCTTTCATAGAACGCCAGCGAATTGCGGTATTCACCGCCCACAGGCGTCACATATTCGGTGCCGACGCCATAGCGTTTCAACTGGCCCAGACAGTAGCTACCGATGCTGTCATCCGACACACGGGTGACCAATGACGCCTGCCCGCCCAGCTTGCAAATCCCAGCGGCGATATTAGCTGATGATCCGCCAAGGCCCACCGTTACGGTTTCTGCATCCTCGGTGGCGACACCGGGATCGGTAAAAAGGTCGATCCCTGCCCGCCCCACGACGACAAAGTTGTTTGCTCTGATCCCGTCCAGCAGCGTAGACATCAGACGCCTTTCCGCTGCTTGGGGCGCGACGATTCCTGATCCACATGGGCCGTGCGCACCTTGTCCGAAGTGGTGATATGTGGCGTACCGACCTCCCACCAGGCGTGGCCTTCGGTCGTCCAGCCTTCATAGGGGTCAACCTTCATGCAGATCACATAGGTGCGGGTTGCGGCCTTGGCGCGCTCGAACGCGGCTTCCAACTCTGCAGGTGAACTGACGGTTTCAGCTTCTGCCCCCATTGCGCGGGCATGGGCTTCAAAATCCACCGAAACCTTGGTGGTCGCCGTCGGTGTATCGGCGATGAGATTGTTGAAGCTTTCGTTGCCGGTGTTGTTCTGCAATTTGTTGATTACCGCAAAACCACCATTATCGAGCACAAGTACGATCAGCTTTTTTTCTGTCAAAACAGATGAATATATGTCGGAGTTCATCAACATATACGACCCGTCACCGGTAAAGACGATCGTATCCTGTTCGGGTTCCATCTGCGCCTGCGCGATGCGTGCGCCCCATCCACCGGCGATTTCGTAGCCCATGCAGGAAAACCCGAATTCAACATCCACCGTCCCGATATCGAGCGTCTTCCAGTTCGCGGTCACTTCCGCTGGCAAGCCCCCTGCTGCCGCAACCACGCGGTCGCGCGGATCACACAAGCGGTTTACCTCGCCAATGGCCTGTGCATAGGACGCGGGTCCATTGCCGACGCGGGTGTTTTCGGCCACGTAATTGTTCCACTTGGCGCGCTCTTGCTGGGCTTTCGCGGTCCACGCTTCGGGGGCACGATAGCCCGCCAGATCCTCGGCCAACGCGACCACCCCCAAACGCGCATCGCCCACCACAGCCGTCGACAGATGCTTGGCCGCATCGTGACGGGCTGCGTTCAAGCCGATGATCTTTGCATCATGCGCGAAAGCGGTCCAAGAGCCTGTAGTGAAATCCTGCAAGCGCGTCCCGACAGCGAGGATCACATCGGCCTCTTGCGCGATTGCGTTGGCGGACTCCGAGCCTGTTACACCGATCGGCCCGATATTCAGCGGATGGTCATGCACCATATTCGCACGGCCTGCGATGGTTTCGACCACGGGAATCCCGGTGGCTTCGGCAAAACTGGTCAACGCGTCCACCGCGGCGGAATACTGAACACCACCACCCGCAATGATCATCGGGCGTTCGGCATCTTTCAGCAGCGCCACGGCCTTTGCAATCTCGTATTCGTCCGGTGCCTGACGGCGCACACGATGCACGCGCTTTGCGAAGAAACTGACGGGGTAGTCATAGGTCCAGCCCTGCACATCCTGCGGCAGGCCGATAAAGGCAGGGCCGCAATCGGCAGGATCAAGCATGGTGGCAAGTGCTGCCGGCAGCGACTGGATCACTTGGGCCGGATGCGTGATGCGGTCCCAAAAGCGGCTGACGGCCTTGAAGGCGTCATTCACCCCCAGGGTCGGGTTTCCAAAGTGCTCCAACTGCTGCAAGACCGGATCAGGCAGTCGCGTCAGGAACGTATCGCCACACAGCATCAGCATCGGCAGACGGTTGGCATGGGCCAAAGCCGCAGATGTCAAAAGGTTCGCCGTGCCGGGCCCCGCCGAAGCGGTACAGAACATAAAACGCTGGCGCTTGTAGGCCTTGGCGTAACCGGCTGCGGCAAAGCCCATCCCCTGTTCGTTCTGCCCGCGATAAAGCGGCAGTTCCGCGCGGTGTTCATAAAGCGCCTCACCCAGACAAGTCACATTACCATGCCCGAAAATGCCGAACCCGCCGCCACAAACGCGGGTTTCGACGCCGTTAGCGACAATCCACTGGTTTGAAAGGTAGCGAATGATGGCTTGCGCTGTTGTCAGCGTCACGGTTTCGGCAGCCTGCCCCATATGAGAATCCCCCGGCGGTGCGCACGTCGTGTGCTTTGGTCACAATTGGTTATTGACCATCGACCTAAAAGAACGATACCCAAATTGCAACCGGTTGCAACCGGTTTTCCAGAAGGGGGGCATCGCAATGACAGACATCGGAATCGGCATCGTTGGCGGCGGCTACATGGGCAAGGCGCATGCAGCGGCCTACGGCGCGGTCGGCACGCTTTTCGACACAGCACTCCGCCCGCGACTTGAAATGGTCTGCGCGTCGTCCGACACTTCGGCAGCGCACTACAAAGACGCGTTCGGCTTTGCCCGCGGCACAGCGGACTGGCGCGCGCTGGTGAATGACCCGCAGGTCGAGGCCATCGTTATTGCATCACCCCAGCACACCCACCGCGAGATTGCCCTTGCCGCATTCGCGCTTGGAAAGCCGGTTTTCTGCGAAAAGCCGCTTGGTGCAACCCTCGCTGATTCCATCGTCATGACCGATGCGGCGTCCGCCAGCGGTGCGATCAACATGGTCGGTTTCAACTATATCCGCACGCCTGCTTCGCAATACGCCCGCCAATTGCTGGCCGAAGGCCGTATCGGTGACGTTACGTGGTTTCGCGGCGAACACACCGAGGACTTTTTCGCCGACCCTGCCCTGCCCGCCACATGGCGTTGCCAAGGCACGGCCAACGGAACGATGGGCGATCTTGCCCCCCATATGATCAACGGTGCGCGGGCGCTGATCGGGCCGATCACGGCGCTTTGTGCGCAGGTTGAAACGGTCCATGCCAAACGCGGCGTTGAGACCGTGACCAATGACGATCAGGCCCAGATGATGTGCCGTTTTGAAAACGGCGCACAGGGCCACCTGTTCTTCAGCCGCGTCGCGACGGGGCGCAAGATGGGTTATGCCTACGAAATCCACGGCACCAAGGGGGCGATCCGCTTTGATCAGGAAGATCAGAACGCCCTGCACCTTTACACCATGGACGGGCCAGAGGCCGAACGGGGGTTTCGCAAGATCCTGACCGGCCCCGCCCATCCCGATTATCTGCCTTTTTGCCAAGGGCCGGGGCATGGCACCGGCTATCAGGACCAGATCATCATAGAGGCCAAAGATTTCCTGACCGCCATCGCCACCAATACCAACATCTGGCCGACCTTTGCGGAAGGCCTTGAAGTCAACCGCATCGTCACCGCCGCCCATGATTCAAGCGCCAAGAACGCTTGGGTCAACGTCGCGGACTACGCATAGAAAGACCAAAGACATGATCAAGATCGGTAACGCGCCCTGCTCTTGGGGTATCGAATTCGCATCCGACCCCGCCTACCCCACTTGGCAATCGGTGCTGAGCCAATGCGCAAGCGCCGGTTACAAGGGGATCGAGTTGGGGCCGATCGGCTATATGCCCGAAGACCCTGCGATCCTGCGCGATGAACTGGAAAAGAATGATCTGGGCATCATCGGCGGCGTGGTGTTTCGCCCCTTTCACGACCCCGCAAAATGGGACGAGGTCATGGATGCGGCGGTGCGCACCTGCAAGGCGCTTGTCGCACATGGCGCGCAGCATCTGGTGCTGATCGACAGCATCTCGCCGCGCCGTGCCCCCACCGCTGGCCGCGCGGATGAGGCCGAGCAGATGGATACCGCCGAATGGACCGCCTTCCGCGACCGTATCGCCACGATTGCACAGATGGGGACCGACGACTACGGGTTGACCGTGGGTATCCACGCCCACGCCGCAGGCTTTATGGATTTCGAGCCGGAGCTGGAAAGGCTGCTGGACGAGGTTGATGAAAGCATCCTGAAAATCTGCTTCGACACTGGCCACCATTCCTATGCCGGTTATGATCCCGTCGCTTTCATGAAGCGGCATATCGACCGCATCAGCTATATGCACTTCAAGGATATCGACCCTGCGGTAAAAGCCGATGTGGTCGCCAACCGTACCGATTTCTACAAAGCCTGTGGTCAGGGAATTTTCTGCAACCTCGGGCAAGGCGATGTGGATTTTGCGGCGGTGCGGCAAGTGCTGCTGGACGCCGGTTTTGAAGGCTGGTGCACGGTCGAGCAGGATTGCGACCCCTCCCTGCCCGGCACCCCGCTTGAGGACGCAGAGAGCAACCGCAAATATCTTGAATCTATCGGATTTTGATACCGTGCTCTTGTACGTACAGGTTCTGTACAGCTTCTGTACGGTTTCTTGACACGGAAAACTGACCTCTTGAACGAAAGACAGATGCCATGACAAAACTCAAATGGGGCATGATCGGCGGCGGTGAAGGCAGCCAGATCGGACCGGCGCACCGTCTTGGCGCGGGGCTGGACGGACTGTTTGAATTCAGCGCAGGCGCGCTCGATCACCGCCCTGAATACGGGATCGACTATGGCAAGCGACTGGGGCTGGGTGACCGCGCCTATGGCGGCTGGCAAGAGATGCTGGAGGCCGAGAAAAAGCGCGACGACCGCGTTGATCTGGTCACCGTCGCGACACCGAACGCTACGCATTTCGGGATCACCAAAGCGTTCCTTGAAAACGGCTTTCACGTTTTGTGCGAAAAGCCCATGACGATGACGGTGGAAGAAGGCGAGGAGATTGTCCAAATCGCCAAGAAAACAGGCAATATCTGTGCGGTCAACTATGGCTACACCGGCTATTCGCTGGTGCGGCACATGAAGGCGATGATCGCACGTGGCGACATCGGCAAGGTCCGTCTGGTCAACGCCGAATTCGCCCATGGTCACCATGCCGACGCGACGGACGCAGACAATCCGAGGGTGCGCTGGCGTTATGATCCCGCACAGGCCGGGGTTTCTGCGCAATTTGCCGATTGCGGCATCCATGCGATGCATATGGCCAGCTTTGTTACCGGTCAGGAAGTGACGAAACTGTCAGCGGATATCGTATCTTGCATCGATGTGCGCAGGCTGGAAGACGACGCGATGGTGAACTTTCGGATGGATGGCGGTGCTGTCGGGCGGCTCTGGACCAGTTCGGTCGCCATCGGGCGCCAGCATGGTCTGGGCATTCAGGTTTTTGGCGAAACCGGCGGATTACGCTGGTCGCAAGAACAGCCCAACCAGCTTTATTACATGCCGCTGGGCGAACGCCTGCAGGTGATCGAACGCGGCGAGGCAAACCTGTCACCAGAGGCTGACCGCACCAGCCGCGTCACCATCGGCCATGCCGAAGGGATGCCGCTGGCCTTTGCCAATATCTATGCCGATCTGGCCGAGGCCATCAGCGCGCGTAAAGAGGGCCGCACGATGGACTCTGCTGCCAATCTCTATCCCCGCGCCGAAGACGGTTTGCGGTCTATGGCCGCAGTCTATGCCGTGGCCGCGTCAGGCAAGGCCGAGGGCAAGTGGCTGGATGCGCGGCCCCCGATGTTCAGCTAGGCAAAGGTCTGAGCGTGCCGCGCTCTATGATCATACAATCGAACAGCCGCGCCTCAGGGTCGCGGCTGTCGCCTTTCAACGATGCCGCGATCAATGCGATCGACGCGGCAATAATCTGTGCAACCGGATTGCGGATCGTGGTCAGATTGATATTTGCCCACCCCGCCATTTCCATGTCGTTCAACCCGATGATCCCGATATCGCGCGGCACAGACAAACCAGCGGACTGGATCGCGGACAGGGCCCCGATCGAGAGCACATCATCCCCGCAAAAATACGCTTCTGCGGGGCGGTTCTGCAGCAGGCGCTGCATCTCGGTCCGCCCCGCATCAAAGGTATAGTTGCTCGCGTAACTGACAGTCATTTCCAGATCCGACGCAGCAATCACCTTTTCAAACCCTGCAAAACGATCCTGCGTCGATGTCGCGGATTTCGGGCCACCCAGATACGCCACGCGCTTGTAGCCGCGATCAATCAGGGTTTGCGCGGCCATGCGCCCGGCGGCGATATTGTCGATGCCCAGCACATTGACCTTCGGGCTGGCGGAATGGCGACCGAAGGAATGTACGACCGGAACGCCCGCGTCCTTGAACCCTTCGGCAAAATGCGCAGGCAATGTGGAGGACGCGACGATAACGCCATCCACCGAATAGGCCCGCAACATGCGCAGAGAGTTCTCTGAGTCCACCTCGTCCGTCAAATTCACCAGCAAAGGGCGCAGGCCCCGTGCCTGCAGGCCTTTGGTGAACAAATCAAAGACTTCCAGAAAGATCGGATTGTGAAAGTTGTTGGACACCAAACCGATCAATTTGGTCCGCCCTGTCGTCAGTGACGACGCCAATGCATTAGGGCTATACCCCAATTCCGCCGCTGCCTTTTCCACCTTGGCGCGGGTCTTGTCTGATACCGATGCGCCTTCGGTAAAGGTGCGCGACACTGCTGAACGGGACACTCCGGCGCGCTCGGCTACGTCTTTCAGCGTCATCACCACTTCAACCGCCTCTTTCTGCATCCTGTTGGGCCTGTTCGGCCACCGCCGCCCAATCCGCTATGACAAACTGCCATATCGCAGTGGCACCAAGACCAAGAAAGACAAGCGCCCAGAAGGTCGCGCCATTCGCCAATTCAACCAACGCCCAAAGTAATGGAATGACGGCGGCCAGTATCCTGCGCCACAGGGGCAGGAAGAACGGGACGGCCAGATCGAAGAACCGTGGTTTTGGGCGATGAGGCGACACCTGCATATTCCTTTTTATCATGATCCCGGCACGTGAAAGACACATACCCCTACAGGCTGTTTCTTCAGACATAATCGGCAATGTGTCTTTCCGGTTTGTGCTGTGCAGTTTACCCATGAAACACCACACTGCAACCGGTTGCAGTATGGTGATCTGCAGAAGGCCGCAAAGCCCTGCCGCCCGTTGCTTTGGCAAATTTGACGTTGTGTACCCTCCGGACTCTGCCCCATACCTGCACCATGAACCTGTCTCGTCGCCGCATTTTTGGGCTGGTCGCCGCCCTTGCCGTGCTTACCGGATTTGCCGGGGCGCTGTCTTTTCCCGCTATTGAGCGGCATTACATGCGCCAGCACGCCGAACAAGACGCGGTACCGCTGAACCTTGCCGCTGCGGGTTTGCGGGCGGCACTGGAACGCTATGCCCCACTGCCTGCGCTGATTGCCGAACGATCCGCGCTGACAGATCTGCTCAATACCCCTGACGATGCGGCCCTTCTAAGCGCGGTCAATGAAGACCTGCGCCAGACAGCGGCAACGGTGAAAGCCTCCGATGTCTATTTGATGGATATTTCGGGCCTCACGATCGCAGCGGCATCCTACCGTGAACCCGGAAGTTATCTTGGCCGCAATTTCAACTATCAAAGCTATTTCACCCAAGCATTGAACGGGGACCTGTCGAGCTTTTCGGTCTACGGCACGACGACCGGTGAACGCGGCTACTTCTATGCCGCCCCGGTCGAGGAAGGTGAACGCATCGTCGGCGTACTGGCGATCAAGTTCAATATTTCCGCGTTCGAAAGCATCTGGCGCGGCGCCGACAGTGAAATCATGATTACGGATCGCAATGATTTTGTGTTCATGTCATCGCGTCCTGACTGGCACTTCCGCGCGATCCGGCCACTGAGCGACGCTACCTTGCAACTGATCGCGCAGAATCTGGAATATCCGATCGACCGCATCGATCTGCTGCCGATCACGACGAACCCCCTGAACGCTGACGCGCAACAAGTCTTTATCGAAGGCAACACGCGGGAAAGCTACGTGCTGACATCCCTGCGTCTGCCGGATCTGGAGTGGACCATTTCAGCACTTTCACCGCGCCGCCCGGCCACGTTGGACGCATTGAACACACTTCTCATTGCCGGTCTGATAGCGCTTCTGGCCCTTGCTGCGCTGCTTGCCTATCTGCTCAAACAAACCCGGCAGGCCGAAGTTTTCGCCAAGGAACAAGAGGTCAATCGCCGGCTTGAGGCAGCGGTCACTGAACGCACTGCGGATTTGCAAACCGCCTTGGGCGATCTCAAGCGGACCCAGACCGATCTTATTCAGGCGGGTAAATTGTCTGCGCTGGGTCAAATGTCAGCCGCACTCAGCCACGAATTCAACCAACCGCTGGCCGCCGTCAAATCCTACGCCGACAACGCTTCGGCTTTCCTGGACCGTGGCCGCTTGCCCGAGGCGCAAGACAATATCTCGCGTATCTCGAAAATGGCCGACCGGATGGCGACGATCTCTGCGCACCTGCGCAACTTTGCCCGTCGCCCCCAGCAAGCGACTGGCCCGCTGTTGCTGAATGCGGTGATACAGGACGCACGCGCAGTGATCGAAATGCGTCTGGCCTCCGAGGGTGGCATGGTGTCGTATTCACCGCCCGATACGGAAATTTGGGTCACCGGCGGCCACGTGCGCCTGCAACAGGTCATCGTGAACCTGATCAACAACGCACTCGATGCGATGGAAGATCAGCCAAGCCGCGTTGTGACGTTGCAGATCGACGGTACCACTTTGCAGGTCCGCGATACCGGTCCGGGGATTGAACCTGCAAAGGTGGCCAATATTTTCGATCCTTTCTTCACCACCAAGGCGCCGGGCAAGGGCCTCGGGCTTGGGCTGTCGATATCGTACAATATCGTCAGCGACTTCGGCGGGACGCTATCTGCCGCAAACCATCCCGATGGCGGAGCGGTGTTTTCGGTCACCCTGCAACCCGCCTCTCCAGTGGAGGTCGCTGCCCAATGAAGCAAACTGTCCTGTTCGTCGACGATGAGGAAGAACTGCGGCACGCCACGCGGCAAACACTCATGCTTGCCGACATCCCCGCCACTGTGCTCGACAAGGCCGAACTTGCCCTTGCCCAGATCAGCCGCGGCTTTCCGGGGGTGCTGGTCACGGATATCCGGATGCCGGGCCACGACGGGCTATGGCTGATGCGCAAGGCGCTGGAAGTCGATCCGGAGTTTCCCGTGATCCTCGTGACAGGCCACGGTGACGTGAACCTTGCCGTGCAGTCGATGCGCGAAGGGGCTTATGACTTTATCGAAAAGCCCTTTGCGCCGTCCCGTTTGGTCACCGCCATTAGGCGCGCGCTCGAAAAACGGCGGCTGACCATCGAAAACCGGGCACTCAAACGCGAGGTCGGTGGCCGTGACAAACTCGAAGCGCGGCTTATCGGCCGGTCCAAAGCGATGGTGGCCTTGCGCAAAGAGGTACGCACCATCGCTGCAACCGATGCGGACGTGCTGATCATGGGCGATACAGGTGTCGGCAAAGACGTGACCGCGCATGCGCTGCATGACCTTTCGGCGCGCGGGCCAAACCCCTTCGTTCACATCAATTGTGCCGCCCTGCCCGTCGATCTGGTCGAGAGTGAATTATTCGGGCATGAAGCAGGCGCTTTCCCCGGTGCGATGCGCGCACGCTTTGGCAAATTCGAATTCGCTCGCCAAGGGACGGTGTTTCTTGACGAAATCGACAGCCTGCCGGTCGCGGTGCAGGCCAAGCTGCTGCACGCAATCCAGGAACGACAGATCACGCGACTTGGGTCGAATGACCCGGTCGCACTTGATATTCGCATTATCGCCGCAGCCAAAACCGATCTTGCGGCAGCGGTCGAGGCGGGCACATTCCGTGCGGACCTGCTTTACCGTCTCAACGTCGTCACGCTGCATGTTCCGCCGCTCAGCGATCGGCGCGATGATATCCCGTCGCTTTTCCTGAACCTCGCAGCGCAGGCGGCAGCGCGTTATTCCCGACAACTCGCAGACGTGCCTGCCGAAATCCTCTCAGCATTGGCGACCCAAGACTGGCCCGGCAATGTGCGCGAATTGCGCAATGCGGCGGACCGGTTCGTTTTGGGGCTTGATCCATCGGAGGAGCCTGCGACCGGTGGCGGGCCTCAAACACTGGCGCAAAAAATGGCAGCGCACGAGAAATCGCTCATTCTGGCGGCTCTCACGGCGCAAGAAGGCAGTCTGAAACAAACATACGAGGCCTTGGGATTGTCCCGCAAGGCGCTTTACGAAAAGATGCAAAAGCATGGCATTTCCAAAGCCGACGCAGACTAGGCTCACTGCAATGTCCCCTTTTCGACCCACGGTTTCGGCGGTTTGCCCCGCAACCGACCCATGTGGTCGGTGAAATGTTACATTTTATCGCAAACATGGGCACAGCCTTCTTGTTTTGATAGCTCTCTTTGGTGGAAGTCCCTGACATCCGGCCTAACTGCATTCACAGTGCATTATGTCACGACCTGATCCGGGAGGGATCAGATAATTCCAGTGGAGGACACACATATGAAACTCGCAGCACTTATCGCGACAACGGCCCTGACGGCCACATCCGCATTCGCCGACGCCCACACAGCCGATTGGCCAGACAGCTTTACCGTTGGTACAGCATCCCAGGGCGGCACATACTTTGCCTACGGTTCTGGCTGGGCGAACCTTGTCGCAGAAGAGCTTGGCCTGACAGGTGGCGGCGAAGTCACCGGTGGCCCGATGCAGAACATGGCGCTTGTTCACACAGGTGACGCACAGTTCGGCATGACGACGATGGGTCCGGCAGCGGAATCCATCGCCGGCACAAACCCGATCGCACCCGGCCTGCAGATGACCAACGCCTGCGCGATGTTCCCAATGTATCAGACGCCGTTCTCGGTCACGACGTTGGCATCATCGGGGATTACAACCATCGCGGATATTCCTGACGGCGCGCGCATCGGTTTTGGCCCAGCAGGGTCCACATCGGATACCTACTTCCCGCGCATGATGGAAGAACTGGGCGTCAACTTCGAACGCCGCAACGGCGGCTGGGGCGACCTTGGTGGCCAGTTGCAGGACGGTTTGCTTGACGTGATCGCGTTCGCAGCCGGTGTACCTGTGCCTGCTGTCAGCCAGTTGGAAGTTCAAACCGACGTGAACATCATCGAGTTCACCGAAGAAGAGCAGGCCAAGATTCAAGCGGCCTTCCCTGTGGCGGATTTCGAAATTGCAGCCGACACATACACGACACTCGAAGCGCCCGCGCGCTCTGTGTCGATGTGGAACTTTGCGATTGCAAACTGCGAACTGCCAGCCTCGTTCGTCAAGGCGGCCGTCGATGTCGTCATGTCCGACAACGAGCGTATGGTGAACATCCACCGTGCGGCCCGTTCCACGCTGCCCGAGAACTGGACCAAGAATGCAGGCGTTCTGCCTTGGCACCCGGGTGCCGCCGAGTGGTTCATCGAGAACGCTGGCGCAGACATTCCAGCCGACCAGATTTTTGGCAACTAAGCCATGATCAACCGGGGCCGCGCCATTGCGCGCGGCCCCGGCATACTTGATTTTCCCGACAGGATTGATGCACGCTTGAAGTCCGTCAGGGCAATCTGGCCGCATGCGAGGACAATAGAATGAACACCGATACCCAAAAAGACGACCAGACCGAGGGCCCTGTCCTTGCCGATGGTGTCGATGAAGAACCGGTCGAACATAACCGCCGGATATTCACCGGACGGACATATTTTGTCGTCGCCGGCATCTCGGCGTTTTATGCAATCTTCCACATGGCGGCCCTCAACGGCTGGTCGGTCGAGGCATGGACCGGCATAGAGCTGCCCTTCCTGCCCGTCTTTCCTATGGAGACATGGAACTTTCGCATCGTGCACATCGCTGGTGCGCTGATCCTTGGCTTCACGCTTTATTCGGCCCGCGCCTTTCCCGACGAGGGCGCAGACGCACATGGCCCGCTGGAATATCTGGCCTACCTTGCCCTGCTGCCTGCCCTTTATGCGTGCTACACTGCACTTGGTTTCGCTGCGGAAATCCAAGCTGGGGTGATGTGGAACGGTCTTGATGAAGGGATCCGCACGGCAGAGATATATCATTACGGCTACCCGCTGATCGCTGCGACCATTGCCGGGACAGTTCTTGGCTGGATACGGCCGCGGATGCGCGGAACCATCGCACCTGCCGATCTGGTGCTCAGCGTCTGCGGTATTGCCGTTGCAATCTACCTGATCACCATTTTCGGTACGCTCATGCGGAACTCGACCGGCACACCCTTCGCCCCCATCGGGATGAGTATTGCCGCCGTTGCAGGCACCGCACTGATCATGGAGCTGACACGCCGTGTCGCGGGCATGGCTCTGATCGTCATTGCAGGTGTATTCCTGCTTTATGTCTTTATCGGCGACCTGCTTCCCGGCTTCCTGAATGCGCCTGATATCACATGGCAGCGTTTCTTCAGCCAAGTCTACACCGATGCGGGTATTCTCGGGCCGACAACCGCCGTGTCTTCGACCTATATCATCCTGTTCATCATCTTTGCGGCCTTCCTGCAGGCCTCTAAGGTCGGGGATTATTTCGTGAACTTCGCTTTTGCCGTTGCCGGTCGTGCCCGTGGCGGTCCCGCAAAAGTGGCGATTTTTGCATCCGGCCTGATGGGCATGATCAACGGCACCTCTGCGGGGAATGTGGTCGCGACAGGGTCTTTGACGATCCCGCTGATGAAAAAGGTCGGCTACAAGCCGACGACGGCTGGCGCGGTCGAGGCTGCGGCATCGACCGGCGGGCAGATCATGCCGCCGATCATGGGCGCCGGTGCGTTCATCATGGCCGAGATCACGGGCATCCCATACACCGATATCGCGATTGCCGCGATCATTCCGGCGGCGCTTTATTTCGTGTCGATCTACTTCATGGTCGATTTCGAAGCAGCAAAACTGGGTATGCGCGGGATGCGCGAAGATGAATTGCCCAAGCTGAAACAGATGGTCCGACGCGTGTTCCTGTTCCTGCCGATCGTCATTCTGATCGGGGCGCTCTTCATGGGCTATTCCGTGATCCGCGCGGGCACATTGGCCACCGCCTCTGCCGCTGTGGTCAGCTGGTTCACGCCTTACAGGATGGGGCTCCGTTCCGTCACCAAGGCGTTCGAGCTGGCGGGCGTCATGTCGATCCAGATCATCGCGGTCTGTGCCTGTGCGGGTATCATCGTCGGTGTCATCTCGCTGACCGGTGTCGGCGCCCGGTTCTCTTCGGTGCTGCTGAACATCGCCGAAGCTAACCAGTTGCTCGCCCTTTTCTTTGCCATGTGCATTGCGATCCTGCTGGGCATGGGGATGCCGACAACGGCGGCCTATGCGGTTGCCGCGTCGGTCGTTGCCCCCGGTCTTGTGCAGTTGGGAATCCCGATGCTGACGGCGCACTTCTTTGTGTTCTATTTCGCTGTTGTCTCGGCCATCACGCCACCTGTGGCCTTGGCCAGTTATGCAGCAGCAGGGATATCGGGGGCAAACCCCATGGCGACCTCGATGGCATCATTCAAGATCGGTATCTCTGCCTTCATCGTGCCTTTCATGTTCTTCTATAACGGTGCGATCCTGATGGACGGCGCATGGTTCGAAGTGACCCGCGCCGCCATCACCGCCATATTCGGCGTGTTCCTGCTGTCATCGGGCGTTCAGGGCTGGTGGGTCGGAGACCGCGCGGCTTGGCCTATCCGGATCGGGCTTCTGTTTGCCGCCCTTTGCATGATCGCCGGGGGATTGATTACCGATCTGATCGGCATCGGCTCAGCCGCCGCTCTTTATTTCCTCGCGCAAATGACAAGGTCCAAAGTGGCGGCGCAGTAGCCCCACCAAAGCGAAAACACTGCTGGGAGCGGCGCGAAAGCACCGCTCCCTTTTGCTTTTTAGAACAACGGCATATTTGCATCTTTAAAGCTGCCTGTTGCGCCTTATGTAGAGGGGACAGGGAATAGCGGGGAAAAGAAATTGCCAGTTCAGACGGTAGCGACAATTGCTATTACACTCCCTTTCCAAATGCTTTATCTGGCCGGTCAAACTGCGGCGCAAAAGACGATAATTCAGGACATAAACGTTGGTTGAACTTACCACCTACGAGCTTTTTGTTCTGGCCGCAGGCGCGATGGCGTTCGGCCTTTATCTGTTGATCAAGGGTGGGGACTGGACCATCGATGCTGCCGTTTTCGTCGCCGAACGCACCGGCCTGTCGCCGCTTTTCATCGGGGCGACCATCGTGTCTTTCGGCACATCGGTGCCAGAACTGTTTACTTCCGTGAACGCCAACTTGCAGGGCTATCCGGGAATTGCGCTGGGCAATGTTCTGGGCTCCAACGTCGCCAATATCCTGCTGGTGCTGGGTGCCACGGCCTTTGTTTTCAAAGTCACGGCAGACCCAAAGCATTTGGCGAAAGATCTGGGTATGATGCTGCTGGCAACGGCGATCATGGCGTATGGTATGCTCACGGACAGCTTCAGTCTGGTCTTTGGCCTGATGATGTTCGCCATTCTGGTCGCTTTCGTTGTCTATCAGTACAAGACCGACAGCATCGTCATCGAAGAAGATGACGAAGAAGAAGCCAGTGTTGGCATCACGACGATACAAGGCGCTGTCGTGATCCTGTTGGGTGGTCTGGCGGCGCTGGCTGTCGGGTCCGAATTGCTGGTCAAGGGGGCCGTACAGACAGGAACCGCGATTGGTGTCCCCGAAGCCGTGATCGGCATGACGGTCGTGGCCTTCGGCACCTCCCTGCCAGAGCTTTCAACCTGTATAGCTGCAGCGCGCAAACAATCCGTCGGGCTGATCCTTGGCAACATCATCGGGTCCAACACATTCAATATCCTCTCGATCATAGCGCTCACTGCAATGATCAAGCCGCTCGATGTCGATCCTGTCCTGCTGGGTATGGAACTTTGGGTGACGGTCGGGGTGGCCATCGGATTTGCCGTCTGGATGATGGCGGTGGGCAGGCTCACGCGGCCAATCGGGATCGCTATGATGGTTGCCTACGTCGTCTTTATCATTGCCCAGTATCTTCAGCCAAATTTGTGATCGTCGTGCATGATCTTGCGACCGTTTCAATCCGGTATGGGTTTGCAAAGGTCGATGGGGCTTTGGCCCACAACGGACTGCGGGGACGCTAACCCAACGCGTACCCTGCCCCGCGCACGGTGCGGACAGGATCACTGCCTCCGTGTTCTGTCAGGATTTTGCGCAAACGGCCCACATGCACATCAACGGTCCGTGTATCGACATAGATATCCCGCCCCCAGACGCGATCAAGCAGCATATCGCGTGACCAGACGCGACCCGGTTTTTCCATGAATGTGGACAAAAGCCGAAACTCTGTCGGGCCGAGTTTCAACGGGGTTTCATCACGCATCACCCGATGGGTTTCCGCGTCGAGTACGATATCATCATAGGTCAAGACCTGACCCACGGTCGCTGGACGCACCCGTCGCAACTGCGTGCGCACCCGTGCCATCAGTTCCGATACCGAATAGGGTTTCACCACATAATCGTCTGCACCGGTTTCGAGGCCGCGGACCTTGTCCACCTCCTCGGACCGCGCCGAAAGCATGATGATCGGGATACTCCGTGTGTCCGGCTTGTTCTTCAGGCGCCTGCACACCTCGATCCCCGACAGATTGGGCATCATCCAGTCAAGCACGATCACATCCGGCGCATCCTCATCAACACAAAGCAACGCCTCTTCGCCGTTTTCGGCGCGGGTCACGCGGAACCCTTCGGCCTCCAGATTATAGGCCAGCACTTCCCGCTGGGCGGCCTCATCCTCAACAATAAGGACATGCGGTTCTTGTACCATTCGCTTAACCCGGATCAGTCACATAAGCTGTCCTGTCACCCTTTGGCCGGGCCTCTTCGGGTATTTCACCGGTCACCAGATAGATCACCTGTTCGGCCATATTGGTGGTCAGATCACCCATACGTTCAATGTTCTTGGCCATGAAATGCAGATGCATGCAGGCGGTTATATTGCGCGGATCTTCCATCATGAAGGTCAGGAATTCGCGGAACAGGGCATTATACATCTGGTCCACCTCCTGATCGCGCTGGCGCACGTCCTCGGCAAGATCGGCATCGCCACGCAGATAGGAATCAAGCGTGTCCTTCAACATCTGCTCGACCTCGCGTGCCATGCGGCGCAGGGCAACATCGGACCCGCTGACAGAGTTCATCTCAACCAGAACGCTGGTGCGCTTGGCGATATTTTTCGCATAGTCACCAATTCGCTCAAGCGACGCAGCCAAACGCAACACCGTAAGAACAGATCGTAAGTCCTTGGAAACAGGAGCACGAAGCGCAATCGTGCGTGCGGCTTCCTCGTTGATCTGGATTTCGAGGGCGTCGATCACCTTGTCACCCGCGCGCACCTCTTCTGCCAGTTCGACATCGCGGTCGGCAAGCGATTTCACGGCCTTCAGGATCGCCTCTTCCACAAGGCCGCCCATCTTCATGATCAGGGTCGTAATGCCTTCCAGATCACGATCGTAGGCTGACGAAATATGTTCGTTCATCATGACAGCTCCTTAGCCGATCCGGCCGGAAATATAACTTTCCGTGCGCGGGTCCTGCGGGTTGGTGAAAATCTTGTCGGTGTCGTCGTATTCCACAAGGCTACCCAGGTGGAAAAATGCTGTTTTCTGGCTGACACGTGCCGCCTGCTGCATGGAGTGCGTGACGATGACGACCGAAAAACTCCGGCGCAATTCGTCGATCAGTTCCTCGACCTGTGCCGTGGCAATCGGATCAAGCGCAGAACAGGGCTCGTCCATCAAAAGCACCTCGGGTGCTGTCGCAATCGCGCGCGCAATGCACAAACGCTGCTGCTGTCCACCAGACAAGCCGGTACCGGGGGAATCCAACCGGTCCTTCACCTCGCCCCAAAGTGCGGCTTTGCGCAACGATTTTTCGACGATATCGTCCAGCTCGGCCTTGTTGCGGGCGAACCCATGAATTTTGGGGCCGTAAGCCACGTTGTCGTAGATCGATTTCGGGAAGGGATTGGGCTTTTGAAATACCATGCCCACCTTGGCGCGCAACTGCACCGGATCGACCTTGGGATCGTAGATGTCCTCGCCGTCGATCAGGATATCGCCAACGACCCGCGCTGAATAAATTGTGTCGTTCATCCGGTTGATACAACGCAGGAAAGTGGACTTGCCGCAGCCGGATGGACCGATAAAGGCCGTGACAGTCTTGTCAGCAATCTCGACGCTGACATCCTTGATGGCATGGGTATCGCCATAATAGACTTGGACGCCACGGGCACTGATTTTGGAATCCTGCATCGTGCTCATCTTTTGGTCTATAGGGATCATATCTTCCATATCTGGGTTCCTAACATGGGCGCTCGCATTTGCGCCGCAGGATGTTTATTCATGTTTAGCAGGAAAATCATCGTGAAGATAATCCCTCTCCGTGCTTTTTCAAAGAAGGCTGCGTCAGACCGCGTGCCAGTAGCCGCGACAGCAGCACCATTGGTTTAACCAACCGGGGCGCGGAAATCAAAGGTGTCACGCGCGAGGGGTATGGTGACCGAAAATGGCGATACCAGCGCTTGTTGCAACCCTGTGCAACAATCCGACGACATATCATGACAATCATGCAAATATCCTATGACACGGCGCTGACGGGCAGAAAAACCGAAACCTTCGTCCCCTCACCTTCCGCACTTTCAATCAGCAGCCGCCCGCGGTGCCTGTTGATGATATGCTTGACAATCGCAAGCCCCAGCCCCGTTCCGCCCACTTCGCGCGATCTATGGTTGTCCACACGGTAGAATCGCTCGGTCAGTCGGGCGATGTGGTGTTCGGGGATGCCGTCGCCCCTGTCCGCAACGCTGACCTGAACGGCTTCCCGCCGTAATCGCTGGTGCATCTCGCGCGGCATCAGGCTGACCGACACTTCACCGCCGGAGGCGCCGTATTTGATGGCGTTCTCAACAAGGTTTGTGAAAACCTGCACCAACTGGCCCGCATCCCCGGGCACAATTTCATCACTTGTCATCAAATCGAGCGTCACAGTCACGCCCGCCGCGCTGGCCTGCGGCTCCAACCCCTTGATCACAGAGGACAGCAAGGCCGCCAGATCGACGTGCTCGCGCGGGCGCACACGCTCATCTTCTTCGACCCTGCTGAGTGACATCAGATCATCGACCAGCCGCGTCATCCGGTTCGCCTCATGCGCCATGATGCCGAGGAAACGATCACGTGCAGCAGGATCATCGCGCGCGGCACCGGTCAGTGTCTCGATGAAACCCAGCAACGCGGTCAGAGGCGTGCGCAGTTCATGGCTGACGTTCGCCACAAAATCCCGCCGCATCTGTCCGGCTTCTTCTGCTGCAGTCTGGTCTTCGAAGGTCAAAAGAATATCGCCATCAGCGGCAGCGACACTTACCTTGTAGACCGTGTCCTTGGGTCCGGACCGTCCGTTATAACGCACGACCTGCGCCGCGCCGGAGCGCTGTGTTTCTCCGATCGCTGCGATCACTGCGGGCTGGCGCAGGGCCGTGATATAGTGTTTGCCCACCAAATCCGTCCCGAGGATCGCATCGACACAAGGATTTGCCGCGCGCACGCGTTCATCACGACCGATCAGCAAGACGGCCATCGGAAGTGCATGTATTACGGAAACAATTTGTTCAACGCTCATACCGTTTTCTTATGCCTTTTCAATCCATTCAGAAACCTCGGGGCGCGGGTCTCCTGAGGAAAACCACCCCCATAAGGCAACCCAAGGTTGCCTTATGGATTCCTTGCCCCATAATCATTCACAACCTGCGTTAACCACGAAGAGACGGCAATACCAATGAATGAGTTTGCGCGAAGGCACGACGCGCATCAGTGTGCAGACGAAGAATACAAATCCACGCGGGCTATCCTTGTCATTGGCGATCTTGCACGCTGGCAGGCACAGGGACGTCCGACCACTGCGTTTGACAGGTGCAGCTTTACGGAATTTGGTGATTTCGATGACGATATGTTGCACCGGATTCAACCCGAATTTATCTTCTCACCTCTGATTGGTGCTGATTTCGACGCGATCGAGGTGGCCGAAAGGCTTCAGGAACTTAGGTTTGCCGGGCGTTACAGAGTGATCACAGAAGACATGCCAAACACAAATATGGTGCGCGCAGAAGTGCATGCACATGCCCCGGATATCGATTTTGACCTGTTGATCGTGCCACCCATCACCAACGACGTCTAGGACAGCGCCCGTAGATCACGCGCGAACCGCGCCGCGTTGTCCTGATAGTGCAGTGCGGACAAGCGCAAGCTCTCTATGGCCTCCTCATCAAGCTCTCTGACGACTTTGCCCGGGACACCCATCACCAATGACCCATCGGGGATGACCTTGCCTTCGGTGATCAACGCCCCCGCCCCTATCAGACTGTTCTTTCCGATAACGGCCCCGTTCAGCACGGTGGCGCCCATCCCGATCAAGGAATTCTCACCAATCTGACACCCGTGCAGCATCGCCTTATGTCCGATGGTGCAGCCCGCGCCGATTGTCAGCGGAAACCCCATATCGGTATGCATTACGCAGTTTTCCTGCACGTTGCTGCCTGCGCCGATCATGATGCGTTCATTATCACCGCGCAGCGTACAGCCGAACCAGACAGAGGCTTTGGCCTGAAGAACAATATCCCCGATGATATGGCTGCCGGGCGCGACCCATGCGGTTTCGTCAACCTGCGGGGCAAGATCACCAAGTGCGTAAAGGCTCATGTCCGTTCTCCAAATTGCGATTGTAGTTTCCTGACGTGATCAACAAGGTCCGGTTGCTGCGACCTGCGCAAACGCTCGGCGCTGATGATCGTCTTGAGCTGCTGTTCCGTGGCATCCAGATCGTCATTGACCAGCACGTAGTCGTAGCCGTCCCAGTGGCTAATTTCATCCCAGCTTTTCTGCATCCGGCCTTCAATAACCTCCGGCGAATCCTGCCCGCGACTGATCAAGCGGCGGTGCAATTCAGTGATGGAGGGAGGCAGGATGAAGATCGACAAGACATGTTCCTGCAAGGACGAATTGCTGATTTGCTGTGCGCCCTGCCAGTCGATGTCAAACAGGACATCGCGGCCACTTTCGATGGCGGTCTGCACAGGCGCTTTGGGGGATCCGTAATAGTTTCCAAACACCCGCGCATGTTCCAGCATACCGCCCTGTGCGACCTGATCCTGAAATTCAGGGACGGATACGAAATAGTAATCCACGCCATTTACCTCGCCCTCACGCGGGGCGCGTGTCGTGGCAGAGACCGAAAATTGCAGCGTGTCGTCCCAAGCACGCAAACGGCTCGCCAATGTGGATTTTCCCGCCCCGGAAGGTGATGACAGGATGATCAATAGACCGCGTCGGGACATCGGTTACTCCATATTCTGAATTTGTTCGCGCATCTGGTCGATGACCGCCTTGAGGTCAAGCCCGATGGCCGTCAGCGCGGAGGCTTGGGCCTTGGCGCAAAGCGTATTCGCCTCACGGTTAAATTCCTGCGCCAGAAAATCGAGCTTGCGGCCCGCAGGCTTGCTTGCTGCCAACAGGTCACGCGCAGCAGCGACATGGGCTTTGAGGCGGTCGATCTCTTCGGTCACGTCAGACTTCACGGCAAGCACCGCAAGTTCTTGCGCGACCCGCGTTTCTTCGATGTCACCGACAGCTTCCATCACCCTGCGCAAAGCAGCCGTCAGGTTTTCCTTTACTTGCGGCGCACGCGCTTGGGCGGCGATTGCCGCGGCTTTGGTCAATGCTGCAATCTGGTCCAACTGATCTGTAACGACGGCTTGAAGTGCGGCCCCCTCGACTGCCCGCATCGCGACGAAATCGGCCACCAAAGGTCCGATATCTGCAATCAAAGCGGCGGCAAGGGCTGCGGTATCTTCTTCGGCGTTTGCCGCGATCAAGACACCGCGCTGGGTCAAGACATCGGCCGCCGTGGGCTGGCCCAAGGTCACTCCCATCGCGAATGCGCGTTCCTGCACCTGATCAAGCGCCTTGAGCACTTGATCCAGATGAGGTTCATCCACCGCCAGCGCGCCACCCGTTTCTTCGCGGTTCAGGCGCAAGTTCACTGTAACGTTGCCCCGTTCCAATGCTGTCGTCAGCGCAGATCGCAGTGCAGGCTCCAACCCGTCAATGCCATCGGGCAACCGCAATCGCAGATCAAGCCCACGTGCGTTGACGCCCCGCATCTCCCAACTCCAGGATATCGGACCAGATGTACCTGTCCGGCTTGCGAAGGCTGTCATGGAATGTGTCATATAGAGTGCTGCCTGTCTGTAATTGCCTGTGCACCTAAAGCCAATCTGCAAGAGGGAGCAAGGGGGCGGCAGCCTGCCGACCCGTTAACCATTTAACACTTTCTTAAATGGTTAACGCGACAGAGTTTGCTAGGAGGCAATCATAACAGTGAAATAGTATGCCTCATGTCGAGGCTGGGTAACGATGGAATGAGTACGCACATGGACAAGCAATCAAAGGAACGACGCAACGCGCAAATGCCAGGACTTCAAGATCCGGTCCTGCAAAATCTTGAACACTACTGGCACACCCTGCGCCATACGCAACAATTGCCTGCCCGCACCGACATCGCGCCCAGCAAGATCGACCATGCCCTGCCCCACGCCTTTATCCTGCAACGGGTTGCACCGGGCACAGCCCGCTTTCGGGTTGCGGGGCAGCGGTTGCATGATCTTCTGAAAATGGACGCGCGCGGGATGCCGTTGAGTACATTGTTCATGCCGGATGCCCGCGAACAACTGCAATCGCTTTTGGAGACCGCATTCACGACGCCCGCCATCGTCGGTATTCCTCTTATGTCACCCTGCAGTCTGCTTCGGCCGACATTGAAGGCGACGATGCTGCTTTTGCCGCTGCGTGACAAGGACGACAGGACGACCCGTATTCTGGGCGCTTTGGTCACCGATCAAGACCCCGGAACACGGCCGCGACGCTTTTCGATCCCGCCAGACGCACGGATCAGGCATGAACCGGTCGGGGTGCAACTGGATCACAAAACGCTGATTCACCGCGCGCCAGAAAAAAAGCCGGACGTACTGCGCCCGGCCCTCAGAATTGTCATCAATAACGGCTGATCAACCGGCTTTGGCCTGCCCGATCGTGTTACGACGTGCAGAAAGTTCTTCGGCCACAAGAAACGCCAGTTCCAGCGACTGCGATGCGTTCAGACGCGGATCGCAAGCCGTGTGGTAGCGGCTGGACAGGTCCTCGTCGGTGACCGCACGGACACCACCGGTACATTCGGTGACATCCTTTCCCGTCATCTCGAAATGCACGCCACCCGGCACGGTGCCTTCGGCGTTGTGGATCGCGAAGAATTCCTTCACTTCGCGCAGCACGCTTTCGAACGGACGTGTCTTATAGCCTGAAGACGATTTGATCGTGTTGCCGTGCATCGCGTCACAGGTCCAGACCACATTGGCCCCTTCCTCTTCTACGGCTTTGATCAGACGCGGCAGATGCTCGCCCACGGCCCCCGCACCAAAGCGGGCGATCAATGTCAGGCGCCCTGCTTCGTTATTGGGGTTCAGTGACGCCATCAACGCCTTGAGGTGGCCTGTCGTCATGCTTGGGCCGCACTTGAGACCAATGGGGTTCTGCACACCTTTGCAGAATTCCACATGCGCGCCATCGGGCTGGCGCGTGCGGTCACCGATCCAGATCATGTGACCGGAGCCAGCCAGCCACTTGCCGGAGGTCGAATCCAGACGGCAAAGCGCCTCTTCGTATTCCAGCAGCAAGGCTTCGTGGCTGGTATAGAAATCCACGGTCTGCAACTCGTGGTTCCGGTCCGTGCTCAGCCCGGCTGCTTCCATGAAGTCGAGCGTGTCACTGATGCGCGAAGCCATGTCGCTGTATTTCGCGACCTCGTTGCTGTCGGTAAAGCCGAGGGTCCATTTGTGAACCTCATGCACATTCGCGAAACCACCCGTCGAGAAGGCGCGCAACAGGTTCAGCGTCGCGGCAGCTTGCAGATAGGCCTGCAGCATCCGCTCGGGATCAGGGTTGCGGCTTTCGGCGGTAAAATCAAAACCGTTGATGATATCCCCGCGGTAGCTGGGCAGCTCCACGCCATTCACTGTTTCAGTCGGGGCCGAACGCGGCTTGGCCATCTGGCCTGCCATACGACCCACCTTCACCACGGGCACTTTTGCGCCATAGGTCAGGACCATCGCCATTTGCAGCATCACCTTGAATGTATCGCGGATGCTGTCGGCTGAAAACTCGGCAAAGCTTTCGGCGCAATCGCCACCCTGCAGCAGGAAGGCCTCGCCACGGCTGACGGCGGCAAGCTCGTTTTTGAGGTTGCGTGCTTCGCCTGCAAAGACCAACGGTGGATAGCTCGCAAGACGACCTTCAACAGCGCTCAGCGCGGCTGCATCGGTATACTCAGGCATCTGGACCCGGGGCTTTTTGCGCCAGTCAGATTTTTGCCAGTCAGTCATTGTCTTGCTCCATATAAGAGGTCAGTTAGCGATATCAGGCCCAGCGTATAACGCGGAGCGTCCGGCGCGCCAATGGGAAAATCACGAAGTTTTACTGCAGGAAACCTGCCTGTAGGGGTCATATTGCCTCTTGTGGGCAGCTTTCAAACCTGTTGAGGTCGTTTTCGTAATACCCGACCACGGAAACCGGCGATGTCAGACGAACCCCAGATTGTTGAAGTTGATCATGCAGGCAAACCCCGCAGGTTCGTTTTTGTCCTCATGGAAAACTTCACCATGCTTTGCTTTGCCGCAGCGATCGAAAGCCTGCGCATTGCCAACCGAACTGCCGGAAAAGACCTTTATTCATGGTTGATCGTAAGTGAGACCGGCGATGAAGCTGCCTGTTCGAACGGCTGCATCTTTCGGGTTGACGGTGGCCTTGATGAGTTGGACCGCGAAGATACCGTTATGCTGTGTGGCGGGATCGATGTTCAGAAGGCCACAACGAAACGGCTTTTGAATTGGATACGCCGGGAATCGCGCCGAGGCGTGACGATAGCCGGACTTTGTACGGCAGGTTATACCATGGCCAAAGCCGGCCTGCTGGATGGCAAGAAAGCGACGATCCACTGGGAAAACCAGGACAGTTTTGCCGAGGAATTCGAAGAGGTCAATTTGACCAAATCGGTCTTTGTGGTCGATGGCAAAAGGATTACCACTGCAGGTGGCACGGCCTCGATAGACCTTATGATCAAGCTGATCGCCGACCAGCATGGCGAAGATCTGGCCAATGCGGTCGCCGACCTGTTGATCTATTCGGCCATTCGGACCGATCAGGACACGCAGCGCCTGTCGATTCCGACCCGGATCGGTGTACGCCACCCCAAGCTGAGCCGCGTGATCCAGATGATGGAGCAAAACATCGAAGACCCGATCAGCCCTGCGATCCTCGCCAAGGATGTGGGCATGTCGACCCGCCAGCTTGAGCGGCTTTTCCGGCGGTATCTGTCGCGCAGCCCCAAGCGCTATTATATGGAACTGCGCCTGCAAAAGGCCCGCAACCTGCTGATGCAAACCGATATGACCGTCATCAACGTGGCGCTGGCGTGTGGCTTTGCTTCACCTTCTCATTTTTCAAAATGCTACCGGTCGCATTATGACACGACGCCTTACCGCGAACGCGGCAGTCACGCTGCCCGACTGTCGGTCTGACAGGCCGCGATGGTCACAGATTTCTTCAAGAAACTTGTTCTCCTTCTGGCCGTTCCGACAATTGGTCTGGCCCTCTACGCCGAATTCACCGGCGACACCGAATTGCGACTGACCGCCCTGAGCATTCTTTCTGTTCTTGTGGCAGCAGCTTACGCGCTGGGTATGTTCAGGCGCAAACCTGCGTCCGCGCCACCAGCGCAAAAGCCCGTGACACCCCTCGCCGTTGCCCCGCTTGAAAGGGCTCCACAGCCCGCACCCGCGCCTTTGCAGCGACAGCTTTCACCCGACGAAGACCCCGAACAGATCAAGGATGACGAACTCTATATCGTTTTCTCGCGCCTTGCCGGCTTCAAGACCGGGGACGCCTTTCGCGCCAATGTCGACAGGATTATCGCCACCAACCGTCTGGCGGCATTGTCACCCGACGAGATCGACCGGCTGGCAAAGGAAATCGACCGGCGTGATCTGCGCGGCAAGACCTTTGTGCGGACCCCCGGTGTGGCCCTCGTGCGCCTGCAACGGTTCGATCTGGACGTGGAATTCGGTGGCACAAGTTGGCTGGGTGGGTTGCCCACACTGGGTGATACGCCATGGCCCAGAGACACGGACGGGCGCGCGATGCATCATCTTGCCCAGATCGATCTTGGCACGGTCCCTGACCCGCTTTTGCCCAAGGGCATGCCCACATCCGGCGCGATGGCGTTCTTCATGACCACGTCCGCCGACGGACCGCATCGCGGGAAAGTCATCTATCTGCCCCGGATCGCGAACACAGCGACGGACCCTCCCGAAGATATCGCACCGATCTATGACGGCCCGGACTGGGGCTATTACGTCAAAGGCTACGCCCGCGAAAACGCGCCCGACACCTTTCCGCGCTGGCCTGTCGAGTTCGTTCTCTTGCCAATGGCCAGACAAAACAAGGACGACGACGCACGCGAATTGATGGCAGACCTTTTGCCCCGTCAGGCGTCCGGCAATCTCTCTCCCATGAATTACCGCAAGACCCTGCCCGATTTTGCACGGCCTTATTTCTGGGATTCGGCGCACCGTTTCACGATGTCCATCCGTCTGGCACGGGACGATGTGGAAGATACCATCAACAAGGTAAGGAAACGCGTAAAGGATTACGGCGGCAGCTATCAAGCGGCGCTTGATACGCTTTTGAACGACCAAGATGCATTCTCTCAATTCGTGGACGAGGTCAGCATCTGGGCGGTATCACATGAACCGTGGGACCAGATGACACTGGACGATGTCGCGACATTCGAACGCTACTTTGCGCAAATCCGCGATACGGGCGGCCAGACTGCGCCCTTCAAGCCGTTCTATCAATTCACGCAAGGCGAGCTTTTGAGTATCGAAGAAGCCACGACAGCAACCTTGGTAGCCGCCGCCAACGAAAGCCCCGAGGTCTATGCCAAACTGCCTTTCGACGTCCGCGACGACATTGACAGCAGATACCGCATTGCCTCCAAAGGGCGCTGGCATCAGATGTTTGGTCGGGGAACCGAAATTCAAACCGCCGTGTCAGATCACACACACCATCATCTTCTGTTGCAGTTGCACTCTGACCAACTGGTTAACTGGATGTGGAAAGACAAGGGCGTGGTGCAATACTGGATCACCGAGGACGACATGCTGGCCCAGAACTGGGACGCCGTCGAAGTCACCGTTGAAGGTCACTGACGGCCATTGCAGTCTAATTGCCTGACAAGTCCACCCCGAAAGGGACAAAGACCTCGCGTTCCGTCTTTCCTTTTGGAAACGTCCTGTTAAATTGGCGCGCAGGATAAAAATATCCAACTTGGGAGAAAAATATGAAAAACCTACTTTTGGCGACATCTGCGGTCGCAATGATGGCTGGTGGCGCTTTTGCGGCAGGACACGCCGAAGAAGTGAAAATCGGCGTTGTGCTTGGTTTCACCGGCCCGCTTGAATCCATCACACCCGCCATGGGTGACGGCGCTGAGCTTGCCATGCAGGAAGTGACCGACAGCGGCGCGCTGCTGGGCGGTGCGACCGTCACATCCGTGCGCGGTGACAGCACATGTATCGACGCAGGTGCCGCGACAGCCGCAGCCGAACGTCTGGTCACATCCGACAACGTCGATGCCATCATGGGCGCTGACTGTTCCGGCGTCACCGGTGCGATCCTGCAGAACGTCGCCCGTCCGAACGGCGTTGTGATGATTTCGCCATCGGCCACATCTCCCGGCCTGTCGAGCGCTGAAGACGACGGGCTGTTTTTCCGCACAGCGCCATCTGACGCGCGGCAGGGTGTGATCATCACCGAAATTCTGCAGGACCGCGGTATCAGCGAAGTTGCGCTGACCTATACAAACAACGATTACGGCAAAGGTCTAGCTGACGCATTCCAGGCATCTTTCGAAGCGGCTGGCGGCACGGTCACGATCTCTGCGGCACATGAAGACGGCAAGGCGGACTATTCCGCTGAAGTCGGCGCGTTGGCATCTGCCGGTGGTGAATTGCTGGTTGTTGCAGGCTACGTTGACCAAGGTGGGTCCGGCATCATCCGTTCATCGCTCGACACAGGTGCATTCGACACATTCTACCTGCCTGACGGCATGGTTGGTGCGGTTCTGAATGACACTTTCGGGTCCGAACTGAACGGCACTTTCGGCGCATATCCCGGCACCGACAATGCCGGTGCAGGCATCTTTGTCGAACTGGCCGCTGCTGCCGGTTTTGACGGCACGGGTGCATTCGCACCCGAATCCTATGACGCTGCCGCGTTGATCATGCTTGCAATGCAGGCGGCCGGGTCAAAAGACTCTGCCGACTTCAAGGACCATATCTTTGATGTGGCCAACGCACCAGGTGTCGAAATTCTGCCCGGTGAACTGGCCAAAGGTCTGGAGCTGATCGCTGCAGGCGAGGATGTCGACTATGTCGGTGCATCTGCGGTTGAACTGATCGGACCCGGCGAATCTGCCGGTAGCTATCAGGAAATCGAATTCACCGACGGCGTATACGCGACAATCAACTACCGTTAATCGGATTGGTTGAGCATAGAACGGCGCGGGTTTACCCGCGCCGTTTTGCAAAACAAGACACGTCCAAAGTCGTGCGCAAGGGGATGCTGAATGATCGTCGTTGAAGATGTGGTCAAGACCTTTGGTGGCTTTCGCGCCGTAGACGGGGCGACGATGACCATTGAGGAAGGCACAATCACCGGATTGATCGGCCCCAATGGCGCCGGAAAAACGACTCTTTTCAATGTGATCGCGGGCGTTCTTAAGCCAACGTCAGGGCGCGTCACAATGAAGGGCGTAGATATCACCGGCCTGCCCCCACACGAACTGTTCCACAAGGGTCTGTTGCGTACTTTCCAGATCGCACATGAATTTTCCTCGATGACAGTACGCGAAAATCTGATGATGGTCCCCGGCGGGCAATCAGGTGAGGTGCTGTGGAACACATGGTTTGGCCGCAAGCGTATCGCCGATGAAGAACGGGCGCTGCTGGCCAAGGCCGACGAAGTGATCGAATTCCTGACAATCGACCATCTGAAAGAAGAAAAAGCAGGCAACCTGTCCGGCGGGCAGAAAAAGCTGCTGGAACTGGGGCGCACAA
>NZ_JAWOAN010000114.1:0-16255 GCF_046498525.1 Yoonia sp.
GTGCCCGCATTTGAATTTATCAAAGACTGGCGTGTCCGCGCGAGCCGGTAACGACGCAGGCGGTCGTGGTCGATGCGGCGTTCGAAATCCACGGACATGTGGCCATGGGCCGGCAACTTTTCGCGCCATTCCCAGTTTGGTTCAAGATCCTGCGGTGTAAGCAGGTTCGGCATAAGGGCATTACCCGGACGTTCTGACATTGCGGTCTCCTTCGGGGCGCATGGCCCCTTGTGAATTTTGGAATTTGAAAAGCTGGCCCGTTACTGGATGCACCAGCCGCCGTCGATGTGGATCATCTGGCCGGTCATGTAGTCGCTGTCATCTGACGCAAGGAAAGACGCTGTACCGACGATGTCCTTAGGGTAGGACACGCGCTTGATCTGAAGCGCATCGCGGACGATGTCATCATAGGCCTGACCTTCGCGTTCCTTGAAACCGATATCGACGAGGTCCTTGTCGAGCTGTTCCCACAGTGGGGTCACAACGACACCGGGGGCATAGCCGTTGACGGTGATACCATGTTCGGCCAGCCCGATAGCGCCGCAGTGTGTCAGCGCCAGACAGCCGTATTTCGATGTGCAATAGACGGTCACATCGACCAGCGGCTTGCGGGACGCGATCGAGCCTACGTTGATCAGTTTGTAAGGATGCCCTTCCATCGGGCCTTGGGCGATCATCTGGCGCGCGGTTTCCTGCATGCCCAGCCACATCGCCTTGGTGTTGACGTTCATGATCATGTCCCAGTTGTCTTCGTCGATATCCATGAAGAACCGGGGCTTGTTGAGGCCGGCGTTGAACAGGCCCACGTTGATCGAGCCGAACGCCTCGACTGTGGCGGCGACGGCGGCGGCGTTGTCTTCACGCTTGGTCACGTCCATCTTGACGGCAATCGCCTTGCCGTTGCCTTCGGCGTTGATGGCATCCGCCACATTTTGCGCCTCGTCTGCGTCCAGATCGCCGATGCAGACATTGGCACCTTGGGCCGCAAAGTTCTTGGCGTTGGCCTCACCCATGCCGCGAGCGGCACCGGTGATCAGAATATTCTTACCTTTCAGGCGATTGGGGTCCATTGTTCTCTCCTCCAGTTGTCACGTAGACCGTGCTTTAGATAATAGCGTCGGCCCTCGCTTGTGCGCGACGCAGTGCCTCTTTCGGGGTGACGATTCCACGCAGCATGTCGTGGAATTCCTCACCGCAGATTTGAATGATTTCGTTGATTTCCGGTATTGGCGGACGTGGCCAGAATTGCAGCTCGTCACGCCATGACATCGCATCGACGGCTTCGAAGATGGGCGACATGCGCCGCACATCGGGGTCGGCTGCAACGGAATAGCGTGGGTTCGTGCGACTGCCGTTTTGAACATACAGCTTTTGCGCTTCCGGCGATGTGAAGACCCGCAACGCGGCAACCGCATCGGCGATACGCTCTTTCGGAAGATTTGCCGGGATGCCCATCATATAGCCGCCAACGGGTGCGACAGGCGTTGCATTTGGTCCGGCGGGATGCGGCAGATAGCCGGTCTGCAATTGCGCAGGCGAAGTTTCGTCCAGTTCAAAGTAGGGTGCCAGCAAAGTGTAGCCGTAGGCCATCGCAATGCGCCCGCTGGCATAAGGCCGGACCCGTTCATACCACGACATCGAGAGGATTTCCGGTGGAGAGTATTTCATTAATTCCAGAAGAAATTCCGCCGCCTTCAGTCCCGCATCGGTGTCGATCGTGACGCGGTATTCACGCTTGGAGAGATGGGCCGTCCTGAACCCGCCCGCGATCTTGGGAAGGTCGAGGATAGGTTGACCGAAGTCGGCCAATGTCATCAGAACCGTATGGCCCAGTGCAGTGCCGCGCGCTGCGTTCCAGGCAATACCGTACCGCCCGCGCTGAGGGTCGTGAAGCGTGGCAGCGGCGGTCAGCAACTCATCGGTCGTTTGAGGAGGGGCGAGCCCGTTTTCCGCGAAAAGATCCTTGCGATAAAAGAGCAATTCGGGCGTTGTCTGCGCAGGCACGCCGTAAAGCTTGCCGCCCCAATGCGCGGCTTGCCAGCCTGCGGTGTGAAAGTCGGCGGGATCGAGTTGCGCGATGTCCATCGCCTCTTCCAGGGGCATCAGGATATTGCTTTCTGCAAATTCACCAACCCACGGAAGATCGACTGCAATGATATCGTATCGACTAGACTTATGGTCCGCGTTCCTCTTCGCCTCGTAGCGGAGGCGATCGATGGAAAAGGCCCGCTGATGAATCTGTGTTCCGAGCGTTTGTTCAAACTGGCGTTTGAGGTTATCCATGACCATGAATGTCGGGTCACCATGGACCAAGACCCGCAAGCCGCCCGCAAGCTTTAACGGATCGGGCAACACCTGCAGTGGCGGTATTGACTTCACGTTCATATAGGTGCCGCCGTAATAATAGTCGGCTGTCGTATCCGGCGCTGCGGCGCTGCTGTAATGCACACTGGACAGGCGTTGCAGACGATTGGAAAGCTGGACCCAGTATTCCAGAAGCGATTCACTGGGATGCATCGAGTAGCTCTTGCCACTTCTTGTGCGGGGCCTTTTCTCGATGAGACCTGCGTCAAACATTTCGTGAAGGCGGCGATTCGCGGTCGCGTAAGGTGCCCTACTTGCGCCGATCAATGATGTCGCGGTGACGATCTTTCCTTCAATGTGACCGCGCATGAGTGACGCCATGATCCGCAGATTTGGATTGGGCGATGACATCTCGCCAAAGTCCTCCAGCTCATCACCCAGTTCCTCCAGAAACGAAATTGTCCGGAGCATGGCTGTCTTTGCCTCGGGGGCAGCAAACCTTCTCATGGTATCTCCGGTCATTGCGTTCATTGCGTTTACGTGGCCCCTCCCGAGCGATATAATGGTACCTTGGCGCAGTGGACCAACTGTCTGTTGGGGCGATATATTCGTTTTGGATGGTTTCTTGACTGACATCGTAGCACCCGTTCACTATCAAGGTTGAGAGGGCCAAATCGTATCATTAAAATATCCAAAATGGACATATAATTTATCATAATGGATATTAATGATAGAGATTGGAGGGCAGTAGGGTGCCCATGATGTCAACATCACCTGCCTTGACGGCAGTGCGATTCCCCGCTGGAGGAGTGGGGCGCCAAAATAACATGAAACGATTTTCTGGGAGGAAACGTAAAAATGACATTCCGATCAACTCTGACTGCAACCGTCGCAACAGCGGCTATCACAACGGCTGGTGCCGCATTTGCGGACGGCCACAGCCCAATGCGCATCGGCATCACGCAAAACAACGTAGGCGTTGACAGCTATCAGACGACATATGAGCAGGCGTTCATCGCCGCCGCTGAAGCAAATGATAACGTGGACGTTGTCGTGCTTGACGCGGGCGGCGACGTAGCCCGCCAGATTGCGCAGATGGAAGACCTGATCCAGCAAGAAGTTGACGCCATCATCATCTGGCCAACCAACGGCGAAGCTGTGATCCCTGCGGTCCGCAAGGCGGCACAGGCCGACATTCCTGTCGTTGTGACAAATTCCAACATTGCTGAAGCTGGCTTTGATTTTGTCGCGTCCTTCTCTGGCCCCGACAACATTACACAGGGCTCGCGTTCCGCCGAGATCATGTGTGACCGCTTCGAGGCTCTTGGCATCGAAAACGAAGCGCGGGTCGTGCAGATTTCCGGTCAGCCGGGTTACACCACAGCGATTGAGCGGGCCAAAGGCTTTGAAGATCGTCTGCCAGAGGTCTGCCCGAACGTCACACTGGTCGAAACGCAGCCAGGTGACTGGAACCGCGAGAAGTCACAGCAGGTCATGGAAGCTTTCCTTGTGAAATATGATGACATCGACGGCGTTTATGCCGGTGACGACAACATGGGTGTTGGCGCATTGAATGCGGCAAATGCTGCGGGCCGGACCGACGGTATCACCTTCGTCGGTGCGACAAACTTTGCTGTAGGCTACGAGGCCATGGAGCGTGGCGAATACTGGGGCTCTATCTACCAGTCGCCCGTCGATGATGCGGAAGCTGCGCTCAAGACAGCGATTGACCTGCTTAACGGCGAAGAACTGCCGTTCCTGAACTACTTCGACACACCGAAGATCACTCAGGACAACATGGGCGAGTTCACCAAGCCTGTCTTCTAAAGACCCTCCCGATGGGGGCGGGGGACTTTGGTCTCCCGCCTTCGCTCAAGATGAGATCGATAAAAAGAGGGGGATAGGATGGGCCGTGTATCTGGTCGTTCCTGTATCGTCACCGGTGCCGCACAAGGTATTGGTCGCGCGATAGGCGAGGCACTTGTTCAAGAGGGTGCCGATGTATGTTTTGCGGATATCAACGTCGACAAAGTCGCCGAAATCGCAGACTTGAACCGTGGTAAAGCAAATGGAACTGGTGCCAAGGTGACCTACACGCAGGTTGACGTGACAGACCGGAGCGCTGTCAAGGATATGATTGCCCACACTGTTTCTTTATTCGGAAAACTCGATGTGAAGTTCAACAATGCCGGCGTCAACAAGCCGATGAACTTTCTGGATGTGACCGAAAGTAACTGGAACTTCATCATGGGTGTAAATGGGCTGGGGTGCATGATCGGCACACAAGAGGCCGCCCATCAGATGATCGCGCAGGGCACCGGTGGCAAGATCGTCAATACAGCTTCGATCGCGAGCAGGCAGGGGTTCGACAATGTTGCCCCCTATTGCGCCAGCAAATTTGCCGTTGTTGCGTTAACGCAGTCGGCAGCCCGGGACCTCGCCAAACATAATATCACCGTCAATGGTTTTGCGCCGGGTGTGGTGGCCACGGAAATGTGGGAACAGGTAGATAAGGACCTGATGGACATTGGCGCGGCTCAGCGCCCCGGTCAGGCAATGGAAGAATTTTCGTCCGAGATATTGCGCGGCCGCGTGGCGACGCCGGCCGACATTACCGGCACAACGACTTATCTGGCAGCACCAGACAGCGACTATATGACCGGTCAGATCGTCATGATTGATGGCGGTATGGTTTTGGTCTGATCCGCAAATGGATCAGCACGCCACATTCGTGGTTTCAGGGAGGAAGAAATGGCGACAATGTCGAAACAGGATATTGGTAAAGTACTGGCGCGACAGGGCATCCTGATAGCTTTTGCCGTTTTTATCATCGGCTTCACGCTGGCGAATGGACGGTTCCTGAGCCCTGACAATGTCATGGGGGTCATCCGCTCTTCTGCCATTTTGGGCGTGATGGCTCTGGGCGTCACCTTTGTTGTGATCAGCGGCAACCTCGATCTCTCTGTTGGTTCGATGATGTCGTTCTCAACCATCGTCGTGCTTGATTTGCATGACAAGATCGGCCCCGCGCTCGCGATCCCGGCCATGTTCGCCATGACCTTGTGTCTGGGCGCTTTCATAGGGTTTCTCGTGGGGTACCTGAAGCTCAATTCCCTGATCGTCACCTTGGGCATGCTGTCGGCCATTCATGGTCTGACGCTGACCTATTCAGGCGGCAAGAACATGGATATTGCAGATAAGGACGGCACATGGTTTGACGTTTTCGGTCAAGGGACTGCTCTGGGTATCCCTGTACCGATCCTGATATTCCTCGCCCTTGCAGCACTTCTCGGAATCATTTTGGCCAAGACGCCATTTGGTCGCAAAGTCTATGCGGTCGGCGGCAACGGCACAGCGGCCACGTTTTCAGGTATCAAACGCGCGCGCACGGTCTTTTTCTGCTATCTGATGTCGGCTGGTTGTGTCGCAGTTGCGGGTCTTATCCAGGCCAGCCGGTCTTTGGGGTCACAGAACACCGTGGGCCAGGGGATGGAACTTGAGGTTCTGGCGGCGGTTATACTTGGCGGTGCCTCCCTGTTGGGTGGGTCCGGCACGATCTTCAAAACTGTCATCGGTGTGCTGATCCTAGGATTTATCCAAAACGGACTGCTTTTGGTCGGTCTGCAATTCTACGTCCAGTTTGTTGTGACTTGGGTCATCATCATCCTTGCTGTCTGGCTCGATATCGCAGCCAAGCGCGGCAAGCTTTGGTCGAATTTCGCATAGGGGGCAGGGGATATGCAGGCGGGAAAAATGACACCATTCATAAAGACCGGCGCGATCTGGGCCTTTGTGGTGCTTGAACTGATCTTCTTCAGCGTCGCGGGAGAGTTCCTGTCCCTTTCGGACAAGGCATTCATGGATGCGGACAACATGCTGTTGCTTCTCAAGCAATCTGCACCGATCGGCATTATCGCGATGGGCATGACCATCATCATGATCAATGGCAACATTGATCTGAGCGTGGGTGCGATCTTCGCTTTGGCTGCGGTGGTCCTGCTGGACAGCATGTCATGGACGGTCTTTGCGGGTTTGGGTAATTGGGTGATCCCCGTATCATGGGGCCTCGCCCTGCTGACGGGCGTAGCCTTGGGCGCTTTCAACGGGTTGATCGTCTGGAAAACCGGTGTCGATGCTTTCATCGTCACCTTGGGCTCCATGCTGGGCTTTCGCGGGCTGGTATTTATGTACAACGGCGAAAATCCGACGTCAGAATTGAACTGGACCTTGGTGGACTTTGCCGAGGCGCAGTTTCTGGGCCTCCATACGGCCACATGGTTTCTGGCCGTTGTTACCCTTGTGATCTGGTATGTGATGACCCGCACAGTACATGGGCGCAACGCCTATGCCATCGGCAACAACCGTGAAGCAGCGGTGAACGCCGGTATCCGCGTCGGCCCGCATATGATGATCAACTTTATGATCATCGGCTTTCTGGCGGCACTGTCCGCCGTGGTGTTCTATTCCGAATCCGGTTCGGTCAACCCCAACGACGGCCAGCTTTACGAGCTTTGGGTGATTACGGCTGTGGTCCTTGGGGGCACCAAGCTGACCGGCGGGGCGGGCTCCATCGTAGGCACACTGGGCGGCGTTGTTGCCATTCAGTTGCTGCGCAAGGGTTTGGGGCACATCGGCGCAGACACCGAAACCGTGAACCTGGTGATCGGCCTGATCCTCATCGCAGTGCTGTTCCTTGACCGACAGCTGAACCTGAAGGGTAAAGAGGAGTTGAAGACATGAGCGACCAAACCCCCGCATTGCGGCTTGAAGGAATTGTCAAAACCTTCCCCGGTGTCCGCGCGCTTGATAATGTGTCTTTCTCGGTCATGCCGGGCGAGGTCCACGCCTTGATGGGCGAGAATGGCGCTGGAAAGTCCACCCTGATGAAGGTGCTGGGCGGTATTCACCAACCTGACGAAGGGCAGATCATCGTTTCGGAAGTGCCCACCGTGATGACCTCGCCGTTGCAGGCGAAATCAAAGGGGATCGTCTTTATCCATCAGGAACTCAGCCTCGCCGAAGAACTGACGGTGGCTGAAAACATCTATCTTGGTGAATTGCCGCGCAAGTCTTTCGGCCGCGTGGATTGGACGCGGCTTTATGAACAAACCGATGCGATACTTGCCAAGCTCAGGGTTAGCTTCAACGCGAAAACGCGTGTTGGTGATCTGTCCATCGCCAATCAGCAAATGGTCGAAATCGCCCGCGCGCTCACGGTCGATGCCAAGGCTGTCATTTTTGACGAACCGACGGCCTCGCTGACAGACGCGGAGAAAGTCGTGCTGTTTGATGTGATCGCCGATCTGAAATCACAGGGTGTCGGCATCGTCTATATCTCGCACCGGATGGAGGAGATATTCAAGATTACCGACCGGATTTCAGTTCTGCGCGACGGGCAGTATCAGGGCACTGTCGTCACCGCAGAAACGGACGAAGAAGGCGTGACCCAGATGATGATCGGCCGCAAGCTCGACCTGAGCCGTGCAGCCGTGACCCATGAGCTTGGTGACGTGGCGCTCGAAGTCCGCAATTTGTCCTGTGGCAAACTGTTTCAGGACGTCAGCTTTCAGGTGCATCGTGGCGAGGTGCTGGGCTTCTACGGATTGGTGGGGGCCGGGCGCACGGAAATCGCCGAAACGCTGTTTGGTCTGCGCAACCCCAGTGGCGGGACCATTCATCTGGATGGGAACGAGATCAAGATCAACTCGCCTGCCGATGCAATTGCGATGGGCATTTCGTTGGTGCCCGAAGACCGCAAAGGGCAGGGGTTGGTTCTCGGGATGAATTGTCGTGACAACATGACATTGCCACAGGTCAGCGACCTGACCGCGGGCCCATTTGTTGCGGAAGGCGCGGAGGTTGCGATTTTTGACCAATACCGCGACAAACTGGATATCCGTACGCCGGGCTGGAAACAACTCGTCGGCAATCTATCCGGTGGGAACCAGCAAAAGATCGTCATCGGGAAATGGCTGTCCATGCATCCCAAAGTCCTGATTGTGGATGAGCCGACGCGCGGCATTGATATTGGCTCTAAGTCGGAAATACACAATCTGATCCGCGAACTGGCGTCCCAAGGGTATGCTGTCATCGTCATCAGCTCTGAAATGCCGGAAGTACTGCATGTCAGTGACCGGATCGTGGCGATGTACAGCGGCAAGGTCATGCGGACCTTTTCGAGTGAAGAAGTGACAGAAGACAATCTGATTCAGGCAATTTCGGGCATCACGGCCACAGATAAAGTTGCCTGATCCGCGTTCAGGTTTTTCCAGACCAGATCAAATCACGTAATTGAAGCGGCGCGCCTGTTGCCTTTTGTCCGGGCACCGCGCCTGCTTGCCGACTTCGATTGCTGCACATCCCGAATTTTCGCCGTTGTCGCCCAAAAGGGGGCGTTTTCGTAATGTGCCCGACGAAGATTATGGTAATTCGATACCATGGACATTGTTCTTATCACGACCGTCATTGCGTCCCTGTTTCTCGTGATTGGGCTGGCAGAGCCGTTGGCGGCGCGGTTGCGCCTGCCATACAGCGTGATCCTTGCTGTGGTCGGCATCCTGATCGGTGCAGGCGCGATCTTCTTCTTGCGAACCGACCTGACCGATGCGCTCAATCCTGTGGCGGAAGCCATTCTGGGGTTGCCGATCCGGTCCAACGTCTTTCTTTACGTGTTCCTGCCGACGTTGCTGTTTCAGGCCACATTAGGCATGAACCTGCGCCGGATGCTCGACGACTGGGTGCCGATCCTGATGCTTGCGGTGGTCGCTGTGGTCGTGGCGACGCTCAGTGTTGGCTATGCCCTGTCATGGGCCAGCGCGCTGCCACTTGCCGCCTGTCTGCTGATCGGCGCGATCGTGTCCACGACCGACCCTTCGGCGGTCGTCTCTATCTTCCGGTCGATCTCGGCACCGCGGCGTCTTGCACGGATCATCGAAGGCGAGAGTCTGCTGAACGATGCAGCCGCCATCGCGCTTTTTGGCCTGTTCATGGGGTTTGTGATGCTGGGCGTGCCTGATCCAAGCCTTGGCGACGCGCTTGCCCGTTTCCCTCTTCTGATCGCCGGTGGGGCGTTCACAGGCTGGCTGGCGGCGCGGGCCGCTGTCTGGGTCATGGCGCTGTTCAGCCGGCACGAACTGGCGCAGATTTCGATCTCGGTGGCGTTGCCCTATCTTGCCTACATCGGCGCGGAACAGAGCATCGGGGCGTCGGGCGTCATCGCCGTGGTCGCCGCGGGGCTGACACTGAACCTGACCGGCCCGGGCCGCCTGCCGCCGCAGGCATGGGCGAACCTGCGCGAGCTTTGGGACGTTCTGGCGCATTGGGCCGGAGCGCTGATCTTTATTCTGGCGGCCTTCTTGATCCCCCGACTTCTGGAAGAGGTGCAGGTAGAAGATTTCTTGCTGGTTGGCGTGGTGATCCTTGCCGCCATTGCCGCACGGGCCGTGATACTGTTCGGGCTTATGCCGCTTCTGACGGCGTTGAAACTTTCGCCTGCGGTGGAACGCCCCTACCGCGTCGCGATACTCTGGGGCGGATTGCGTGGTGCCGTGACGCTCGCGCTGGCGCTCGCGGTGACCGAAAGTTTCCGCGTGCCGGATGGTATCCAGCGTGTGGTCGGCATCCTTGCTACCGGATTCACGCTTTTTACCCTGATCGTGCAAGGTACGACGTTGCGCTGGGTCATTGGTCGGTTGGGGCTTGATCGCCTGTCACCGATCGACGAGGCGCTTTCGCGGCAGGTTGTTGCCGTGGCATTACAAACCGTGCGCGAGGACGTGGCGCGCACGACCGAAAATTACGAGCTGAGCCATGACACGGTCAGGTCAGAAGCCAAGCGCTTTGGAGAGAGGCTCGATGCGGCGGTGAAGAAGGCCGAGGAGAGTGCTGACATTCTGGATCGCGACAGGGTCACATTGGGCCTCATCGCGCTGGCCGGACACGAGCGCGACACTATCCTCGCACGTGTACGGGAGCGGACGATATCGTCGCGGATGGCCGAGCAGGTTCTGTCCGAAGCCGACCGTCTGATCGAGGGTGCGCGCTCTGGCGGGCGCGGTGGATACAATCGCGCGGCACGGCGCAGTGTCGCCTATGGGCGCATGTTCCGTGCAGCGGGCCTGTTGCATAGCCGGTTGCGCCTGTCGGGTCCACTGGCCTGGATGACGGCGGACCGGTTCGAACTGCTCTTGTCGCAACGGCTGGTCCTGAGGGATCTGGGGGCCTTTATCGATGGCCGCATACGTCGTATCCATGGCCGCCGTCTGGCTGACCTCTTGCATGAGTTGTTGTCGCGACGGATCGAAGCCGTCGAAACCGCGCTGGTAGGTCTTCGCCTGCAATACCCCGGCTATGCCGAGAAACTGGAGCGCCGGTTCATCCGCCGGACCGCCCTGCGACTGGAAGAGCGTGAATACGCGACTATGCGCGAAGACGGTTTGATCGGCGCTGAAGTCTACACCAAGCTCATGGAGGATCTCGACCTGCGCCGTGCAGCGGCCGAGGATCGGCCACAGCTTGATATTGCACTTCAGCGGATAGAACTGGTGCGCCAGTTCCCGCTTTTTGCAGCGTTGGGAGAGACCGAGCTGAAACGGCTGAGAGGGGTGTTCAAGACCCGTTACGTCAATGCCGGCGATAGCATCATCCGCAAGGAAAGCGTTGCCAAGAGCGTGTTTTTCATCGCGTCCGGTGCGGTGGAGGTCGAGACCGCCGGCCAGACGTGGCGGCTGGGTCGCGGCGAAATGTTCGGCCAGATGGCGATCCTGCTGCAAAAGCCCCGTCACGCCGAGGTACGCGCCATTGCCCCCTCCACGCTGCTTGTGCTTGATGAGGCACGTTTCCGCCGCCTGCTGGACCGCAGCGCGGCGTTACAGGATGCCGTGCGTGCAAGTGCCGAAAAACGCGGGATTGAACCGGCGGACTTGTTCACGGATGCCGCTGCAGCGCCTGTGACGGACCAACGCGCTAACGCATGATATCCGACCGGCGGCGGTTCATGTGGAAAAACACCGCCGGTGCTGCTTGGTTTGCGTTGCTAGAAAGCTACCCCGCCGGTTCGGTGTTGCCGGACCGGATGGCAAGGCGCATCTGCTTTTCCGTTTCGATCAGTCCGAAGAAGACCATGCCTGTCAAGATAATCAGCACCGCGTCGAACAGAGGCACGTTTTGTGTGCCGAAGACGGCTTGAAGCGGTGGCAGATACGTTACGGCGAATTGCGCTACGGTGACGGCAATGACACAGGCCCAAACGATCCGCGTGCCCTTTGCCGCAGCCCAAGTCAGGGATGGTCCGTGCAGATTGCGGATAAAGAACAGGTAGAAGATTTCCAGCACGACAAGCATGTTGAGCGCCATGGTCTGGGCCAGTGGCAAGGGATAACCTTTGTCGATGGCATAGCTGAAGATGCCGAAGACAGCCGCCAGAAAAAGCGCTGACACAAGCACCACCTGCCAGATCATCTGCCCCGACAACAGCGTCCCATTCCTCGGGCGCGGCGGACGCCGCATGGTGCCCGGCTCTGACGGCTCAAAGGCAAGCGCAAGTCCAAGCGTCACAGCGGTGATCAAGTTGACCCACAGAATTTGCACCGCAGTGATCGGCATATCCATGCCAAGAAAAAGGGCGAGGATGATGGTCATCGCCTCGCCCGCATTCGTAGGCAGGGTCCAGCTAATCACCTTCTTGATATTGTCGTAGACAGTCCGCCCTTCGCGCACGGCTGCCGCGATCGAGGCGAAATTGTCATCGGCCAAGACAAACTCGGCGGCCGCCTTGGCCGCCTCGCTGCCCTTGAGCCCCATCGCGATCCCGGCATCGGCGCGCTTGAGCGCAGGGGCGTCGTTCACCCCGTCGCCGGTCATCGCAACGGTCAGCCCGCGCGCCTGAAGGGCCGTGACAAGGCGCAACTTATGGGCAGGCGATGTTCGGGCGAAGATGTCGGTCTCGAGTGCCGCCTCGGCCAAGGCTGCGTCGTCCATGCTGTCGAGATCCGCACCGGTCAAAACGCGGTCGTGGCTCTGCAACCCGATCATACCGGCAATCGCGCGGGCGGTGGCGCCGTGATCCCCTGTGATCATCTTCACGCGAATGCCGGCGGCATGACATTCCGCGACAGCTGCGATTGCTTCGGCGCGCGGCGGATCGATCAGGCCGATCAATCCGATCAGCGTCAGCCGTCCGTTGAGGTCCGCCGTGGTCAGCACCGTATGGGCCTGCGGCACCGATCGCGTCGCCACGGCGATCACCCGCTGACCCTCGGCTGCAAGTTCTTCCACCATGCGGTGCCAGTGATCCGGATCGAGCGGTTCGGACCCGCCATGCGCCGCGCGTTGGTCGGCACAGTGGGCGAGGACCGCTTCGGGCGCGCCCTTCATGTGGATGCAACCGAGACCCGCGTCATCATGGGTAAGAACGGCCATGTAGCGATGGGCTGCGTCGAAGGGGATTGCATCGGTGCGCGTCCACTGGCGGAAGGGCGCGGCCCCCTCGCGCGTGATCTTTCCGGCAAGCGCCATCAGCGCGCCTTCCATCGGGTCGCCTTCGACCCGCCAGCCCGCTTCATGGGAATACAGCATCGCATCGTTACACAGCCCTGCAGCGCGCGCGAATTCCATCAGCACCGCGTGTTCGTCGGGGTGGGCGTCGGCCTCGCGCCAGCGCACGGCACCCTCGGGGGCATAGCCGTTGCCACCGACGGAATAGATGTGTCCGGCGGCCGCAAGCGATGCCACCATCATTTCATTGCGGGTCAGGGTGCCTGTCTTGTCTGAACAGATTACCGACACGGAACCGAGCGTCTCGATCGCGGGCAGACGACGCACGATGGCGTTGCGCCGCGCCATCGCCTGCACACCCACAGCCAAAGTGATCGTCAGCACCGCTGGCAGGCCTTCGGGAATCGCAGCCACCGACAGGCCCACCACCGCCATGAACAGGTCGGCAAACGGCAGGTGACCGACAAAATAGCCGTAGATCAGCAGCGATAGGGCCACGATCAATATGAAGACTGTCAGCCAGCGGGCAAAGCGGTCCATCTGTGCCACGAGGGGCGTAGTAAGCGTTTGCACATCGCCGAGCATCCCGCTGATCCGGCCAATCTGTGTATTGGTGCCGGTGGCGGTGACGACGCCGCGCCCGGTTCCGGCCGCCACCAGCGTCCCTGAAAACAGCATCGGGGTCCGGTCGCCCAGTGCTGCGTCGGCGGGCACCGGGTCAATACCCTTGTCGACAGGCACGGATTCTCCGGTGAGAATTGCTTCCTCCGCCTTCAACCCGCGCGCCTCGATTAGACGTAGATCGGCGGGCACACGGTCGCCTGCCTCGACCAGCACGATATCGCCCGGTACAAGCTCAGCCGCGTCCATGCTGAAACGCCGCCCGTCGCGCAGCACGGCCGCGTGAGGTGCGAGCATCCCCTGGATCGCTTTCATCGCCTGTTCGGCGCGGCCTTCCTGAACATAGCCGATAACCGCGTTGACGATAACAACCGCCAGAATCACACCGGTATCCACCCAGTGTTGCAGCGCAGCTGTGACGCCGGCCGACGCAATCAGTACGTAGATCAGCACATTGTGGAAATGCGACATGAACCGCAGCAGCGCGCTGCGCTTAGGTGGATCGGGCAGGCTATTGGGCCCGTGCGTGACAAGGCGGCGGGCGGCCTCGTCAGCGCCAAGCCCGTTTGGTCCTGCGGCCATTGCATCCAGTGCATCGGTCGCAGGCATGGCATGACAGGTTGGAGGCTCTTGCTTGTCGGTCATCCCGGTTCGTCCGCTTTTCCCTCATGCATCGTGACACAAGAATCATTATGTCTGCTTTCCCTCCGTCTCGATAGGCGCAATTTCGGTCCGCTCTTCTTCCGGCGCTCCGCAGAGCAGTTCAACCTCGCGGTCTGCGGCATTCTGGAACGGTTCCATCACCACATCCGATCCAATGGCGTTGGATGGGCCAAGAACTGTTGTTGAAGAACAGCGCCCGATGTCGTTTTCGCTCACTTCTTGCCACCTGCCTGCGGGCAGACAGGTGCTTTCAATTGCGGGTCTTACCATTCGGCATCATGACGGACCCGTTATTGGAACCATCCCATTTTCAGTCACTGGCGCGAACGGGGCGAGACAAACAACGGCATTGCGCGCCATTGGACCGGTTGCGCCTTGATGACGCCGGTACATGTGCGCGGTTCTGGTGTTGATCGTCAAACACGACTCCCGACAAAAAAGAGGCGGACCCCGAGAGGCCCGCCTTCGTTGCAGTCGTTTTGTGCAGTTACATCAAGTTCTGCACGTTGATACCGAAGGTGACTGCGCCGATAACCTCGCCGGTGGCCGGGTCTGAAATCGGAAGGGACGCCTGCGACTGGTAAAACCCGGTGCTGTCGTCGAATTCGACCTCGCTGATGTGCAACGCGTCGGGCCCGACAGAGTAGGTTTGCTGCCATTTCGCCTCGTCACCTTGCCAGTAATCCGATGTCTTGGTGCTTTGCGCGACATTCAGGCCCTTGTTGTCCATGATGAACACTTCGGTCACGAACCCTGCGGTCGCTTCCTGCTGTTCTAGCAACCAATCGGACACCGATGCGGTCAGGAGCTTTTCAATCAGTGGGCCGCTACCTACGTCCGCCTCCGCACGCCATTGTTGGTCAAGCGCGATGATTGCATCCTCGGACAGTGCCGCATGCTCTGCGTTTTGCGCCTTTATGGTAGCAATGAGCGTAGGCTCACTGAGCCAGCCGGTCAGTTCATTGCGTAAATAAGCCTCCAACGGGACGCGATACACACCATCCTGTCCCGGGGTCGACACCAGATACAGTGTGATCGTGTTGTTCATGGCGACGGAAAGCGCCTCAGACAGTGATGCTGTGGCACTAACTGTTTCTGCCGTGGGCCGTTCGCCACCGATGGCGGCATCGAAGATGCCCCGCTGTTCCTGCCAAAGTGCAAAGGTGGCCTCCAGACTTTTGCGCACGGCGTCATTTGGGGGCGGATTGATACCTGCACCCGGGAAACCATCACGCAGCGCGATCATTGTTTGCCCAAAAAGATCAACCGTAGCTTTCAGACCAGCCTGTGTTTCCGACTGCCCCGTACCGGTCGCCAGTTCACACATCTCGCGCGTCATGCGGTAGGCGAGCGTGCGCTGTCTGATCGCAAAGTTCAGCACGGTCGCATCGCTTTGCAAAAGCTGCTGCGGGTCCGAATACTGCCCCGAAATCACAGAGGCCAACTGCTCTGTCTGATCGAATAATGCGTCGGCATCAGATCCGGAACCGCTCGCAAGGCGTTCGGCTGCCAGATCCAGCGGATCCCATAATGCGGCTGTTTGGCCGAGTGTCGTCAACGTCCTACCGCGCCGTTCGGGACCGGGCATACCAAGGGCGGGGTTGCCGTTCACAAGACCATCAATGATCCGGTCAAAATCAGCACGCGCACTTGCAAGCTCGGACTGCGCCGCCTCTACTCCGATGCCACCGTTCACGCGGCAACTGGCAGAGGCGACGGCTTCCGTCAAAGAATGCAGGCTGGCCGAGCGGCTGACACGCGCCTTGCCCCCTGTGTAAAGCGACGCGTCAATGACCTAGGCCTCGGCCGAGCTCATCAGGCTGATGCTTGGCGCCGTCGCGACCGCGAGCGCCACACACATCGTCTTGGAAAGGCCGCGCATTGTCTGGGCCGGATGACGGGCCGTTTCTGTTTTTTTACCTGGTGAATTTTTTATTTTTTCTGCCAGATATTGATCACGTTCATCAATCAAAGTATTCTTTAGCCGTGGGAATGAAGTGGATAAATCCTGTAAAGCGGCAGTAAGTATATCCGGGCACCTTGTTTATCTTAGTGTCATCAGCAGGTAGTATGTTGTGGGGCAATGCAGCTCCCGGGCAGCTTCACTGGACCGACCAGCTGTTTTACGGAGTTTGTCACCGGCTTCCGGATCGTACCTACCAAATTGGGGGTG
>NZ_JAWOAN010000166.1:0-5756 GCF_046498525.1 Yoonia sp.
CTATCAGTATCTGGTCGAATCGATCCGCAACTTTCCTGATCAGGAAACTTTCCTTGGGATGGTCCGCAAAGCAGGTTTTGGAAATGCCAAGTACCGCAATCTGACGATGGGCGTGGCGGCACTACATTCGGGGTGGAAGCTCTAGCATGCGCGGTCCTCATAATATCATACGCCTGATCCGGACAGGTGCGACGCTTGAACGTACAGGTGCGATGAAAGTCGTGCTGGATGCATTCGACACCGGCCCCCTGCTGCGCATCACCTTTCGCACACTGGTGTGGCCGTTTCAGTGGCTGGGTTACAAAGGCGATGTGACGACGCCGCCGGCGGTACGGGCGCTCACCGCACTTGGACCGGCCTATATCAAATTCGGGCAGGTCCTTTCGACCCGGCCTGATGTGGTGGGTGACGAGCTGGCCGTGCAGCTGCGCGTCCTGCAAGACAAGCTCCCCCCATTTTCCATGACAGAGGCCAAAAAAGCGATCCAGTCGGAGTTGGGCAATTCCTTTGACAGGCTCTTTGCATCCTTTTCCGAGCCGGTCGCTGCAGCGTCGCTGGCACAGGTGCACAAGGCCCATCTGGCGGATACGGGCGAAGCTGTCGCCGTCAAGATTTTGCGTCCGGGGATCGAACGGGCGTTTCGCAGAGACATTGATGCGTTCTATTTTGCCGCGCGCGCGATCGAAGTGCTTTCTCCTTCGTCGCGCCGTTTGCGCCCCATGGAGGTGATCAAGCATTTCGAAGGTGTGGTCATGGGTGAACTTGACCTGCGGCTTGAAAGCTCTGCCGCAGCCGAGTTCGGCGCGAACACCGAGAATGACACAGGCTTTCGGGTGCCAAAGGTGCTTTGGCATCTATCAGGACGCCGGGTCATGACGATGGACTGGGCCGAAGGAACCAATATCGGCATAAACGATGCGCTGGATGCCGCAGGACACGATCGCAGCGAACTGGCGACCCGGGTGCTGCAACTATTCCTGAACCAAGCCCTGCGCGATGGGTATTTCCATGGGGATATGCATCAGGGCAACCTGAAGGTTGCATCAAATGGTGACATCATCGCCTATGATTTCGGGATCATGGGCCGGATTGACGAGTATACCCGCCGTGTCTATGCCGAGATTCTGTTCGGATTCATCCGCAAGGATTATCAGCGCGTCGCAGAGGTGCATTTCGAGGCGGGTTATGTTCCCTCCGATCAGGATGTCGACGAATTCGCCCGTGCGCTGCGCGCGGTGGGTGAACCGATTTTCGGCATGGATGCCAGCCGCATCTCGATGGGTCGCCTTTTGAGTTACCTGTTTGAAGTGACGGAACGCTTTGGCATGGAAACCCGCACGGAACTGATTTTGCTGCAACGCACGATGGTGGTGGTTGAGGGGGTTGCACGTTCGCTCGACCCGCATATGAACATCTGGCAGGTCGCCAAACCTGTTGTCGAAGACTACATCAAGCAGAGCATCGGGCCCAAGGCGCTCTTGCGTGACCTTGCCAAGACTGCGCGCATCCTTGCGCGGTTTGGCCCCCAACTGCCCCAAATGGCAGAAGACGCCTTGATCCGCATGAACAACCCGCCGCCACCCCCAAGGCCGCAAAGGCGTATCGCGCGTCTGTCTTGGATGGCGCTGGGCGGTGTTCTGGTCGGTGGCGCAGTTTGGATCAGCACGTTTTTTTAACGGCGACCTTCCCGCAGTGCTGTAACTTGATTGCTTGCAACACTGATCCCTCCGGTAAGAAGAAGCATGGTTTCGCCATTCTCGAGGCGCACTTCGGTGACAGCGCCATATGTCTCAACCGGGGTTTGCGCGATCACTTCGCCGTTTGACTTTGAGACGATTTCAAATTGGTAAACGCCCGCAGGAAAAGGTGCCCCGCTTGGCCCCACGCCTGCCCACTGCACTGTCTCTGCACCTTGTGAAATCGCGCGGCGCTGCACCTCATCGCCAGCCTTGTTGCGCACGACAAGTTCTGTCGTATCGGCAGCAACGCGCAGCCCGGGCAAGAGCGTGAGCGGTTGTCCGTCAAAATAGGCCGGCGCGGTCGAGCGCACCTCCTTGCCCACGAGTGCCGCCATATCGACCAGTCCACCGGTATTCATTTGGGTTGTAAGCGACTGGAGAAGATCATTGGTAAGTACAGCCTGTTCAACCCCTGAAAATGTGGCGAGTTGCGTCGCATAGTCGGTCGAATCGACCGGATTGAGGGGGTCTTGATACTGCATTTGCGCAGTCAGCATCTTCAAAAACACTTCAAAGTCGGAACTGATCTGCACCGATGCATTTGTTACCGCAGGGTTGGCCGCCGTCATTGCCTGATTTGTGGGTTGCGTAATTTCCATGTCCGTTCCTTAAATGCGCAGATCGAGGCCGGAGCGGGTCTGTTCCGGTACGATGGTGGGTGTTTCAGACGGGTCCTGAACCTCTGTTTCAGGTGGCGTGTCAGGCCGCGACGTTTCAGAGCGGGCATCATCTGTCTGCTCTCCGAAAGAGAATGAAATCGAGGTGTAACCGAGCTGTCGAAACTCTTGCGCCAGAAGGTCCATATGCCTGCGAAGCAAGTCTTGCGTTTCGGGCCGTTCCGCCAGGACATTCAGGGTGATAGCGCCGTCACTTGCAGTGATGCTCAGCTTTACGCGCCCTAGCTCTTCGGGGTTGAGCGCGATGTCAGTCGTCTTTCCCTGATTGCTTGTGACCACCGTGGCAATCTGCGTTGCAACTTGCCTTGCGGTTTCGGGCGACGTACCGGCAGATACCGTTCCTTGAACGGGGGTGGCATGCGTCGGCCGGTCAGCCGGGGCAGAGGGCATAAGAAACTCGCCCTCAGCGACTTTCGTGGTTTTTTCATTTACTTCGCCTTGCGGCTGTTCAGCAATCTGCAACAACGCTATGGCCGGTGGCTTGACCGGGGCGTGTGCGCCTTGCGGTGTGGCTGCTGCTGGCGCTGCTATCATGCGCGGCGGTTCTTCGCGTCGTTGGCTTGGCGCTTCACCCGGCAGGGCCGCCATCGGTGCTATCGGTCCTGTTTTTTTGTCAAGGACCGGCGTTTTTACCTTGTCGGGCGCTGGCAGAAACTCCGGACGGGGCAAGGCATCATCGGATGCGGCCGTATTCAACCCGGCGGCGGCACGCCCTTTCTGGGCATCTGGCATTGCAGCCTGTGGAATACGCCCTTCAACAATGGATTGCGCAACCGAGGCGCGTTGGTTCTTGATGTCTGCGGGTCGCGCATCGGTTTTTTCAGCACGCAACGGCTCTGCCTGCTCACCACGGCGCGCAGGGTCAACCTCGGTCGGCATATTTGCTGCCCGCAAGACAGCCGTCTGAGCAGATGCCTTTGCATTGTGCGGAACAACCACTGCATCAGCACCATGCCTTGCGGTCCCCGTAGTTTCTGACAACATCAGAGCAGCTAAATTCACCTCTTGATCAGCACCTTGCTTGTCAATGAGCACAGCCGGTGTAACCGGCAATTCACCCTCTTCCTCAGCAGATGCGATAGTTTTCACTGTTTTATCGGTGACCGCCCTGCCGTCTACAGCACCCGCGGGTACCGCCATCAGATTACCGAAGGCGGTTTTGCTTTCAGCGCCAGCCAAAACATCAGTTTTTCGAGCAGTCTGCCCGCCGGATGTGCCCACGTCAGGAATTACGAAAGGAATCATCGGTTCTCCGATTGCGAATGATTGAGACCTTTGTCTGACGCAAAAAACTTACTGAATGTTTAGGACTGTCGGTCAATCTCTCCGGATCACAACCCGGAGAATCCGATGACAATGATCCATGACCTGCCCCCGCCACGGCCTGCTCCTGCCTTGCCGGACTATGTAAATACAGACGAAAAGCTACGTGATGCCGCACAAAAGATGGAAGCCACTTTTCTGGCCGAAATGCTGAAATCTGCGGGTGTAGGGGCACCACGGGAAACATTTGGTGGCGGCGAGGGTGAAGAACATTTTTCTTCTTTTCTACGCGACGCGCAGGCAGAGGAAATGGTGAAAGCAGGCGGGATTGGGCTTGCCGAAGCTCTGTTTGAGGCGATGAAGGTCCGTAGCTTTGCCTGATCAGCCCCTTGCACAGTTCCATCAACTGCTTGAGCTTGAAAAAAAGGCTCTGATTTCCGCGGATTTTGAACAACTTGGGGGGTTTTTACAGCAAAAAGAAGAGCTCTTGGAGCAGTTGGCGCGCGCGAAACCTGCAAAACATCTTCTACGCCCCATCCGGGCGAAAATGGACGAAAATCAGAGCCTTCTTGCTGCTGCAATCAAAGGCGTGGCAGCCGCTGGTGAACGGCTGGAAGCGCTGCAAAATGTGCAAAACGGTTTACGGGTTTACGACCCGTCCGGCCGCGTGGACTTGGTTCAGAATCGCCACCACAGTCTGGAAAAAAAGGCATGATTTCAGTTAAATTCTCAGCATTTCAATCGGTCAGATTAATGGGTTGTTCAGGCTGGCTTGGTTTACCGCTAGGCACCGCCACAACGGCGCATCGATATGAAGACATCGGTGATCTTCGTCAGAATGACGCTTCAAACCGCAGAAAATCTGCGGGTTTTCCAACCAACCCGGTGCAAAGCGCCATACACAAGGGACCATAGATTATGTCCAGTATTCTGACAAACAACAGCGCGATGGTTGCGCTTCAAACTCTGAAATCCATCAATAATGACCTGTCCAAAACCCAGTCAATGATTTCGACCGGAAAAGAGGTTGCTTCTGCCAAGGACAACTCAACCGTCTGGATCACTTTGGCATTTGATGAATAGGCGCGCTGCGTCTGGATCAGTTCTGTCAATTCACCCGCGACATCCGTTGCGGACTCTTCGCGTGCAAATCCGACGATATCGCCAGTCGGGCCATCACCTGCGTCCCAAAGAAAGAAAGATCCACTGTCGGGCGTAACGCGATAGCTTTGTTGATCCAATGTTTCCAAGCCGTTGACGTTCGGAACATCCACCAAAGGAATTTGGTAGAGAACACGGTTAATTCCGATATCAAAAGATGCTCTTACAAACCCGTTCTGATCGACTTCAATTGATGTGAGACTGCCAACCGGCGTACCGTTCTTGGAGATCGAGACAGGGGCGAACGCATCAGACAATTGCGTCAAACCGATCGAACTGCCCAACTCGCCAATGTTGATTTCCATTGGACCACCATCAACTGCGATGCTCAGCGCGCCGGTCAGGGGATCGTAAGCACCCCCGATCGGTGCACCGGGGTTTGTAAACGCGACGTTCGCCAATGTGCCACCGCCACCGCGCGTGGCATCAAATGTCAGCGTATATTCACCCACGACGTCAGGGATACCGTCGACATCGACATCAGATTCACTGTCACGGATTTCCATTGTCCATTCATTCGATGCACCATTTGCCGGTACCGTCGGCGCAAAGGTGAAGCTAAGGTTCGACGATGCGCCAAGATTGTCAAAATACTCGACCGATAGTGATTCCGTATCCCCCGGTGATCCTTCCCGTGTTGACGTCGCAGGCAAGTTGACCGACAGATCGACACGTGTCGTCGCCTCACCGGCGAATTGATTTGCGTTGATCTGAACCGGAACAAGACCATCAATGGAATCACGCGGATAGTTTGGTATCGTTCCATTCGGTGATGCAGGAACACCCAAAAGCACCAGCCCCCCCGGCGATCGAAGATACCCTTGGGCATCAGGCCGAAATGACCCTGTTGTTGTCAGAAACAGTGGGTTATCGCCGTTGTTAACGGCCACGGACGTTTCCGTTGTCACGGGCAGCA
>NZ_JAWOAN010000245.1:0-4244 GCF_046498525.1 Yoonia sp.
CGCCACTCCTGCGCCTTGTGTTGCGCAAGCCCGAGCAGCATGAGGAGAGCATCGGCGCAATTGCGCCTGCCGAATTGATGCGCAAAGCCTGAAAAATATCAAAGCTATGTGAGAAGTTGCGAATAGTTCTCATTTAGATTTACAATTGCGAATAAGTCGCATAAGCATCTTTTGAATTGACACTGCGCTTATGAAGGAACACTTGAATGAAGATGATCACACGCCTGTTCTCCGTTGCTTGCTTTGCTGCCCTCTCGACTGCCGCAATGGCGGAGGAGGACCGGTTCAAGGCTGTCACCACCTTTACGGTCATTGCCGATATGGCGCAGAATGTGGCAGGTGACGCCGCCATCGTCGAAAGCATCACCAAGGCCGGGGCAGAGATACACGGCTATCAACCGACGCCCCGCGATATCATTCGCGCACAGGATGCTGACCTGATTTTATGGAACGGGCTTAACCTCGAATTGTGGTTCGAGCAGTTCTTCCGGAACGTGTCCGATGTGCCAAGCGCGACGATCAGCGATGGCATCGAGCCGATGAGCATTTCGTCAGGCGAATATGACGGCAAGCCGAACCCGCACGCATGGATGAGTATGCAAAGTGCGCTGATCTATGTCGACAACATCCGCGATGCCTTTGTTGCGCATGACCCCGACAACGCCGAAACCTATCGCGCGAATGCGGAAGCCTATAAGGCCGAAATCACCGCGACGATCGCACCTTTGCGCGAACAGATCCTCGCGATGCCCGCCGCGCAGCGCTGGTTGGTCACTTGCGAAGGGGCATTCAGCTATCTGGCCCGGGATTTCCAGATGCAGGAACTTTACCTGTGGCCCATCAACGCCGACAGCCAAGGCACTCCGCAGCAGGTGCGCCGCGTCATTGATACGGTGCGCGAAAATGACATTCCTGCGGTCTTCTGCGAAAGCACGGTCAGCCAGGCCCCCGCCCAACAGGTCGCCCGTGAAACCGGTGCGCGATACGCCGGGATGCTTTACGTCGACAGTCTGACAGAGGCGGACGGCCCCGTGCCGACATACCTTGATCTGCTGCGCGTGACGGTTGAAACGATTGTCGCAGGGCTGACCGAATGACACAGACCACCGGCATCATTTCGCGTGATGTGACAGTGACCTATCGCAACGGTCAGACAGCCCTTCGCAATGCGAGCTTTGAAATCCCGACTGGGACGATAACGGGGCTTGTCGGGGTGAACGGTGCCGGGAAATCCACGCTTTTCAAGGCGATCATGGGATTTGTGCCCACCGCAAAAGGTGAAATCTCGGTGCTTGGTATGCCGGTCCGTGAAGCACTGCGCCAAAATATCGTAGCCTATGTTCCGCAATCCGAAGAGGTCGACTGGACCTTTCCCGTGCTGGTCGAAGATGTGGTGATGATGGGGCGCTATGGTCACATGGGGTTCTTCCGTCGTCCCAAACAAGCCGACCACGCGGCCGTCACGGACGCGCTGGCCCGTGTGAACATGTCCGAGTTCCGCGAGCGGCAGATCGGTGAATTGTCCGGCGGTCAACGCAAGCGCGTTTTTCTTGCGCGCGCCTTGGCGCAAGAGGGGCAGGTCATCCTGCTGGACGAACCCTTTACCGGCGTCGATGTACGTACCGAGGAAGCCATTGTCGGACTGCTGCGCGACCTGCGCGACGAGGGGCGGGTGATCCTTGTCTCCACCCACAATCTTGGCTCAGTCCCGGAATTCTGTGATCGCACCATTTTGGTGAAAGGCACCGTGCTGGCTTACGGGCTTACCAAAGAGACCTTCACCCGCGAGAACCTTGAACGCGCCTTTGGCGGTGTATTGCGCCACTTCGTGCTGGGCGGATCCGATCTGCACGAAGACGACGACAGCCGCCAGATCCGCGTGATCACCGATGATGAACGGCCCTTTGTGGTCTACGGTGAAGATGCCAAACGCAAAAACAAAGAGCCGCTTTGATGGGCTGGCTGCTGGAACCATTCAGCTATGCCTACATGTTCAACGCCATGTGGGTCAGTGCTTTGGTGGGCGGTGTCTGCGCGTTCCTGTCGGCCTATCTGATGCTCAAGGGGTGGTCGCTGATCGGTGACGCGCTGAGCCATTCCATCGTGCCGGGTGTGGCGGGCGCCTATATGCTGGGAGTGCCTTTTGCGCTGGGGGCTTTTGCTGCGGGGGGGCTTGCGGCGGGTGCGATGCTTTTTCTCAACCAGCGGTCCGGTTTGAAGGAAGATACGATCATCGGCCTGATCTTTACATCCTTCTTCGGGCTGGGCCTGTTCATGGTGTCCCTGTCGCCCACATCCGTCAGCATCCAGACGATTACCATGGGCAATATTCTGGCCATCACCCCGTCTGACACGCTGCAACTTGCGATCATCGGGTTTGTGACCTTGGCTGTTCTGCTGGCCAAGTGGAAAGACCTGATGGTGACTTTCTTTGACGAAAACCATGCGCGATCCATCGGGTTGCGGCCAGATATCCTGCGGATCATCTTCTTTACGCTGTTGTCGGCATCCTGCGTTGCGGCCCTGCAGACCGTCGGGGCATTTCTGGTGATCGCCATGGTCGTCACACCCGGAGCGACGGCCTTTCTGCTGACCGACCGGTTCCCCAGGCTGCTGATGCTGAGCGTCGCTATTGGCGCGGGCACCAGTTTTATCGGCGCCTACCTGAGCTATTTCGCAGATGGCGCGACTGGCGGAATCATCGTGACCCTGCAAACGCTGATCTTTCTTGCGGCCTTCTTCTTCGCCCCCAAGCACGGCTATCTGGCGGCCCGCCGCAAGGCCGCCGCAGCGTTGGAGGCTCACTGATGGACACGCTCCTATTCCCGTTCCAGTTCGCCTTTATGAACAACGCGTTCCTGATGATGGCGATCATAGCGGTGCCGACCAGCCTGTTGTCCTGCTTTCTGGTCCTGAAAGGCTGGTCTCTCATGGGGGATGCGATCAGCCATGCTGTTCTGCCGGGGATCGTCATTGCATTTCTGCTGAACATCCCGCTCATCATCGGTGCCTTTGTAGCGGGTATGTTCTGTGCGCTGAGCACGGGGTTTTTATCGGCGAATAGCCGGGTCAAGCAGGATACGGTCATGGGGATCGTATTTTCTGGGATGTTCGGGTTCGGACTGGTGCTTTACACCAAAATCACGACCGATGTGCACCTCGATCACATCCTCTTCGGCAATATGCTGGGTGTAGGGTCTCAAGACCTTTTGACCGCTGGTGGTATTTCTGTTCTGGTTGCCGTCATCATTCTGGCAAAGCAACGTGAGTTCATGCTGCATGCGTTTGATCCGGTGCAGGCACAGGCCGTCGGGTTGCGTGTGGGTTGGTTGCACTATGGGTTGCTCGCGCTGATTTCGCTGACGATTGTGGCGACACTGGCTGCGGTGGGGATTATCCTGGCCATAGGCCTTCTGATCGCACCGGGGGCGATCGCTTTTCTTCTGACCAAGCGTTTTGCCCTGATGCTGCCGATTGCGGTGGGCGTCACGCTGGTTTCCGGCTTTGCCGGTGTCTACCTGAGTTTCTTCATCGACAGCGCCCCTGCGCCGACGGTCATTCTTGTTCTGACAACGGTCTTTATCGCGGCTTTCATCCGCGCCAACAAGAAGATGCGTCAAGCCACGGGCGACAGTGCCGCCCCCGTTTTCAAGGATTGATCCGGCGCGCACCACGCGGGCGGCGACGTACCCGCAGATGTGCTTTACTCAACCATTGAGGACGGTCTCAAAGGCATGCAATTCGTCGATGCCTGTCTCCGCTCGTCCAAGCGCGATGGGGCACGGGCGAGGTTAGCGTCCTAGGGTCGCGGCGATCTGTTCGGCCAGTTTGAGCAGTGCTGCGGATTGCGCAGCGGCAATGCTGCCCACCATTGCATCTGCCATCTGCTCGGTGATTTCGAAGGTATGGCTGCTGTCGCGGAAAGGCACGGCTTCGCTGGCGATGAAGAACTGACCGTTCAACTTGAAAGTGCCGTCAAGACTGCCCAGCATCCGCTCAACCCGGATATCCACCGACACGTCCGGCAAACCGATGAATGGCCAAGGGTCCGGACCGACATCGGTGTTCAGAATATCCCCGAGTGTGCGGGTCAGGATCAAGGTGACCGCCCGGTCCGGCCTGTCCGCCCAAAGCACATCTTCGCGGATGATGATGCGGCCATCCGTGGTTTCCAGAGCAATCTCTTCGGCTGCGGCATAGGTGGGCAGGGAAACCGTGCGCACCATCGCGCTTTGCACGCGTGG
>NZ_JAWOAN010000256.1:0-18570 GCF_046498525.1 Yoonia sp.
CCCAGCGAGGCCAGACGCGAGAAGGACGCATACATCTCGTCATCATTGACCATCAGCGCGCCTTTATAGGCCATGAAGTGCTTGAACGTGTTGATGCCGCGGTCCTTGACAACGCTCTCCATCTCGTTGAACACCTGCTCGCCCCACCATGTCACGGCCATGTGGAACGAATAATCGCAGTTCGCACGGCCCGATTTGTTGTCCCACATCTGCAAGGCATCATGCAGGCCCTGTCCGGGGGCGGGCAGCGCGAAATCCACAACCATCGTGGTGCCGCCCGACAAGGCGGCACGCGTCCCACTTTCGAAATCATCGGTGGAGTATGTGCCCATGAAAGGCATTTCCAAATGCGTATGCGGGTCGATGCCACCCGGCATGACGTAGCATCCGGTCGCGTCCAGTTCCTCGTTGCCCTTCAGGTTCGGCCCGATCTCGATGATCTTGCCCCCGTCGATCAGCACATCCGCCTTATAGGTCAGGTCAGCGGTGACGATGGTTCCGTTCTTGATGACTTTGGTCATTGGTTTCTCCCTGTCGGACCTGACGCAGGCCTTCATCTTCTTATGTTGAAAAATACCTCGGGGGAGGCCGTAGGCCGGGGGCAGAGCCCCTTTTAGCCCACGATCTCCGCTGTCTCCACAACCGCATGAAACAGCACGTCCGTCCCAGCGGTCGCCCATTCCGGTGAAATCTCTTCCGCCTCGTTGTGGCTTAGCCCATCCACGCAAGGACACATCACCATGGCCGTCGGATAGATATCATTGATCCAGCAGGCATCATGGCCCGCGCCAGAGATTATATCCATGTGGCTGTACCCCAGCCTTTCGGCGGCATTGCGCACGGCTGAAACACAGTCCTCATCAAAAGCAGGCGGGTCGAACTGGCCGACGATTTCGGCCTCGAAGGTCACCCCGATCTCTTCGCAAATCTTCGGTGCGCGCTCTATCAGTTCGGCAACCATCGTGTTCAGCTTATCCAGCAGATGCGTGCGCATATCGACGGTAAAGACGACCTTGCCGGGAATGATGTTGCGGCTGTTGGGATACACGTCAATGTGCCCAATCGCACCAACTGCGTTGGGCTGGTTCTTCATCGCGATCTCGTGCACCAGTTCGGTGATTAGCGCCAAACCACGGCCTGCGTTCTTGCGCATATGCATGGGGGTCGATCCTGTGTGACTTTCCTTGCCGGTCACCGTGCACTCAATCCAGCGCAACCCCTGACCATGAGTTACTACGCCGATATCCTTGCCCTCGGCTTCCAAAATAGGTCCCTGCTCGATATGCAGCTCAAAGAACGCATGCATCTTGCGGTCGCCCACTTTTTCAGGACCTTTCCAGCCAATCCGCGCCAACTCGTCACCAAAGCGTTTACCATCTGCATCAACGCGATCATTGGCCCAGTCCAGCGCATGTTTACCCGCGAATACACCAGAGGCGAGCATGGCAGGCGCATAGCGCGTGCCTTCCTCGTTGGTCCAGTTTGTCACGACAATCGGGTGCTTGGTCTTGATATCAAGGTCATTGAGCGTGCGCAGAATTTCCAAACCACCCAGCACCCCCAAAACACCGTCATATTTCCCGCCTGTGGGCTGGGTGTCCAGATGCGAGCCAACGTAGACCGGCAGCGCATCTGGGTCGGTGCCTTCGCGGCGGGCGAACATGTTGCCGATCTCGTCGACACCCATTGTGCAGCCCGCTGCGTCACACCATTTCTGAAACAAATGGCGACCTTCGCTGTCTTCGTCGGTCAGGGTCTGGCGGTTGTTGCCACCTGCAACGCCGGGGCCAATCTTGGCCATCTCCATCAGGCTGTCCCACAGCCGTTCACCATTGATACGCAGGTTCTCTCCGGGGACTGACATAGGGGTTCCTCTCTTCTGGTTTGACCAACCGGTCAAAATAACGCTAACAGAGACGATACATCAGTCAAGTTATCTGCGAGAAATACTGGCAGTTGCAACCATTGCAGGCAAGTATAGACAGTTCCAGCCTGGCTTCGCCTGAATTTTGAGCAAGGGATCGGCATGACCAAAGCACCTACCCGCATCCAGAAGCGCAATCGCGCGGCGATCCTCTCGGCTGGTCTCGATATATTTTCGCAATACGGGTTTCGGGGGGCAACGCTGGATCAAATCGCCGATGCGGCGGGCCTGTCAAAACCGAACCTGCTTTACTATTTTCCCTCCAAAGAGGCCATTCACACAGCGCTTTTGGAACGCCTGCTAGAGACATGGCTCGACCCGCTGAAAGCACTTGACGGATCGGGTGATCCAGTCGTCGAAATCATGGGCTATGCGCAGCGTAAACTGGCAATGAGCCGTGATTTCCCACGCGAAAGCCGGCTTTTTGCGAATGAAATTCTGCAAGGTGCGCCCCATATCGAAGAGATCCTGAAAACCGATCTGAAAATGCTGGTCGATGACAAGGCCGCCATCATTCAAGGCTGGGCAGATGCAGGCAAAATCGCATCCATCGACCCGCATCACCTGATCTTTTCAATCTGGGCCTTTACCCAGCATTACGCAGATTTCGACGTTCAGGTGAGGGCCGTTTTAGGCGACAAAGCCCCGCATGACGGGGCTCTGGCCTTTCTCGATACGCTTTACGCCAAGTTGCTGCGCCCCTGATCACTCAGCCGCGACAGCGCCGGGATTGTTGGGATGCATCGTCCAGTTTGCGTATTCTTCCTGAACAACCTTGCCTGTTCGCGGATCAACCTGACCGGGTGTCATTGCTTCCATGGTAATGCAATCCTCGACCGGGCATACATCGACGCAAAGATTGCAGGCGACGCATTCTTCGTCGATCACGGTGAAGATACGATCATCCGACATCGCGATCGCCTGATGGCTGGTATCTTCGCAAGCCGCATAGCAACGACCACATTTGATGCAATCATCCTGATTGATCTTTGCCTTGGCAACATAGTTGAGGTTCAGATACTGCCAGTCAGTCACGTTGGGTACGGCGCGGCCAACGACGTCTTCGACCGATGTGTAGCCCTTTTCGTCCATCCATTGTGACAGACCGCTGATCATTTCCTGAACGATCTTGAAGCCATAGGTCATCGCCGCGGTGCAAACCTGCACATTACCGGCACCAAGGCTGATAAATTCCGCAGCATCGCGCCAGGTCGTTATTCCACCGATCCCGCTGATCGGCATACCACGGGTTTCCGGATTGCGGGCAATCTCGGACACCATCGACATGGCGATCGGTTTCACTGCCGGGCCGCAATAGCCGCCGTGGCTTCCTTTGCCGTCAATCGACGGCTCTGGTGACATCGTGTCGAGGTTCACGGATGTGATCGAATTGATCGTATTGATCAGGCTGACCGCATCGGCCCCGCCCCGCATTGCCGCCGCCGCAGGTTTGCGCACGTCTGTGATGTTGGGCGTCAGCTTCACGATCACGGGTTTGTCGTAATACTGCTTGCACCAGCGCGTGACCATTTCGATGTATTCGGGCACCTGCCCCACGGCAGCCCCCATGCCCCGTTCCGACATCCCATGCGGGCAGCCAAAGTTCAGCTCGATACCGTCTGCGCCAGTGGCCGCCACGCGGGGGAGGATGTCTTTCCAAGCCTGTTCTTCACAGGGCACCATGATTGATACGATCATGGCGCGATCCGGATAGTCGGCCTTCACGCGGGTGATTTCTTCGAGGTTCACCTCAAGCGGGCGATCCGTGATCAATTCGATATTATTGAGCCCCAGCAACCGGCGATCAGCGCCATAGATTGCGCCATAGCGCGGACCGTTGACGTTAACGACGGGCGGCCCTTCGGACCCCAGCGTTTTCCAAACGACCCCACCCCATCCTGCCTCGAACGCGCGGCGAACGTTGTATTCTTTGTCGGTCGGCGGGGCAGAGGCCAGCCAAAACGGGTTGGGGCTCTTGATACCCAGAAAGTTTGTTGTCAGATCAGCCATTTTAATTGCTCCCCATCAAGGTTGCATGAATATCCATCGCCGCATCGCGGCCTTCGGCAACGGCAGTCACCGTCAGATCGTCGCCACCGCTGGCGCAATCACCACCGGCCCAAACACGGGCCTGACTGGTCCGGCCCGCACCGGTGACAGCGATCTTGCGCCCGTTCAGCGCCAGCCCACCATCGGTCGTCAGCGTCTGGCCGATGGCCTTGAAAACCTGATCCGCAGCGAGGCGGATGGTTTCGCCCGTTCCTTTCAGACTGCCGCCATCATCAGTGGTATATTCCAACTCGATCTCGCGTACCGCACCATTGCCGTGGATCGCGATTGGCTGCGCATTGAATATCAATCGCACCCCTTTCGACGCCGCAAGATCCTGTTCATACTCACTTGCACTCATCGCCTCACGCCCACGGCGATATGCGATCGTGACGTTCTGCGCGCCCAATAGCTTGGATTGTACGGCGGCATCGACAGCGGTCATACCGCCTCCGATAACGACCACATCGCGCCCGACAGGGAGCGTGGCAAGATCGCCCGCCTGCCGCAATTCCTTGATGAAATCGACTGCATCGCGCACGCCATCCTTGTCTTCACCGTCACTGCGCAAGGCGTTTACGCCACCAAGGCCGACACCAAGAAAGACCGCATCAAAGCAATGCGTCAACGCATCCATTGTCAGATCATCACCCAGGCGCATGCCGGTTTTGAGGTCTATCCCGCCGACCCCCAAGAGCCAGTCCACCTCGCGGGCGGCGAAATCATCGGTGGATTTATAGGCGGCGATACCAAACTCGTTCAGCCCTCCGGGCTTGGATTCAGCATCATAGATCGTGACATCATGGCCGTGCATTGCCAAACGGTGTGCACATGCCAGCCCTGCCGGCCCTGCCCCAACCACCGCGACCTTCTTGCCGGTTTCCGGCGCCTGGTTGTAGGGGTGGCTTTGCTTGACCATCAGCGTATCCGTCGCATGGCGTTGGAGGCGCCCGATCTCGACAGGCTTGCCCTCGGCCAACTCGCGCACGCAGGCCTGTTCGCATAAATCCTCGGTCGGACAAACCCGCGCGCACATGCCGCCAAGGATGTTCTGATCAAAAATCGTTTTTGCGGCCGCCTCGGGCGTGCCCGTGCTGATCTGTCGAATGAACAGCGGGATGTCGATGTCCGTCGGACAGGCCGTGACGCAAGGCGCATCATGGCAAAAGTAACAACGGTCCGCGGCGACTGCGGCCTCGTGTGGAGAGTAAGGCGCGTGCAGATCCGTGAAATTGTCAGTAAGCGTTTCTGCTGGCAGGCGCGCTGCGGCAATACCTGGGGTCATGGGGCTGGACATGGCTTGATCCTGTCGTGGCTTTTCTCGTCCAGCCTGCCACAGTTTTATTTTTTATCAAATGGTAAATTTTTTGCAGTTTGCGAAAACCCCTGCATGTGCCCTGTTCCTAGAACAGGATGCCTCCGGCGGAGGTATTTTTATACATGAGAAGCAAAGGCTTATGCTAAAAGTGAAAAGGGTCTACCGTGATCCGCCTTCCAAGCGTGAGCGCATCTGCAACATGGATCATGGGTGACACATCCACTTCCGATGCGCCATTTTTGACCAGTTCTGCCATGCGGCCATAGAGGGCGGGATATTCGCGATTATTGCCAGCGACGATTTCTTTGCCGTCAGTTATCAGCCTGTCGCCCCCATCATGCAGGTGCAGTGTGCCCGCTGTTGTTTCCATCGTGATATCCCAGCTTTGAGGACCTTCCTGCCGCCAATCAAAATCACCGGATACATTCTGCGTCCACTGCATTTGCGCCGCAATAGGTGTGTCGCGGTTTGCAGGAAACTGCAGGTCCGCAGACCGCAAATGGATGGGCATCGGCAGGATTTCCGTGATGATCGAAAGGGCATTGCTGCCGGGGTCAAAGACCCCCATGCCACCGGGCTCAAAGACCCAGTCCTGCCCCGGATGCCAGCGCCGCACGTCTTCTTTCCAGCAGATATGCGCGCGGGTGATTGTCTTGTCGGCAAGCCATGTTTTGGCGGGGGCGACCCCCTTGGCCATCCGGCTGTGCCAAGTGGTGTAAAGCGTCACGCCCGCTTTCTGCGCCATATCCGCCAGCGCATAGACCTCGGCCAGCGTCGCGCCGGGTGGTTTTTCCAGCATCACGTGCCGTCCGGCAGCAATCGCCTTGACGGCGTAGTCATAGCGCGGAACCGGGGGCAGGCAGATGGAAATGACAGGGATATCGGCCCGCTCTGCCAGCATCTGGTCAAAATCGCTGAAAGATGGCACGCCATCGACCGTGCCTGCACGGCTGACCGTTGCGGCAAGCACCCAATCGTCACTGCCGCCTATCGCAGGTACGTGTTGATCGACAGCGATCTTGCCGATCCCTACCAGACAAATCTGTGTCATCAGTGCGCTTCCTTACCGACCGCATTGCCGCGATGACCAACGAGGAAATCAAAATCGGCGCCAGTATCGGCCCCCATGACGCGGTCATGGTAAAGCATGGCATAGCCGCTTTCGGGTCGCGGGTTGGCACCCGATTTTTCCGCCGTCCATTTGGCCAGACGCGCGGCGAGTTCGTCATCGGAAATATCCAGATGCAAACGCCGCCCTGCGACATCCACCTCAATCATATCGCCCGACTGCACAACGGCCAACGGTCCACCCACGGCAGCCTCGGGCGAGGTATGCAGCACAACCGTGCCAAAGGCCGTCCCAGACATACGCGCATCGGAAATTCGCACCATATCAGTGATCCCTTTCTTGAGGATCTTCGGCGGGAGCCCCATGTTCCCCACTTCGGCCATCCCCGGATAGCCGCGAGGGCCACAATTTTTCAGGACCATCACGCAGGTTTCGTCGATATCGAGATCGTCGTCGTTGATCCGCGCCTTGTAGTCGTCGATATCCTCGAACACGACGGCGCGGCCACGGTGCTGCATCAGTTCCGGTGTTGCGGCAGACGGTTTCAGCACGGCCCCACCGGGGGCAAGGTTTCCGCGCAGCACGGCGATACCGCCCGATTGGGTCAGCGCCTTTTCAACCGGCAGGATGACATCCTCGTTCCAGTTCTTGACGTGCTGTACTTCGCTCCAGATGCTGTCGCCCGAAACGGTCAGCGCGTCCTTTTGCAACAAACCTGCCTCGCCCAGTCGCTTGATCACGACGGGCAGGCCACCTGCATAAAAGAATTCCTCCATCAGGTATTTGCCCGACGGCATCAAGTTCACGATTGTGGGTACGTCACGGCCCAGCCTGTCCCAGTCGTCCAGCGTCAGGTCCACGCCTTTGGTCCGCCCCGCCATGGCAAGCAGGTGGATCACGGCATTGGTCGAACCGCCAATCGCGGCATTGGTGCGGATCGCATTTTCGAACGCCTGCTTGGTCATTACATCGGATGGTTTCAAATCATCCTTGACCATCTGCACGATGCGGCGCCCCGTCAGATGCGCCATGACGCGACGGCGACTATCAACCGCAGGGATCGCGGCGTTGCCTGACAGGGCCATGCCCAGCGCCTCGGCCATCGACGCCATCGTGCTTGCGGTGCCCATCGTGTTGCAGGACCCCGGCGAACGCGACATCGACGCTTCGGCTTCGACGAATTCTTCGGCGGTCATTTCGCCTGCGCGCACCGCTTCGGAGAATTTCCAAAGATGCGTGCCAGAGCCCACACGCTCGCCACGGAACATCCCGTTCAGCATCGGGCCGCCAGACACGACGATGGATGGCAGATCCACGGAGGCCGCCCCCATCAGCAGCGCCGGTGTTGTCTTGTCGCAGCCTGCCAGCAACACGACACCGTCCATTGACATGCCCCGGATCGCCTCTTCGACGTCCATCGCACAAAGGTTGCGGAACATCATGGCCGTGGGGCGCAGACTGGATTCCGCAGGAGAAAACACAGGGAATTCGACGGGGAAACCGCCCGCTTCATAGATCCCGAACTTCACCTTTTCAGCCAAATCGCGCAGATGCGCGTTGCAGGGTGTCAGCTCTGACCACGTGTTGCAGATGCCCACAACAGGCCGTCCGTCCAGCAGATCGGCTGGCAAACCCTGATTCTTCATCCAGGACCGGTGATAGATTGCGTCCTTGGACGTGCCTCCGAACCATTCCTGAGAGCGCAGCTTGCGGGGCCACTTGGCGGGCTTGAATACCATTTTGTACTTCCTTTGCGATGCTGATAGCGCCATCATTAGACCCTCTGCCAAACAAATCCAAGGAGCCGCCATGAATAGACACCCACAAAATATGACAAATTGGGCAGAACGGGTTGATCTGGCGGCGGCATTCCGCTGGACGGCAAGGCTGAACATGCATGAAGGCGTTGCCAATCATATCAGTCTGGCGATCAACGACGATGGTACGCGGTTCCTGATGAACCCCAACCAGATGCACTTCAGCCGGATCAAGGCCAGCGATCTGATCACAGTAGATGCCAATGATCCTGAAACACTTGCGGGGCCGGATGCCCCGGATCCCACCGCTTGGGGGCTGCACGGGGGCATCCACCGGTTGGTGCCACATGCCCGCTGTGCGATGCATGTGCATTCGATCTTTGCGACGGTGCTCGCGTCACTGAAAGACAGCCACCTTCCACCTATTGACCAGAACTGTTGCACCTTCTTCAATCGCTATGTCATTGATGAAGGCTATGGCGGTCTGGCGTTCGAGGAAGAAAGCGCGCGCTGCGCGGCCCAATTCACAGACCCCAAGAAAAAGGTCATGATCATGGGCAATCATGGCGTCTTGGTCATTGGGGCGAATGCGGCTGAAACCTTTAACCGGCTCTACTATTTTGAACGGGCCTGCGAGACTTATATCCGTGCACTGCAAACAGGTATGGAATTGCGCGTGCTGCCCGGTGAGGTTGCCGAAAAGACGGCGCAAGAACTGGAAAGCTATCCCGAACAGGACGTGCGGCACTTGGCCGAACTCAAGGCGATTCTTGACGATGAGGGATCGGACTATGCCAATTAACCTGCCTCTTTCTTTGTCTGGTCAAACCCCAAACTACCGCATCGCGTACCACAGCGCGCGCCAATCCCTCTTGCAAAACTGCAGCGGCTGGGCCACCTCGGTCCTATGACACATACCCTGCTTTCCTTTGGCCACGGTTATAGTGCCCGCGCCCTGTCACGTACTCTGCTGCCACAGGATTGGCGGATCATCGGCACCACAAGGTCCGATGACAAAGCGCCCCGCCTGATGAACGAAGGCATCGAGCCGCGGATCTGGCCGGGGGCGGATATGATTCCCGCGCTGAATGCGGCGACGCATCTGCTGATCTCTGCCGCGCCGGACGACGATGGCGATCCTGTGCTGGCCGAACTGCGCAATGAGATCGCCAAGCGTGCGGATCAGTTCGCTTGGGTCGGCTATCTCTCGACTACCGGTGTTTACGGCGACCACCAAGGCGACTGGGTGGATGAAAGCACGCCCCTGACCCCGGCCACCAAACGCGGTATCGCACGGGTCGAGGCAGAGGCCGCGTGGTCCGCGATCCCCGGCCTGCCGCTCCACATCTTTCGGCTGGCGGGCATTTACGGCCCCGGGCGCGGGCCGTTTTCCAAGGTGCGCAACGGCACGGCGCGCCGGATCATCAAGCAAGGGCAGGTGTTCAGCCGCACGCATGTGGCGGATATCGCCCGCGTTCTGGCTGCGTCCATCAACAAACCCAATCCCGGTGCGGCCTATAACGTCTGTGACAACGACCCTGCACCGCCCGAAGACGTGATCGCATATGCCGCCGAATTGCTGGGACTGCCGACCCCAGAAGCCGTTGATTTCGAAACTGCCGAAATGACCCCGATGGCGCGCAGTTTCTATGCAGAAAGCAAGAAGGTAAGCAACGATCGCATCAAAAATGAACTGGGCGTTGAACTGCTTTACCCGGACTACAGGTCAGGGCTCAAAGCATTGCTGGCGCAGGAAATCGGCGGCTGAAGCCCCGCGCGATGCTGGCGTAGAACATCAGCAGGATCACAGCGACTGCAAAATTGGTGCCGTAGAATACCGCACGATCCCCAAACTCCAGACTATTGAGAAACGGATAGGGCAAACCGCTCGTAACCGTACCGGCGGGACTTGTGTTGAGCGGCTGAAACACCAGTTCTGCCAGCAGGACGTAAACCCCGATCACCCCGAAAAGCCACGTCAAAGCAGCACCCAGACGACGATAGCTGCGATGGATGAAAATCGTGTCGATCACCTGCAATAGCGGGCCAAGAAGATGCAGATATATCTCCAGATGCCATGCTGCCAGTTCGCCGTCGGGTGTCACCGACGTAGGATCGGCAAAATAGAGCCGCCAGTACAGGACCACGACCATCGTGTTGATCACAGCCGTCATGCAGACAAACCCGTCCCAGCGCCGCTCGCTGCGCCCTTCTTCGATCGCCATCATACGGCTGAACGCGAAGAATGAACAAAACAGCGCCCAGACAGTCAGAAATCGGAACGGGCCACCGAATTCTTCCCAGCCGCCAAAGATCAGCATGCGGATGCAGTAGCCGCCCGCCAATAGGAATGCGGTCCAACGGAAAATCAAACGGAGGTTCATCGACATTTAAGGCTCACTTTTCAGGCAAAGCATGCGCTGTTGCGGCAATTGCCGTCCAGCACAACTTGGGATGGAAGGATACCCTTGCTCATGTGTTGCAAACAACCCATATCACGGGCGCACATCCTCTAAGGCCATGACCATGACGCTCCGCCAAAAAACCGCCGACCTTCTCGCGACACCTTGGGTCGGAAATTTCATCGTTGCCGTGATCATTTTCAACGCGGTCATCCTCGGAATGGAAACGTCGGACTCTATCATGGCTGTCGCCGGGCCCTTGATCCTTACCCTCGACCGGATCTGTCTTGCGGTTTTCGTGATCGAACTGTCGGCAAAAATGTTCGCCCAGCGCAATCAGTTCTTTCGCAGCGGCTGGAACATCTTTGATTTCATCATCGTCGGCGTGTCTCTCGTGCCCGGCAATGGTGGCCTGTCGGTTCTGCGGGCGCTGCGCATCTTACGGGTATTGCGGGTGATCTCGGTCGTGCCTTCACTGCGGCGCGTGGTCGAAGGCTTCGTCACCGCCCTGCCCGGTATGGGTTCGGTGTTTCTACTGATGGGCATCGTGTTTTATATCGGCGCGGTGATGGCGACCAAGCTCTTTGGCGACAGCTTTCCGCAATGGTTCGGCACATTGGGCCAGTCGGGTTACACGCTGTTCCAGATCATGACACTGGAAAGCTGGTCCATGGGCATCGTGCGCCCCGTCATGGAGGTGTATCCCTACGCATGGTCCTTCTTTGTGCCGTTTATCATGGTCACGACATTCGCGGTGGTGAACCTGCTGGTCGGCCTTATCGTGAATTCCATGCAAGACGCCCACGCCGAGGAAGGCAACGCTGCGACAGACGCATACCGCGATGAAGTTCTCGCCAAGCTCGAGGCGATCGAGGCGCGATTGGAACAACGTGAAAAGCGCAAATAGCGGTCAGACTGCGCCCAGATAGTGAAAGGCGTCGTTGAGGTGGATGGCATTTGCGGGATTGCCCGCAAGAAACCGTCCAGCCGCACCCGGCATCCTGAGGCAGCGTGCTGGTGCTGATGTTGCCATACCAAGCGCTCGATCAGGGGAAATGCCGACCTCATTCACGAGTAGCGAGAGTGATTTGGGAAAGTCGATATCCGCACCTGCCAAGGTGCCGTCTTCAAGCGTGAGCCGCCCATTCGCCCGCAAGACCTTGCGACCGTTCAATCTGAACGCCGCGATCCGCGATCCTGCGGTCGCCATCGCGTCGGTTACGAGGAAAATGCCGCCGGACTCTGATTTGGCAGATAGTGCAACTTGCATACTGCTTGCATGAACATGGATGCCGTCAGCAATCAGGCCCGCACTTACACCCTTTGTCTGCAACGCCGCACCAACCAGCCCCGGCGCACGGCTGTCCAGTTGGCTCATGGCGTTAAACAGATGTGTGACGCAGCGCGCGCCTGCTGCAAAGGCGGCTTTTGCATCAGCGAAACTGCAATCCGTGTGACCAAGCGATACAATGACCCCTGCATCGCTAAGCAGTCCAATCTGTTCGGGGCTGCAATTTTCGGGGGCGACAGTCACCATGAGATTAGGCAGCCGTCGCGCGGCATCCAACAGAAAGGCTGCGTCTGCATCCAGCATCGGGCGGATCAGCGCCGGATCATGTGCGCCTTTCTTGGCAACAGATATATGCGGCCCTTCAAGGTGAAGTCCGATGATACCTGCAACACCCTCTTTTATGGCATGCTCTACCGCATCGACGGCTGCGTGCAGGCATTCTGGCGTGTCAGTGATGAGCGTAGGCAGGAGCGCGCGGGTCCCGTTCCCTGCATGTGCATTTGCAATCGTCCTTAAGCCCTCGACCGACGGTTCGTCATTGAACATCACCCCGCCACCACCATTGACCTGCACATCGACAAAGCCGGGCAGGATGGTGCCGCCTGCAACTTGCGTGACGGCGTAGGTGGACGGTATGGCGTGGTCGGGGACAATGGCTTCAAAGATTTCGTCGTCCAGCAGCATTGCGGCATCATCGTAAATCTGCGCCCCGTCGAAAATCCTTGCCCCGGTCAGTGCACGCTTTTTCATGGTATTTCGGTCACTCTATTCAGGTCCTGCATATCAAGATCGCACTCTTTGCTTGTTACAGAAGTTCACGCGCCAGATGAACCGCGCCGTCAAGTGCAGTTCCGGCAGGTGGCTGGAGGCAAGACTGCGCCTGCGGCTCAAGGTAAGCGGCATAATGCGGTCCGATTCCTCCCGTCAGGCAAAGGGCTTCGCTGTTGGAAAAATCCAGCGTTTTCAGGCAGGACGACAGATAATCAGCGCCGCGCTGCATCAACTCTGTACCATGCCGGTCGCCGGCATTGGCGGCTTCTATCACGGCAGGCGCCAGTGCGGCATAGTCCGGCGGTTGTGCGTCTTTGACAAAAGACACAAGCTTGATCGACGTTCCGCCGCAACGTGCCGAAATATGCTGCGTCAAATCCGAATGGTGCATCAGCCCATCGTTGGCCAAGGCCGTCAGGCGCATGACTTGCAGGCCCAGCCAAGCCCCGGAAGCCTGATCGCCCAGCACATGCCCCCACCCGCCAAGAAATCGCTGTACCCCGCCCCGTTGCGCAGCAACAAAAGAACCGGTGCCAACCGATATGAGCAAACCATCGGCACACCGAAGAGCGCCCGCAACCGTTGTGGCACGATCATCTGTGACGCCGACGCGGGCAAAGGGCATCGCAGCCGCAATGTTACCTGCATCTGTTTTGTCCATCATACCGGCAAGACCGATATGCGCGACGCATTGGGTCAAGTCCAGCGGTGCGTCCATGACAGAAAAGGTGGCTTTGTGGGTTGCGGCCAAGACATTTTGGATCGCAGAGGCAGGATCGGTCACGTAGTTGGCAGGGCCGCCAATCGCTTGGCTCAATCGGTTGCCCGCCCGATCACAAACGGTTACGCGGCATCCGGTCCCGCCACCATCAATACCAATAACGTACTCAGCAGACGTCATGCCCCGTTGATACTCCTTAAGTCCCTTTCGGAACTCTGCACCCGAAATCCTTTTCTTTCCAACCCGAAATGAAAAAACCCCGCCATCACGAAAGATGGCGGGGGAAAGTTAGTGCTCGCGGGCCTGTCCGGTATTGAACAGGCTTGCCGCAGGCACCGGCGGTATCAACTTTGGTGAAACTTAGTGCTTCGCCATCTCTGAGCGGATCTGCTGGCGCAGCAGATCAATGGGCACCTTTTGCCCGTCGCGTTTAAACTGCCAATAGGTCCAGCCGTTACAGCTTGGCGCACCTTCAAGATGGGCTCCGACCTGATGGATCGATCCTTTGATGTCGTCACCGATCAACGTGCCATCGGCACGGACCTTAGCCTTGTGACGGCCATTCATGCTCCACAATTCTTCGCCTGGGCGCAACATGCCGCGTTCGACCAGAACGCCGAATGCCACGCGTGGTTCGGCACGTTTCGAGGTAGAGACCTCCAAGGCCTCTTTATCGAACTTGCGGGTGTTCCTGATGCGCTTTTCGGCCACCTTGCGGTACGCCTCTTCACGCTCGATCCCGATGAAATCGCGGCCCAGCATTTTTGCGACCGCGCCCGTGGTGCCAGTCCCGAAGAAGGGGTCAAGGACCACATCGCCGGGGTTAGTGGTGGCAACAAGGACGCGATGCAAGAGTGACTGCGGTTTTTGCGTGGGATGCGCCTTTTCGCCTTCGTCATTCTTCAGTCGCTCGTGACCGGTGCAGATGGGCAGAACCCAGTCCGACCGCATCTGCACGCCCTCGTTGAGTGCTTTGAGCGCTTCGTAATTGAAGGTGTACTTGCTGGCCTCTTCTTTCGAAGCCCAGATCAGTGTCTCATGGGCATTGGTCAGACGCTTGCCCCGAAAATTCGGCATCGGGTTGGATTTGCGCCAGACGACATCGTTGAGAATCCAGAACCCTTGGTTCTGCAGCTCTGCGCCCATGCGGAACACGTTGTGATAGCTGCCAATGACCCAGATCGCACCGTTCGGTTTCAGCAGGCGGCGGGCGGCTGCAAGCCAGGCTTTGGTGAACTGGTCGTAGACCTTGAAGCTGTCGAACTGGTCCCATGCGTCATCGACGGCATCGACCTTGGAATTGTCGGGGCGATGCAGATCGCCCTTGAGCTGGAGGTTATAGGGTGGGTCCGCGAAAATCAGATCAACAGAACCCGCTGGCAGGCTGTTCATCACTTCGATGCAGTCGCCATCAACAATCGTATTGAGCGGGAGCGCGAACGCCCCCTTTGTTTTTGTCTTTGTCGTCATAACTTGCCTCTAAGCCCCGGCGGGTCTTCCCGCTCTTTGGTTGGGCCCAATGTGAGTCAGAGGCGATTCCGTGTCAAAATCTTTATTGATTCAGTCACTTACGATTTTATCTTGATACAAGATATTGTGTATCGGCTTGAACGAACGTCTATGGTGTTCGGTTACGCCAAACTGCTCAAGCCCCAATTTATGTTGGGCTGTGGGGTATCCCGCGTTCTTGTCCCAGCCATAGTGCGGATGCTGTTGCGACAATGTCACCATGTGTCTGTCACGCCACACCTTGGCCACGATAGAGGCCGCAGCGATGCTCAGACTGCGCCCGTCACCTTTGATGAGGGTCTCGGATGACAACACCAAATCACGGGGGATCATGTTGCCGTCGATCAGCGCGTGGTCGGCAGTTCGGGCAAGCCCGGCTATCGCGCGGACCATCGCAATATGCGACGCGCGCAGGATGTTGTGTTCATCTATTTCTGCAACACTTGCCCCGGCGATGGACACATGCGCGACAGCAAAGAGTTCGTCATAGAGCGCATCGCGCCGTTTCGCGGTCAACTTCTTGCTGTCGTCAAGGCCATCGGGGATATGCGCAGGATCAAGAATAACAGCTGCTGCCACAACCGGCCCAGCAAGCGGTCCGCGCCCCACCTCATCCACACCAGCCACATGCACGAAACCGCGCCGGTGCGCAGCCTGTTCAAAAATGAAATCGGGTTTGGTCATAAAGTCAGTGACCAGAACGCAGCGGTCACTTCAAGGAAAAAGGGGCAGAGAGCCATGTCCAACCTCTCTGCCCCGTAAAGGGTTTTGCCACCTGACGCCTTGTTCAGCGCAGCTATTGCTTTGACAAACACCCAAGGTGGCGCGGTAACCGGGGCAATGAAACCGCGCTGGAAGTCAGCGCTTTAATAGCGCCGATCAGAACGGTAGCCCTGCTCGCGCAGGCAAAGCGGGTCATAGCCGGTGCGCGGACCGTCAGTTGTGTAAAGCCGCACGGCGCAACGATCCGGCAGGCGGTTCACGTGGCGATAGTTGCGTTCCAGACACCGCTTGCCAAAAAGTCGCTGGTGCCCAAAGCGGGTCTCGACCGTCGTAAGGCAGGCATGTGGCAATACACGGCGGCTGTTCTGGCTGCTTTGATGCTGGCGGTTCAATTCAGACCAGTTGTTGTTGTTGCGGTTGATCCCGCTCCACTGCGGCGTTTCATGCACCTGTGTGCTGCTGTTGCGGTCACGGTCGCGGTTTTCTTCGATGGCTGCGCCGATCACGGCAACGGCAGCCAGACCTATTAGCAATTTGCCGACATCTTCGCGATCCAGACCCTGAGCGTGAAGCGGTGTTGCAGCGGCAAGCGTCAGCGACAACGCCGTGATCCCTGCGATCAATGGCTTAAACATATCTGCATCCTTTCGGTTCGGAGGACTTCGTAGTGGCGATGAACTGAAATTGGCGCAGGTGGTGCCTGCCAAACAATAACGGGGGATGGTTATGCGATTGCCATCGCGATAACATGAGGCGTTATTGAATATCAGACTGGCCTTGCATCAAGTGAAACACATGAAACATCTTTTCTTCTCATTCATGGCCCTGATGCTCAGCACGACGATTGCGCATGCCGCTTGCTATGCCGACTATAAAGCCAAGCAAGACAATCCTTTACGGCTCCACTACGGGGTTGCCGAGGTGCGCGGTGATTGTTCAGTAAGTTCAGCCGAAAACCAGCTGCGCGATCGCTTGGCTGGAAACGGCTGGCAACTGTTGAATGTGCTGGGTGTCTTTGATGACACCGGCCTTGATGAAAGAAAGGACAGCGCAGGTGAATTCTTCCTCCGCTACTGAAGCACGCGAAATAGGCAACAAGATCGTCGTCGCAGGGATTGCGGCGATTGTGCTGATCCTCGCTATTGCCGCCATCCTTCTGTTTATCAACCTTCCCGATGCCAACGCGTTCAACATGCGCGTGGAACGGCTGTTCGTCGAGAATGACAACCTGACCAGCAATGCCGAGATCAAGCTGCTCGAGATACTGGCGGGATCTGGCACCGCCTTCTCGGATACGCTTGCTTCTTATCGTTTCGTCATTTTCGTCCTGCTTATCTTTGCAACCGCCCTCTTGGTGGCTGCCGTCGCCTTTCTCGTGATGCTGATCGCACTGAACCGCCGGATGGGCCGGATCGAGCGGCAGGGCATAGAGGTAAACTCGTTGACCATCAGCCGTGATCAAAAGGCTGTTTACCTCAACGATTTTGAATTCAAACTGACCGATGCGGCCATCGAAACGCTTTCTGTTCTGGCCGAAGCCCGCATGGACGACGAAGTCCTGACAGGTGCCGAGATCGAGGCGGTGATCTCGGGCAGGTCCGCCGTAGACTGTGACGAAGCCGCCGGTGCCACCCGCATCAAACGGCTGCGTGATACATTGGGCAACCAGATGATGAGCGAACTTCTGGTCAAAAACATCGCCCGCAAGGGCTATGTGCTTGCCATCGACAAGGCCGTCATTCGCATGATCTAGGCAAAAGCGGTCCTAGCGGCGCAAGGTATCACCCGCCGCAAGCTTGGGTTCCAACGTGATGATCGGGCCATCCGGCACAGTCCCACCTGCATTGAGCGTTGCGATTATTTGCGCGGCCTTCACGCCAATCTCGCGTCGGCACGCATCCATCGTTGCCAGTTGCTTTGGAAGCCCGTCCAACAACTCAACTCCGTTGAAAGCCGCCAGACCAATGCGCCCCGGCACATCAATGCCCTGTTCAAGCAGGTACAACAAACCACCCGCACCGATCATGTCGTTGGAGTAGTAAAGAAAATCCAGATCGGGGGTGCGTTTGATCATTTCGGCCGTCATCTCGCGGCCTTTGGCAAGCGCGGATCCGCCGGAGTAGAATTCTTGATCGGCGATCTCGATACCGGCCTTCGCAAGCGTGCGGGTAAAGCCTTCGAACCGTTTGCGCGCGCGATGATCAAGCGGCATTTTCGTGCCCATGAAACCAATCCGCTTGTAACCCGCAGCAATAATCTCTTCCGCCATTTTGCGCCCGGCGCGGCGGTGTGAAATGCCGACGCAATGGTCGATGGGCTCGCCATCTGCATCCATGATCTCGACCACCGGAATACCGGCCTGCTGTAACATCGCCTGCGACGCTTCTGAATGTTCCAGACCGGCAATGATAACGCCCGAGGGTCGCCAGGACAGCATTTCGAAAAGAACTTTCTCTTCCTTTTCAGGAAGGTAGTCCGTCACACCTATGACAGGCTGTAATTCAGTACCCTCCAGCGTTTCCGAAATTCCCGAAAGCACCTCGGGAAAGACCATATTACCCAATGACGGAATGATGACGGCAACAAGGTTCACCCGCTGCGACGCCAGCGCGCCTGCGATCTTGTTGGGAACATAACCCAGCCGCTTGGCTGCATCCTGCACCTTCTGGCGGGTTGCGGCGCTCACGTCGCCCTTGTTGCGCAACACGCGGCTGACAGTCATTTCGCTGACGCCGGATGCTTCGGATACATCGCGCAAGGTCAGAGGGCGTTTAGGCATATTGGTCAAAAGAGTGGTCCCGTCCATCGTTTTGCCAATTGTTAGCTGTGCTTGCGAACAAAAGCCAGAACAGCCTCACCGTTGACCCCTGAGGCAAACACAGGCATTCAATCTCTTGCGTGGCCCCGTGGCTCAACTGGATAGAGCAGCCCCCTCCTAAGGGGCAGGTTGCAGGTTCGAATCCTGCCGGGGTCACGCAAGAGATTGAATGCCTGTGTTTGCCTCAGGGGTCAACGGTGAGGCTGTTCTGGCTTTTG
>NZ_JAWOAN010000010.1:0-7357 GCF_046498525.1 Yoonia sp.
TTTACAGGCACGCCCGGCACAGGGGTGCAGATATGACCGCGAGCTTTGAAGCAGTCGACAACGTCATCCGCGTGCGCGACACCAATGGCGCCGTCGTCTTTGATACCGGCACGCCAATGCCGCATATCGCGCAGGTGATCACCGCCACGCTGAGCCACAGCTTTTTGGCCAGTGCCACCTCGCGGGTGGTCCGCAGCTTGGGCCAAACGCCTGCGGTCACGTCGGGGTGTCGGGAGCTTCAATACATTTGCAATCAGGAATATATCTGTCGCTCCGTTTATGTCTGCCGCCAGGAATATCAGTGCACGCGCGATCCGTGGACCGGCCAGACGACATGCGGCTTTGTCACTGTCTGTGGCAACGAGCAGCAATGCGGCTATGAGAATGTTTGTGGAAATGAATGGATCGATGTCGCAGGCTACGAGACCTTCGAGAGCGCCCGGGTCGAAGCCCGTGAGCATGCCCAAACCTATACACTGGGCACGCTGGCCGCAGGCACCAATCCGGATTTCCTGCTGGTGCTGCTCACCGCCAGCCGCACCCGCGCGGGCAGCCAGCAGGATTACGGCAGCTTCATCAGTGCCATTCCTGCGGGCGAGACCATCTGCGCCAATGGCAGCACGGTCCTTGAGACCGCGTTTCAGCCCAATGGCGACCCCTGGCTCAGCCGTATCCTGAGCGTGTTTCTGGAGGGCGATACTGTTAGAGCGGAATTCAACCATTCCAACCGGCAATACACATCGGCCAAAGCGCATAGTGCCACCTCGTGTCTGAGCTACCCTTCCGGGTTTGCACCCCGTGACGACACGCGCTCGGACTGGACGGTCAGCTTTGAGGTCTATGCAGGAAAGTTTACCATATGATCATCAAGATCCTCTCCACATCGCGCGACATGGTCGGTGATCTCGCCACGATCCGCGCAGAGATCCACGAGCAGCGCGCGGGTTTCACACGGGTCAAAGATACGATCGAGATCGACATCGAGGGCGGGGCCCGCATGGATGATGCGCAACTGATTGCTAAAATCGAGGAGAGTTACCATGGCTGAGACACCATTGCCGCAGGCGCCCCGCTATCTGTCACTGCCTTTTGCAAACACGCCAGTCCTTCACGATGGCCAGCATGTGGGCTTCACCGTCGGGGTGACGCTGAGCCATGATGGCCAAACCGTCACGGAATCCGTCGATGTGATCTGCGGCGCGGAACAAGCCGCCGCGCTCATCACTGGATCGATCGCGGACTTCACCGGCTGGTCGCGTCAGGCGCTTATCGCGCATGATCTTGTCACGCGCGCCAATGCGGCGATGGCGGCAAAGTTGGCCGCGCCCGCTGTCAGCAACGGCACCTAGCGTTCTTCATGTTACGCAAGTTATCCAGTCTGCCTTTGGTGTGCATCTGTCGTCTGGACGAAGGCCCGTGCGGTGGCTATGCGCAGGGAAGCGCCGTTAGCAAAATTGTGAACTCTGACCGCTCTTCAGGCTGTACTGCGGTCCAAACCGGACATCCAGTGGCTCTCTACTATGATGCGCTGCGGCCGGTTGAAGCGGCCATTTTTGGAACCTGCAGAATTTAAGCAGCTGAAGAACCGCAGAGCTCTCCCGGATAGGCAGAGATGTCTCTGAAATATAACCTATGCAGCAAGGGTCTGATTTGAGGGGCTGCATCCTTCTGCCGATACTCCAATACTTGATCAAAAATACTCGAGAGAGACGCAGACCCGTCTGGTGCCTTTTCCCATCGAAGCGGAAGCTTTAAGAAGGCTTCGCTTTTTCGAGATATGCATCCATTGCCGGCTGATAATCAATCAGTTCTTGGGCAACAACTGCAAACCTTTGCAGACGGGCATCGTATTCTGTTACGATTTCGGGCCAGTCGACCGGCAAATCCAGCGCTGTCTCGAACGCTTTGATCCATGCAAATGTCACTGCAAACCCGCAGTCGGACAACCAGAGCTTGTTGGGGTCCAGCGGGTTGGCCAAAAGCAAAAGTGCGAGTGATGAAAGATGTTTGGAGATCAGGGTGCCGCCGGCTTGCACCGCGTTTGCGTCCCGTGTCGCATAGGCGACTTGCGGGTAAATCGCACGGACTGCCGGTTCAAGGCGGGTATCATGCGACCGGCTGAATTCGCGTGCCTTGGCGCGAAGTTTTACAGACTGGGGAAGCATCGGAATACCGGGAAATGCCTCTTCGAGATATTCGGCGATAGCTTCGGAATCCGACAGCATGAACTCGTCATGTATCATGGCCGGAAGATTGCCCGAGGGCACGATAGCGCGGTAAGCGTCCGATCCGTAGCCGCCCGGCGGCGGAAGTTGCTCGAACGGTATTTCTTTGTGGCGCAGAATGATGCGCAGTTTGGCGCAGTAAACCGCGACGGGAACTGAATATATCGTCAGCATGGCAGGCCTCTTGATGTCAAAAGCCAAAGGCCAACCGCGCGGGGTTGGCCTTTGGTCGTCGATTGCGGAAAACGGATCATTCGGCCAGCAACTGCCATTTGACGCCGAGTTCATCAAAGAACCCTTGTTCCTGCTTGAGCGTGATCCACGTGTTCACATAGTTGATCCAAACCTGATCGGCCTGTGGCAGCAGCATCGCGATTGGTGTCGGCGAACGGCCGGCATCGACAGGGACGATCATCAACTGGTCGTATTGTGCGACCAGCGTGTTGGCTTCTACGTTAGATGTAATGCTTGCGTCGGCACGGCCTGACAGGACTTCCTGAAAATCACGCGCGGGCGCTTCGACGATGCGGTGGGTTGCTGCAGGAAAATACTGTTTTACTTGTGTTTCCTGCGTCGTGCCAAGGGTAGCCGCGACCGATATGCCTTCGACATTCAGATCATCCCAGTCAGAGAACCGGTCGGCATTTGTTTTCAACGTCAACGGCACAGTCGCCAATGAAAAATAGCTGTTGGAGTAGCCGGCAGCCTTTGCACGAGCCGGTGATACCGACGCAGACCCCGTGATGTGGTATTGGCCGGATGTCACGCCTGCGACCAGTGTTTTCCAGTCTGTCGGCACGAATTTGATCTCGACCCCTAGATCGGCGGCCAGTGCCGTCATCACGTCAATATCGTAGCCCTCATAAGTGTTCGTGGCGACATTCCGCATGGACATCGGGTTCCAGTCACCGGTAGTGCCCACCTTCAGCACACCTTCTGACAGAATTTCATTCAGTGCGGATTGCGCCGAGGCCTGAACGGTGCTTGCTGCGATAGCCACCACAGCGGCGGCGATTTTAAAGAATTTCATGGGTTTCCCTCGTTTTGCATTAGTTGCAGGTAGATTGCAGGGAGCCGTTGGAAATGCAAACGACCCGAGAATATTAAAATTCGCGCAAAATCTGCGTGTTAGACAGACAGAATGGAACGAAACAGCGATGCCAATCATCTCCATGAGGAACGTGTCAAAGTTATTTGGCGACTTTCAGGCATTGAAAAATGTGTCGCTTGACGTGGCTTTGGGCGAACGCGTGGTTATCTGCGGCCCGTCTGGTTCGGGCAAGTCGACGCTGATCCGTTGTATCAATCGGCTTGAAACGCATGAGGTCGGTGACATCGTCGTTGACGGCACGACCCTGACGAACAAGCCCGCCGATCTGGAAAAAATCCGCAGCAATGTTGGGATGGTCTTTCAGCAGTTCAACCTGTTCCCGCATCTCAGCGTCATGGACAATCTGTGTCTTGGTCCGCGCCGTGTTCTGGGACTGACAGAGCAAGAGGCGCGGGCGCGAGCAATGAAGCATCTTGAACGGGTGCAGATACCTGATCAGGCCGAGAAATTTCCCCGCCAGCTTTCGGGTGGCCAACAGCAGCGCGTCGCGATTGCGCGGTCACTTTGCATGGAGCCGCGGATATTGTTGTTCGATGAGCCGACATCGGCGCTTGATCCTGAAATGATCGCAGAGGTTCTGGAGGTGATGACAGAGCTCGCCTTGTCGGGCATGACCATGATCGTCGTGACCCATGAAATGGGGTTTGCGCGGCGTGTGGCCGACCGGATGGTTTTTATGGACAAGGGTGAAATCGTCGAGGTCGGCACGCCTGAAGATGTGTTCACGGCACCGAAATCCAAACGGTTCGCCACATTCATCAAGCAAATCCTGAATCACTAGAGGCCGGATCATGAAACGTTTTCTTTTGTTTGCCTCTGTGCTGCTGCTATTGTCCGGCTGTTCCGCCAATTGGGGCTGGTATGTGGTTGATCCCACTAAGACCTCGGGCTGGAACAACCTGAAATTCATGGCAAGCGGGGCCTATTACACGATCGGCATGTCGGTCACCGCAATCCTGATGTCGGTGGTCGTGGGGTTGCTGGTCGCTATTCCGGGCCTGTCGGAAAAACGCGGCTGGCGGATGTTCAACCGGACCTATGTGGAAATCGTCCGCTCCGTGCCGGTGCTGGTGCTGATCTTATGGGTATATTATGGCCTACCGGCGCTTTCGGGGATCACGCTCAATGTGTTCTGGGCCGGTGTGCTTGCCCTTGCGCTGAGTGACAGCGCCTTTCAGGCCGAGATTTTTCGTGGGGGTATCCAGTCGATCTCTCGGGGGCAATATGAGGCGGCGCAGTCCATTTCGCTGAACTACCGTGACACGATGCGCTTTGTGATCCTGCCGCAGGCGATCCGGCTGATTCTTCCGGCTCTGGGCAATCAGCTTGTCTATATGCTGAAGATGTCGTCACTCGTGTCGGTCATCGGGATGCAGGAACTGACCCGCAAAGCAAATGAACTCGTCGTGTCAGAATACCGCCCGCTGGAAATTTACACCATTCTGATGCTGGAATATCTGGTGCTGATCCTGTTTGTATCCGCTGGCGTGCGCCGGCTCGAACGGCGCCTGAATGCGAGCGATACCTGATGCAAAAAGATGACCTGACGACCGGCACGATGGCCGGTCATTTCCGCGCACTTGCCATTCCGGCGGCCTTCGGGATGCTGTTCGCCACGCTTTATAATATCGTCGATGTCTACTACGCGGGGATGCTTTCGACAGATGCGCAAGCGGGGCTTGCGATCGGGTATCAGGCGTTTTTCATTTTGATGGCTGTGGGGTTCGGGCTCGGGTCCGCGCTCAGTGCGCTGGTAAGTAACGCCAAGGGCAGCAAAGACGAATCGCAAACGCAGGTTTTCATCGCGCAGGGGCTGGCGTTCGGGGTGATTGCCACGATCGCTTCGATGGCCATCGGGTGGATACTTGGCCCCCTTTTGATCACGCTTGTGTCAGAGCCAGGCGCTTACCGTGACGCGGGGATGGGGTATTTCCGCTGGTTGATCTTTGCCTTGCCGGGCTTTTTCATGGCTTACGGCGGCAACGGAATATTGCAGGCGCACGGCGACAGCCGCAGCTTGCAACGTGCGCTCATGGTAGCATTTTTTGCAAATATTGCGCTGAACCCCTTGTTCATTTTCGGCATTCCGGGTGTGTGGGGCGGAATGGGCTTTAACGGCATCGCCGTTGCCACGATCATCAGCCAGACAGGGGTCATGGTTTTCATACTGGTTCGCATCATGCGCCTTGCGGTCATGCAATCCGTCGCCCTGTCCACGTTCCGTCCGGCACGCAAATATTTCGTCCTGATCACGGCGCAATTGGTTCCTGCCAGTTCTGCCATGATGGTTATGTTTGTGTCAGGCTTCGTCGTGCAGTTCGCGCTCAAGGAATTCGGCGCCCATGCCGTGGCGGGCTACGGGGTGGCGCTGCGGATCGAGCAAATCCTGTTGCTCCCCGTGCTGGGGATGACCGGTGCGCTGTTGCCGATTGCGGGCCAGAATTTTGGCGCGGAAGACTACGATCGGGTGCGTGCTGCGTTGCGGTTCTGCTGGCTGACTGGCTTTGCCATGACGGTTGTTGCAACCCCTACGCTGCTCCTGGGCGGTGGTATTGCGATGTCCGTGTTTACCGATGACCCTGATGTGATCGATGTCGGGGCGAGCTATCTGGCGGTCGATGCCTTCCTGTTTCCGGTTTACATGATGCTATTTTCGATAAATTCCCTGTTGCAAGCACTCAAAAAGCCGATCTGGACACTGTGGATCAGTATCTACCGTCAGGGCTTTGGTGTGGCGTTCTTTATCTGGGTGTTTATTGGCTTGCTGGATTTTACTGTCTGGGGGGTTTGGCTAGGGATTGCCGCCGCAGTAACGAGCGGCTGGGTGCTGTCTTTGTGTGTAGCGCAGTCCGTTGCTCGTAGGACGATCGGAGGATTGTTGAAAGCCACTTAGTGTCAGGATCTTGGTGGAATTCAGGGCTGTGCAGGTGGGCTGCGTACCGTCATCTGATGTTTTCGCTCGGGGGCCTGCTTTCACACGGGATGTAGCGTCAGGGACAAAACACCAGCGCCGCGTAAAAATCAACGCTGGCCGCCCACTAATTGTCGCCTGTGAGACACATCCTAATCACTGCGCATGCACCACCTTGTGCAGTTCATCCACCACCCCAACCGGCCCGCCTTTGGCGGGCTTTTTTCGTTTAAAGGAGCACCACCATGTCGTTTCAATTTTCCCCCAACGCGCGCAACGCCGCTCTTGATGCCATCGAGGCGGCCATCGGCGCCGCCCCGAAGCTGCAGCTGCGCTCGGGCGCGCTACCTGCCAATACTGGTGCCGCTGACGCCGGCAATCTGCTAGTCGAGATCGCGCTGCCCTCCGACTGGCTCGAGACTGCCGCCACCGGCATCAAAACCATCAAGGGAACTTGGACCGGCACGGGCGCTGCAGCTGCGGCTGGCGGCACCAATGCAGGCCACTTCCGCATCAAGAACACCGCCGGCACCACCACCCATGTCCAAGGCACCATCACCATCACCGGGGCGGGCGGCGATATGGAACTCGACAACCCCAATATCGCACAGAACCAGTCCGTGACGGTCACCACCTTCACCCTCACCGCAGGCGGAGCATAAGTCATGGTCACCCTCGTCAACCGTGTCCGGGTCATCACCGCCAGCACAGGCACTGGTACACTCACCCCGGGTGGCGCGGTTGACGGGTTCCAGAACTTGGCCGCGGCCGGGGTCATCAATGGCGATGTGCTGCGCTACCTCCTTGAGGAAGGCAGAGCCTGGGAGCTTGGCGTTGGGACCTATAACGCCAGCACAAATACGCTCACACGCGCCGTCATGCAGAGCAGTGCCGCCGGTCAGCCGATCAACCTCACCGGCACTGCTATCATATCGCTGGTCGTCACGGCCGAAGATCTCGCAGCAAAAGTCGAGATCAGTGATCCGCGTCTGAGTAATGCCCGCGCATGGACCGCCGCGACTGTCAGTGAGGTCGAAGCGGCCGCCGGCACCGCCACCACCCGGCGCGCCTGGACCGCGCAGCGGCTGCGCCAGGCCATCCTGGGCTGGT
>NZ_JAWOAN010000026.1:0-16803 GCF_046498525.1 Yoonia sp.
TATGCGCTGGCGTGTTGGGCCTGCAAGGCCTCCAAAGTGGCATCAAACGCCAGCATGATCGATGCATGGCGGTTTTTGTAATCCTTGGCCGGTTTTAGCACTTCCAGATCACTGAATGGTGGCGCAGGTACGGGTCCATCGGATTTCAGCATGGCAAATAGCGCGTCACGTCCCGTCTGCACCTGATCCGGGGTCAGCCCGACAATATGTGCACCGACAACAGCCGCCGCCGCCTGGCCCAGGGCACAGGCTTTCACATCCTGCCCGTAGTCGGTGATCACCCCGTCCTTCACGTCAACATCAACAGTCACGGTAGACCCGCAAAGCGGCGCACGTTTCTTGGCCGTAGCCGTCGGGTTTTCCAGACGGGTCGTGCGCGGCATATCGGCGGCAAGCGCCAGAATGCGCCCCGAGTAGAGTTTGATGAGATCGTTTTCCGCTGACATCGCGTTGCCCTTTCGACTACTCCTCACTAAATAGTGCTGACTGCTCCGCTTGCAAAGGTTTTTGATATGCCATTCGATCCCACGACCCTTAGGTATAATGACGCAGGTCTGATCCCCGCGATTGCGCAGGATGCGGCAACACGTGACGTTCTGATGATGGCGTGGATGAATGCGCAAGCGGTGGCGCAAACCCTGAAGACGGGCCGCGTGACCTATTGGTCTCGGTCGCGCCAGGAATTCTGGATCAAGGGCGAGACCAGCGGCAACACGCAGGAGCTGGTTGATTTTCGCGTGGATTGCGACCGTGATTGCCTGCTGGTGATGGTCAATCAGGTCGGGCCCGCTTGCCACACGGGGCGGCGGACATGTTTTTATACCGAAGTTCAGGACGGTGAAGAGATCGAGATCGCAACACCTATGGCCGGTGGTTAGTCTATAAAACCGATCATCTGTTTGATGTCAGCCGGTGTTGCCCCTTCATCGCGGTATTTGGCGATCGCCTTGGATTTGTCAATCTTGGCCAACCGCTTGCCGCTGTCGTCCGTGACGAGCCTGTGATGATGATAGACCGGCGTCGGGTATTCCAACACATGCTGCAGCAAGACATGCAAAGGCGTCAGATCATGCAGGTCGGTGCCGCGCACGACATGGGTGATGCCTTGCGTCGCATCATCATGGACACACGCCAGATGATAGGCCGGATCACCGCTGTCTTTACGCCTCAGGATCGGATCACCGATTTCATGGACAAGCTGTTCAGGCGTCACGTGCACCTCTCTTGCTTCACCCGCACCTGTCTCTTGGTACGTCAAAGGGCCCCTGACGTGCTGCAATGCTTTGCCGATATTCAGCCGGACCCCATCACTCGGCTTTGCGTTTTTCATGTGCCTATTGCGGCATGTTCCGGGATAGACCATCCCATCCGCCCCCGATGACGCGCGGGCGTCGATGATGTCGCGCCGCGTACATCCGCAGGGATAGACAAGGTCCTTGCGGGCAAGCTGCGCAAGAACGGCATCGTATTGCGCGTAATGTTCCGACTGCCGGCGCACAGGGGTGGGCCAAGACAAGCCAAGCCAAGCGAGATCCCGATAAATCGCGGCCTCGTACACGGGCCTGACCCGTGTACTGTCGGTATCTTCGATCCGCAGAAGCGCCGTTCCTGCCATATCGCGTGCGACTTTCCACACGGTCAGCGCCGAATAGGCGTGCCCCAGATGCAAGGGGCCTGTGGGCGATGGCGCAAAGCGGGTGATCATCTGCCCGTCGTCACCGCGCCGCGATCAGGCGGCGTCTTGTGCTGTTTGCCCCAGCCACGCTTGCCAATCTATCTTGGCGCGGTCGGTGTAAGCCTTGTAACGGTCCTTGCGATTGCGCCGTCCGCCCTTGATGCCATCAAGAGGCGGAAATAGCCCGAAATTGACATTCATCGGCTGAAACGTCTTTGCCTCTGCGCCGCCGGTGATATGCGTGACAAGCGCACCCATCGCCGTGGTGTCCGGAACAGACGCAAGCGTCTGGCCTGTCATTTCGGCCACTGCCATCCGCCCGGCAAGCAAACCCATTGCAGCGCTCTCGACATAGCCTTCGACGCCGGTGATCTGACCGGCAAAGCGGATATTGGGACGGCTGCGCAGGCGCATCTGGTCGTCCAAGAGCGTCGGCGAGTTGATGAATGTATTGCGGTGGATACCGCCCAAACGCGCAAATTCCGCATCTTCAAGACCGGGAATTGTTTTGAAAACAGCCTTTTGCGCGCCATACTTCATCTTCGTCTGAAAGCCGACGATATTGTAAAGCGTGCCCAGTGCATTGTCGCGGCGCAACTGCACCACCGCATAGGGCTTGTTTTGCGGGTCGTTGGCATTGGTCAGTCCGACAGGCTTCATCGGCCCGAACCGCAGGGTTTCACGACCACGTTCCGCCATAACCTCGATGGGCAGGCACCCGTCGAAATAGCCTGCAGTCTCGCCTTCCTTGAATTCGGTTTTATCGGCAGCCAGAAGCGCATCGATGAACGTCTCATACTGGTCCTTCGTCATCGGACAGTTCAGATAGGCGGTGCGTTCTTCTTCGGTTTCGCCCTTGTCATAGCGCGACTGCATCCATGCCACGTCCATGTTGATGCTCTCGTGGTAGACGATCGGCGCGATGGCATCAAAAAAGGCAAGGGCGGCGGCACTGGTTTCGGCCTGAATAGCCTCGGCCAGGCTGCCAGAGGTCAGTGGCCCTGTCGCGATGATCCACTGGCCGTCTTCAGGAAGGGCTGTAATCTCTTCATAGGACACAGAAATGTTCGGGTGCGCCAAGAGTGCCGCTGTCACGCTTTCCGCAAAAGGGTCACGATCCACGGCAAGTGCACCACCCGCAGGCAAACGGTGCTGATAGGCGGTTTGCATGATCAGGCCATTCGCCTGCACCATTTCCCAATGCAGCAACCCGACGGCGTTCTGTTCATGGTCATCCGAGCGGAAAGAGTTCGAACATACCATCTCGCCCAGATTGCCGGTGCGGTGCGCGAAGGTTTCGACCTTTGGCCGCATTTCATGAATGTTGACTTTCAGGCCAGCGTTCGCCGCTTGCCAAGCTGCTTCCGATCCGGCCATACCGCCGCCGATGATATTGAGTGTTTTATCCATATGCGTGATCTAATCCGCAGCCCGGTAAAAGAAAAGGCCCGCGACAATCCGCAGGCCTTTTGATTTATTCTGCGACGGGCGTTACGTCTTCGTCACCCTGATCGGCGATCCAGGCGACGCTGACAACCGTTTCGCCTTTGCCGGTGTCAAAGACCTTCACACCACCTGCGCCACGCGACCGGAAGGAAATGCCCTCAACGGGCACCCTGATGGATTGACCGGTCGATGTGACCAGCATGATCTGATCTGACATCTCAACAGGGAAGGATGTCACCAAAGGCCCGCCGCGCATGGCCTTATCCATCGCGGCCACACCCATGCCGCCGCGTCCGCGCACAGGATAGTCATGGCTGGAGGACAGTTTGCCGGACCCCTTTGCCGTAATCGTCAGGATCAGGTTTTCAGCGGCCGACATTTCGGCATAGCGTTCAGGGCTGATCGCACCGGGGGTGGCCTCTTCCTCGTCGTCGATCTCTGCATCATCGGCCAGACCTGCCATCGCGCGGCGCATTTTCAGATAGGCGGCGCGTTCTTCGGCCTCGGCCTCGAAGTGGCGGATAATGGACATGGACACGACCTTGTCGTCACCTTGCAGCCTGATTCCGCGCACACCGACAGAGGACCGCGAGTTGAAGACCCGCACATCTGTGGCCGGGAAGCGAATAGCACGGCCACTGTCGGTCACCAGCATCACATCGTCATCGTTTGAGGCGATGCGCGCGTTGATCAGTGTGGTGCCCGCGTGTTCATCCTCGAATTTCATCGCAATCTTGCCGTTACGCATGACATTGGTGAAATCCGACAGCTTGTTGCGGCGCACAGTTCCGGCAGAGGTTGCAAAGACAACTTGCAGGTCGGCCCATTCTTCTTCGGGCCGGTCAACGGGCATGATGGCCGCAATCGAAACACCCTGCGGAATGGGCAGGATATTGACGATCGCCTTGCCTTTGGCGGTCCGACTGCCCAGCGGCAGACGCCATGTCTTGAGTTTGTAGACCATACCGTCTGTCGTAAAGAACAGCAGTTGCGTATGGGTATTGGCGACAAAAAGGGTCGTCACCACGTCCTCTTCCTTGGTCGCCATCGACGATAGCCCCTTGCCACCGCGACGCTGCGCGCGAAAATCTGCAAGTGCCGTGCGTTTGATATAGCCACCAGAGGTCACGGTCACGACCATGTCCTCTTTCTCGATCAGATCTTCGTCTTCCATGTCGCCGGACCAATCGACGATCTGGGTGCGGCGGGGCACGGCAAACAGGTCGCGGATCTCTTGCAGTTCGTCGCGGATGATCTGCATGATGCGTTCGCGTGATCCCAGAATCTCGAGATATTCGCGTATCTTGCCCGCCAATTCCTGCAATTCGTCCGTCACTTCGGTGACGCCGATCTGGGTCAGCCGTTGCAGACGCAAATCCAGAATGGCGCGGGCTTGCGTTTCGGACAGGTTATAGGTGCCGTCATCGTTCGCCGTATGCGTCGGATCATCGATCAGCTTGATATACTCAAGGATGCTTTCCGCCGGCCAGCGCCGTGTCATCAGCTTTTCGCGGGCTGTGGCGGCATCGGCAGACGACCGGATCGTGGCGACGACTTCGTCGATATTGGTGACAGCCACCGCCAAACCACATAAGACATGCGACCGTTCGCGGGCTTTGCGCAATTCATAGGCGGTGCGGCGGGCGATCACATCTTCGCGGAAATCCACAAAAGCGGTCAGGAACGCGCGCAGGGTCAGTTGCTCGGGCTTGCCGCCATTCAGGGCCAGCATATTGCAGCCGAAGTAGGTCTGCATCGGCGTGAAACGGAAAAGCTGGTTCAGCACGACCTCGGCGGTCGCATCGCGCTTGAGTTCCACGACAACCCGCACGCCGTTACGGTCGGATTCGTCCTGCACATGGGCAATGCCTTCGATCCTCTTGTCGCGCGCGGCCTCTGCGATCCTGTCGATCATCGAGGCCTTGTTCACCTGATATGGAATTTCGTTGATCACAATCGCATAGCGATCCTTGCGGATCTCCTCGACTGCGGTTTTGGCACGGATGATCACCGAACCTCGCCCTTCAAGATAGGCTTTGCGCGCACCGGTCCGGCCAAGAATGATACCGCCCGTCGGAAAATCGGGGGCGGGAATATATTCGATCAATTCTTCGGACGACAAATCCGGCGTATCGATCAGCGCAAGTGTCGCATCAATGACTTCGCCCAGGTTGTGGGGCGGAATATTCGTGGCCATACCAACGGCAATGCCGCCGGCACCATTGACCAGCATATTGGGATAACGGGCCGGCAGCACCGTTGGCTCGCGGTCCTTGCCGTCATAGTTGTCCTGAAAATCAACGGTATCCTTGTCGATGTCAGCCAGCATATAGGCCGCGGGCTTGTCCATCCGGACTTCGGTATAACGCATCGCCGCAGCACGGTCGCCATCCATTGAGCCGAAGTTGCCCTGACCGTCCAAAAGGGGCAGGGACATGGAGAAATCCTGCGCCATGCGGACCAGCGCATCATAGATCGCACTGTCACCATGGGGGTGGTATTTACCCATCACATCACCAACGGAACGGGCGGATTTGCGATAGGGTTTATCGTGCGTATTTCCGGCCTCATGCATGCCGTAAAGAATCCGGCGGTGCACGGGTTTCAGCCCGTCGCGCAGATCCGGGATGGCGCGCGACACGATGACGCTCATCGCATAATCAAGATAGCTGGTCTTCAGCTCGTGTTCGATCGTGACCGAAGGACCGCTATACGCCGAGGGCACTGGCGGGGTTTCTTCTTCGTTTTCAGGTGTTTCTGGGGTGTCGCTCACGTGATCCGCCTGTTGAATATTGGACTGCTATATTTGGTTATCCGCACTCTATCAGACACTTGATATAGCGCGCAACGGCGGATGCGCCTTGGTATTGGCAGCCACCATAATGGATTGATAACATACTGTTTTTATTGACACAAATATATCAATGGCAATCATGGACTCAGCCGATAGCAAAATCAAAGGAGAAGCGATGCCTTCAGAGACCGAACTTATGCTGAAAGGTTACGGGCTGACCACTGCCGAAATGTTCTATCACATGCCCGACCACCCGCATGTGCTGAACACTTTTGTCTGGCAAGGCTACGACCTTGCCCCGGATCATGATAAACTACTGAAATTTATCAGTTTCTGGCATGATGAATTGGATGGACCACTACATTCGGTCCGGTTTGTTCACCGTAAAATGATCAGCCCCGGAGAGTGGCGGCATGTCACCGGTGAATTTACCTACCACTAGGCGCTAATACTGGCCGGTGGCGGGTTGCGGAATCATCGGGATGTCGCGCGCTGCTGCATTGCAGGCAGAGAGTGTCAAAACGGTGATCAGCAGGATGAAATGCTTTTGCATAGAGTGACCCTTCGTCGTCTGGACGCAAATTAAGCCGGCAAACTCATTTGGCAATCAAGATAACGCCACATTTCCTGTTTTTACTTAACCTGCACGTTTGATCATCCCGAAAAGGTCACGCGGATCATCAGGGTCGGCGATCAGGTCCAGATCAATATAGAAGGGTGTGTCCTTAATCTTCTGGTGGACGTAGCGCAGCGCGCTGAAATCCTCGATTGCAAAGCCAACCCCGTCAAACAGCGTCACTTCACCCGCAGATTGCCGCCCGGTCTGCTGCCCGGTGATCACCTGCCAAAGTTCTGTCACCGGATGATCCGCAGGCATCTGCTGGATTTCGCCCTCGATCCGTGTTTGCGGCGGGTATTCGACAAAAACAGAGGACCGCGCCACGATATCGCGGTGCAGTTCGGTCTTGCCGGGACAATCGCCGCCGATCGCGTTGATGTGCACGCCTGCGCCGACCATGTTGTCGGTCAGGATCGTCTGCATATCCTTGTCGGCCGTGGCGACGGTGATCACATCAGCGCCTTCGATCGCCTCTTCCGGTGTCGCACAGGGGGTGATCTGAAAGCCCAATCCGGCAAGGTTTTTCATACATTTTGCGGTCGCCGCATCGTCGATATCGTAAAGGCGGATGTTGTCGATCCCGCACACTGCCTTGATCGCCAGACACTGGAATTCCGATTGCGCGCCGTTGCCGATCATCGCCATCGTTTTCGCATCAGGTGCTGCAAGATGCTTGGTCGCGACCGCAGACATCGCACCGGTCCGCAGCGCGGTCAGGATGGTCATTTCCGAAAGCAAGAGCGGATAGCCGCTATAGACATCGGACAAGACGCCAAAGGCTGTCACCGTTTGCAGGCCCTCTTTCATGTTCTTGGGGTGGCCGTTGACGTATTTGAAACCGTAGAATGCGCCATCAGAGGTCGGCATCAACTCGATCACCCCGACATCGGAATGGCTGCCGACACGCGGGCTCTTGTCGAACAGGTCCCAGCGGGTGAAATCGGTTTCGATTTCCCGCGCAAGATCCGCTAGAAAGGTCTCGATCCCCACATGATGAACCAAGCGCATCATGTTATCGACGCTGACAAACGGCACCATGGCCAGATTGGAGGCTTTGAGGCTCATTTCTTGTCCCTTGTTGGGCGGTCGAACACACGGCGACCAAGGAGTGAGGCCGTCAGATCGACCATAAGGTTCGCGGTCTTGCCGCGATCATCGAGAAAAGGGTTCAGCTCAACAAGGTCGAGCGATGTCACAAGATCACTGTCGGACAGGATTTCCATCACCAGATGCCCTTCGCGCACGGTTGCACCGCCCGGAACGGTTGTGCCGACAGCCGGAGCAATGGACGGATCGAGGAAATCGACATCCAGCGACACATGCAGCATCCCGTTCACTGCGGCCACGCGGTTAAGAAAAGCCTTCAGCGGCGCGCTGATCCCTTCTTCGTCAATCCTGCGCATATCGACCAATTCGACATCTGCAGCCGACAAAATGGCATGTTCAGCCGCGTCAACCGAACGCAGGCCAATCATGCAGATGTTGCGTGTTTCGACTTTGGCGGGCAACGGCGGGAAAGCGTCAAACCCGTCGCGCCCTGTCACGTAGCCAACGGGCGTGCCATGCAGGTTACCGCTGTCTGTGGTTTCGGGGGTGTGGATATCGCTATGCGCATCGAGCCAGAGCGCAAAGAAGGGGCGGCCCTGCGTTTGCGCATGGGCCGCCATACCCGCCACGGTGCCCGCAGCCAGCGCATGATCGCCACCCAGAAAAATCGGCATCCCGCGCTTGGCGGTGTCTTGCGCCGCTTCCATCAGGGTATGGGTCCAGCCGACGTTTTCGGCCAGCTTGTGCACCAGTGGATTGGCTGGTGCCGCAACCGTGACATCCTTTGGCGCAAGATTGCCCACGTCTTCGACGGTATGTCCCAGCTTGGTAATCGCCTCGGCAATTCCGGCGGTGCGCAAGGCGTCGGGCCCCATCAGGCAGCCCCGGCGGCGTTTGCCACAATCAACGGGCGCGCCCACGAGTATACAGTTTTTTTGTGTCATGGATGCAGTATTGCCCGAAACAGGGGATGGGATAACCCGCCATATTGTGCAAAATGGTGATCTATTTGACAAATTGGGTGGTCGAAATGGACGAACTGGATAATAATCTGATCGCAGCACTCAAAAACAACGGGCGTGCTTCGCTTTCGGAACTTGCCAATCGGCTTGGCGTGACCCGCAGCACCGTCCGCGTGCGCCTTGATAGACTGGTGCAGGGTGGTGAGATCGCGGGGTTTACGGTCCTGACGCGCTCTGATGTGCGGCCCGATGCGGTCCGTGGATTAATGATGCTGGAAATCGCCGGGCGCGGTGCGGAAAAGACCATGAAGCAGTTGCAACGCATGTCCGAGGTACAGGCGGTGCATTCGACCAACGGCACATGGGATCTTATCGCGGAAATCGGGACCGGCACGCTGGAACAGTTCGATCAGGTGCTTTTCGCGATCCGCCGCCTTGAGGGCGTTACACGGTCCGAGACGAACCTGTTGTTGTCGACCCGGCGCTAAGGCGCACGGCGATGATCCAGCAGATCATCAAGCCAAAGGACGCAATCGCGTTCCAACTGGCCATGGACAGGGTGAACAATTCCCAACTGACCTGATCGCACATCACGACACGCGGCCCGGTGATCGTCAGCAGATCGGTACCGCTCAGCCCTTCAAGGCCACCGCCACCCGAGCAACTGGTCGGACCTTCCCACCAATCGCGTTCAACGCCTGTGTGGAATACCCCGATCCCCCCGGTCGTTGCGGCCGCGCCCGCACCAAGCACCGGCAGAAACCGCCCCGGAACGCGCAGCGCCAGTACCCCGATCAGGATAGCTGCCACATGTGGCCAACGCTGCCAAAGGCACATCGCACAGGGCGGATAACCCAAGGCCTGAAAAATATAAGCACCGGCCAGAAGTGCTGCAGAACCGCCTGCGGACAATATGATCATCAGGTTTCGCGTCATAACATTCCTATCATTGCAAATCCGCCGATCAGCAATACGCAAAAAAGGATAAACATCAATCCAAGTCGCTTCTCGATGAAGTCACGGATAGGTGCGCCGAATTTCCACAACAAAGCCGCGACAAGGAAAAACCGCAGTGCGCGTGCAAAGATTGACGACACGATAAAGACAGGCAGCGGCAGGCCCGTCACACCGGACGCAATGGTAATGACCTTGAAAGGCAGGAAGGTCACACCTGCGACCACGACGGCCCACGCGCCATATTCGTTGAAAACTGCTGACATTTCGTCAAAGCTGTCGGCCTTGCCGTAGACTTCGAGGATCGGTTGTCCGACCGTTTCCATCAAAGCAGCGCCGATGTAATAGCCAAATAAACCGCCAGCGACAGAGGCAACGGTGGCAACGCCCGCAATCACAAATGCACGTGACGGCCTGGCGATGATCATCGGGATCATCAATACATCCGGCGGGATCGGGAAAAAGGACGATTCCACAAAAGAAACGATCGCCAATGCCCAAAGCGCATGTGGCGACTGCGCCAGCGAAATTGTCCAGTCGAATAGCCTGCGTAACATGCTTTGCCCGTTTGTTTCATGTGCTTAGGCCATGCGCAGCCGCCATCGTCAAGCTTGCTCATGGCGTGCTTTGTTTCTAACAAATCGCGATTGACGCGCCGCGGCTTGCGCATTAGGACAAGCGCTGTTGCCGATGTGGCGGAATGGTAGACGCAGGGGATTCAAAATCCCCCGATAGCAATATCGTGAGAGTTCGAATCTCTCCATCGGCACCACTGGTTCTGCGTGCAGGGTCATGCACGGACCACTACCATAAATTGTGGCCCTACCATTCATCACCACAAAATGAGCATTTTTTAGTCGTTCTATGCGACGTTTTATGTTTTACCCTCCGCAGAACAAACAGTGACGATGCATGCAGTTGTCAAAACTGGAAGCCGTCCGATGCACGGGTCCTTAAGTGGTCCCGATTGAGTATGTGGCAGGCTGAGGTTGTTGTTCAGCCGCGTAAAAAAAGAGCGAGTTTGATGTTTGAGGCATTCTGGGTAGACGGACGATGACAGGTTTCACACTTGATTGGTCATCAATGCGATTGGACGGGATCAACGTCTTGACCGCTTTGGGAGAGACCATGGAAATCGACATTGCGACAGCAGCGGGAGGCATGGACGATGCGCTCTGGGTCAAAAGCTGTGAAGGCCAGCCTGCGCTGATGGCAGACTTGAACCGTGGCCCGCTTAGGATCGAACTCCGGTTTCAAGAAATGGTCGGGGCGGTGTCATTCGCGCTTGTTGCGGTATCACAAGACGGCAGCATCGGGTCTTCTGTTCTTGCTGAAGGTGTCGAACTCGTCGCGCAGGATCGCGATGGTCAAGATGTACCCGTTCTTTGCGGGATGCAGGGCGCAGAAAGTGATCATAGCCCTGTTTCAAACATGCCCAAAATCATGAACGTCACAATCCCCGGACCGGTTGCTTCGCTGACACTCTCTTTCAACATGCCGCACGATACCAAAGCCGCAGGTTTCGTGGGTGTCGGCAACATGACATTCGATCTGGCGGCACCCGAAGAAGCGGATGATAGCGAATTTGACATCCTGAATCTGATTGGTGCCGATGTCGATTTCATTACATTTGACGCCAGCGCGCCGGAAAACGGTATCGTCACGTTTACAAACGGGCAAACCATCGCCTTTTCCGAGATTGACCGAGTCGTGCCGTGTTTTACGCCAGGCACGGCCATTGCGACACCCAATGGCGAAATTGCTGTTGAACAACTCAAGACCGGTGACCGTATCCTGACCCGCGACAACGGCATCCAGACGATCAACTGGGTTGGAACCAAACGTCTGGATTTCGCGGCGTTGAAGGCGGCACCGCAATTGCGACCGATCAAAATCAAAGCGGGTGCTTTGGGCGATAACATGCCCGAACGCGATATGCTGGTTTCGCCCAGCCACCGGATGCTGATCGTGTCACATCAGGCCGAACTCTATTTCAGTCAATCGGAAATACTGGTCGCGGCCCAGCATATGCTTGCCATGGACGGGATCGAAGTGTCCGAGCAGCCCTATATCACCTACATCCATATCATGTGCGAAAACCATGAAATTGTGTTGTCCGACGGTGCATGGAGCGAAAGCTTTCAACCCGCTGATTTCACATTGAAAGGATTTGATTTGGAACAGCGCGCGGAACTGTTCGCCTTGTTCCCCCAGCTTGAAACCGCAGAAGGTGTGGCGGCTTACGGGGCTGCACGTCGCACGCTCAGCCGCCGCGAAGCGAAGCTTTTGTTCAAGGCGTAGACGCGCGCCACCTGTCCCAGTCTTCGGGGGTATCAAGGTCAAACCGCGCGCGGTTGTCAGGCAAGGGGACCAGATAGGTCTTGTCCCGGAGTTTTTTAACAAGGCTTTCCCCACCCCCGTCACCCGCAAGATCAGCAAAAGCTGGACGCAACGATGCATCAAACAAGATCGGATGGCCCGGTTTGCCTACTGCTGTCGCACCCCGCCAGACAATATAGTCCGGCTGGGCTGTGCGAGCTTTGAGAACTGCCAGAAGGTCGGACGACTCCAAAGCGACAAGATCGGCGAGGGTGATCATGAAGGCAGGTGCATCCGGCAGGCATCGCACGGCGCCGCGCATCGTTCCTGACATGCCTTCCGCAGATTCACGTACCGTCATGACCGTGGCGTCGAGTTCGGCAATCGCCGCCTGTCTTGCTGGCGCATTCGGCGGAAGTGCTACAAAAACCGGTTGCCCGACCTCAAGCGCCATCAGCACCTGCCGGCGCAGCAACGATATGCCGCCCACGTCCTCCAGCAGTTTGTCACGCCCGCCCATACGCGATGATCGACCTGCAGCAAGGATCAGGATCGGGATCATCCGCGCATCACTGTGCCTTCAGGGTCAAAAAGAGGCGTTGTCAGGCGTCTTGCCCTACGCAATTGTCCCATGATTTCAATCTCGACCTCCAGATCGTCCGACGCAAGTGCGCGTGGGACAAGCGCAAGGGCGATCGACTTGCCTGCATGGTGTGAATAGCCACCGGAGGTGCAGAACCCCTGCACCTTGCCATCAATGAACACCGGTTCGTAGGCGACAACATCGGCGTCATCGGCATCAACCTCGAACGCGACCGATGTGCGGGCAGGGGGATTGGCCCGCTCGGCCTCGGCTGCGGCACGCCCGATGAAATCAACGTTCTTGCTGAAGCTGATAAAACGGTTCATCCCGGTTTCAGCGGCGGTATAGTCCGGCGAGAATTCCGACAGCCAAGCGCCGAAAAACCGGTCCAGCCGCAGCGACATCATCGCACGCATCCCGAACGGCGTGATGCCCATCGGCTGGCCCGCCTGCCAAAGCGTCCACCAAAGCTGGCGCTGGTCCATCGGATCGCAGTAAATCTCGTATCCCAGATCGCCTGTGTAGCTGACGCGCTGCACGATGCAGGCAACTTGTCCGATTGTCATGAGGCGGACGTCCATGAATTTGATCCCGTCCACATCATCCCGGGTGCAGGCCGCCAGCAGATCATGCGCCCTGGGTCCGGCAATCTGGAAACCGGTGCGCCGGTCAGAAATATTTTCGATGTGAACGTCAGGACCGGCGTTTTGCATGAACCAGCGATGGTGAATCGCCTGTGCGCCATAGCTTGCCGTAAGCTGGAAATCGTCTTCCGTCAGGCAGGAGACTGTGAAATCGCCCAGCAACTTCCCCTTGGGTGACAGCATCGGCGTTAGTGACATGCGCCCCGGTTTCGGGATGCGGCCCGCCATGATGCGGTCAAGCCAAGCGCGCGCGCCTGCGCCTGTGACGGCGAACTTTCCAAAATTCTGTACTTCATTGATGCCGACGCCGCTGCGCACGGCCTGAACCTCGCGTGCGGTGGCGGCAAAGGCATTTGAACGGCGGAATGTCGGTGTTTCATAGTCGGGTTCGTCATCTTGGGCAAAGTAATTGGCCACCTCCAACCCGAATTGATGGCCCCAGACGGCACCCAGATCACTGAAGATATCGTACATCGGGGTCGTGCGATGCGGGCGGGCCGCGGGCAGTTCCTCGTTCGGATAGCTGACCGAAAAGCGGTTCTGATAGTTCTCGATCACCTTGGGGCGCGTATAGCCCGGCGTGATCCATTTGCCGTAGCGGCCCACATCCATCGCCGTGACATCGCGCTCGCATTCGCCTTCTACCATCCACTGCGCCAGCATGAGACCCACACCACCGCCCTGGCTGAAACCGGCCATGACGCCGCAGGCCGACCAGTAGTTCTGCAAACCGGGGACCGGCCCGACCAGCGGGTTACCGTCAGGGGCAAAGGTAAAAGGGCCGTGGATCACCGATTTCACACCCGCGCGCTCCAGTACGGGGAAACGCCGGTAGGCAAAGGCGATGGAGTCTTCGATCTTATCAAGGTTGTCGGGCAACAACTCGTGCCCGAAATCCCAAGGCGTGCCATCGACCGCCCAAGGCTCGCAGGTTTGTTCGTAGAAACCGATGCACAAGCCCCGACCTTCCTGACGCAGATAGCTTTCTCCGGCAGGGTCCATGACATGCGGATGTTCACTGTCGCGTTCGTAAATTTCGGGCAGATCGTCTGTGACGATATACTGATGCTCCATCGGATGCAGCGGAACGTAAGTGCCCGCCATCGCCGCCACTTCGCGCGCCCAAAGGCCGGCGGCATTGACCACATGTTCGGCATGGACCGTGCCTTTGTCGGTCACGACATCCCATGTGCCATCAGGGCGCGGGTTCGTTTCGATCACCTTTGTGTGCAGCTTGATCGTGGCCCCACCCATGCGCGCGGCCTTGGCATAGGCGTGGGTTGTGCCGGATGGGTCCAGATGCCCGTCCAGCGGGTCGTATAGCCCGCCGACAATCCCGTCGAGGTTCGTGATCGGCGCAATTCTGGCAATCTCTTCGGGGCCGACAATCTCGGTCTCGAGCCCCATATAGCGGTGCTTGGCGCGCTCGGCGACCAGCATGTCAAAGCGGTCCTGATTGTCCGCCAGCGTGATGCCACCGACATGGTGCAGGCCGCAGGACATGCCTGTGATCTCTTCCAATTCGCGGTAAAGCTTGATCGTATAACCCTGCAAGGCCGCCATGTTCGTGTCGCCGTTGAGTGTATGAAACCCGCCTGCGGCATGCCATGTGGAGCCGGACGTGAGTTCCGACCGCTCTATCAGCATGACATCGGACCAGCCCAGTTTCGTCAAATGGTACAACACCGAAGCGCCGACAACGCCGCCCCCGATAATCACAACTCTGCTGGTGGTTTTCATGGCGCGCTCTCCTGTCTTGCTGTCCCACACTACCGTGCCGAAAAATCCACATGCGGTTCAGAAAACGACACTGTTTGTCGGTGAATGGCTATCGTTCGCGCCTACCATTGCAGACGGTGGACACGTCATCAAACGAAAGGTTTTCCGGATGCGCACCCATGCCCAAGCCGTCGTCATCGGAGGCGGCGTGATCGGCTGTTCAATCCTTTATCATCTGGCCAAACTGGGATGGACCGATGTTGTGCTGCTGGAACGGGACGAACTGACATCCGGATCAACATGGCATGCGGCCGCCAACATTCACGGGCTTCACGATAGCACCAATATCAGCCGCATTCAGCATTATACGATGAACCTCTATAATGCGCTGGAAGAAGAAACAGGGCAATCTTGCGGTGTTTTCCAGCCCGGATCCCTGTATCTCGCGCAGACCGAGGCGCGTGAACATCAGCTTCGGCTGCAAGCAGCCAAGGCCAAATTCTACGGCATGAATTTCTACGAGGTTGACCGCGCCGAGGCCGAGCGTCTGCACCCGCTGGTCGATTATGATGGTATCCGTTGCATCATGTATGAACCCGACGGCGGCAACGTCGATCCATCGGGTGTCACAAACGCCTATGCGATCGGCGCAAGGCAGAAGGGGGCGGAGATCTTGCGCTTTACGCCGGTCACCGCAACCGTGGCGCAGCCCGACGGCACATGGATCGTCGAAACACCGAAAGGGAATATCAGCACCGAATGGGTGATCAACGCCGCAGGGCTTTGGGGGCGCGAGGTGGCCAAGCTGGCAGGGATCGAACTGCCGCTCTTGCCGACCGAACACCAGTATTTCGTCACCGAAACAATCGCCGAGATCGCCGCGATGGACCGCCGCCTGCCATCCGTCGCCGATCGCGATGGCGAATACTATCTGCGTCAGGAAGGGCAGGGCCTGCTTGTCGGTGCCTATGAAAAGGATGTGCGCTTCTGGGCCGAAGACGGCACGCCGCAAGGCTTTGGTCATGAACTTTTTGCAGATGATCTGGAACGGATCGAAGACAACATGATGCGCGCGATCGACCGCGTGCCAGCGGTAGGCGAGGCGGGGATCAAGCGGGTCATCAACGGCCCGATGATCTGGTCGCCCGACAGCAATGTGCTTTATGGTCCACATCCTGACTTGCGCAACTATTTTTGCTGTAACGGCATCATCCCCGGCTTCAGCCAGTCGGGTGGAATGGGGCTGATGACCGCGCAATGGATCATCAACGGCGAAAGCGACTATGACATGTTCGCGTGGGATGTGGCGCGGTTCGGCCCTTGGGCCGATGCCAAATTCACCAAGGCGCGTGTCGGTGACCAATATGCCAAACGCTTTGCGATCCATTTCCCCAATGAAGAACGCGCCGCCGGTCGGCCTGTGCGGGTGCGCCCCGCTTATGAGACACAAAAGGCCATGGGCGCTGTGTTCGGGCTCAACTACGGATGGGAACATCCGCTTTGGTTTGCCGACACGCCGGGCACGGAGGACACCAACGGGTTCACACGCCAAAACTGGTTTGAACCCGTTGGCCGTGAGGCGAGGATGTTACGCCAAACCGCCGGTATCATTGATATTTCCAATTTCGCAAAATGTTTTGTCCGTGGCCCGAATGCGGCAGACTGGTTGAACGCGGTCTTCGCCAACACTATGCCCAAGGCTGTGGGGCGGTCCTGCCTGACGCCCTTGATCGGCGTCAACGGCGGGATTGCGGGTGATTTCACAGTCACGCAGCTTGCCGAAGACGCATTCATGATCATCGGAGGGGGTGCTGCGGAACGTTATCACCAGCGGTTCTGGAAGGAAGTGGCACTGCCAGCGGGGACAACATTCGAAAGCCGGACAGATGCAATGTGCGGATTCAATGTGGCAGGCCCGCAATCGCGCGCTTTGCTCGCCCGCCTGACAAATGCCGATCTGGGCACCGAAGCCTTTCCCTTCATGCGTTCACAGCAGATCAGTGTCGCCGGTGTCGATGTGATCGCTTTGCGTGTGTCGTTC
>NZ_JAWOAN010000197.1:0-10292 GCF_046498525.1 Yoonia sp.
TCGGCGTCGATCAGAAAGGTGGCGCGTTCGATGCCCATGTAGGTCTTGCCGTACATGCTTTTCTCCACCCACGTCCCGTAGCGTTCGCAAACGTCGCCGTCTTCGTCGGAAAGGAGGGCGATCTTGAGGTCATGTTTGGTCACGAATTTATCGTGCTTCTTCACACTGTCCTTCGAGACACCGAGGATCACGGTATCAAGGGCCGCGAAGTCATCGACGCTTTCGGTAAAGCCGATCGCTTCTTTGGTGCAGCCGGGTGTGTCGTCCTTGGGGTAGAAATAGAGGACCACCTTTTTGCCTGCGAAATCGGACAGGTTCACGATCTCGCCGCCATCGCGGGGCAGGCTGATATCAGGGGCTTTGTCACCGACGTCTGGCTGTGTCATGGGAATGTCCTTTATCCGATACTATTTCTTGGTTTTGTTTTAGTCCGTGACGGGCAAAGATAAAGACCTTGCGTGCGCAAGCACTGATGAATGGGCCAAAATGACCGAAGAGACCGAAATCACGACAGGCAAACGCGAACGCTCCAAGGGTATGCGCCCTTGGGTGTTCTGGTTGCGCACGGTCTTTGTGATCTGCCTGATGCCGCTGGTATTTCTTGCAGCAGCGGCGGTGATGATCATTGATCGCGATATCACGGCACCAAGCTGGATCACCGAACGGATCGAAGAGCGTGCCGAGAAGGTGCTGGCGGGTACGACGCTGGAGTTTGGTGCGATCACGGTCCGCATTGGCCGCGACCTGCACCCCGTCGTGCGCCTTGTCGATACGCGGCTGGTGGATGAAGGCGGGCTGACGCTGACCCGTGTGCCCATCGTCGAGGGGATGATGTCACCGCGCGGTCTGATCCTGAAACAAGAGGTTCTGATGCAGGATGTGCGCCTGATCGGGGCGCAGGTGAACTTGCGCCGCGCGCGCGACGGGACGGTGTCACTCGCGCTGACGACCGGCGGTAACGATCTGGGGCAGGCGCGGTCTTTGCCTGAATTGCTGGAACAATTCGACAGGGTTTTCGAACGCCCCGCGCTGGAGGCGCTGGAAACCGTCCGCGCGGACGGGTTGATCGTGAATTTTGACGATGCCCGCGCGCGACGCAGCTGGATTGTGGATGGCGGGATCGTGTCGCTTGATCTGCGGGGTGGCGAAACCGCCATCCGCGGCAACTTTTCGCTGTTATCCGGCGGGGCGACCGTGACGAATGTAAGCCTGAACTACGCCAGTCAAAGAGGCAGCCGCGCGGCCGAGGTGGGTATCAATCTCGACAATGTGCTGGCGACCGATCTGGCCGCCCAATCACCTGCGTTGCGGTGGCTGCAGGGCATCGATGCGCCGATCACGGCGGCCTTGCGCACGCAGTTGGATGACACCGGCGCACTGGGGCCGCTGAATGCGACGCTTGAAATCGGGCAGGGTGTCTTACAGCCGAACCCTGCGACGCAGCCGGTCGCGTTTGACGATGCCAAGGCCTATTTCACTTATGACCCCGTGCGCGACAGCATCCGTTTCAGCGAGCTGAGCATTGCGACGGAATGGGGGCGGCTACGCGCCGACGGTGACGCCTACCTGCGCGAGTTTGAGAACGGGTTGCCGCGCGCGCTGTTGGCGCAGTTTCAGTTCAGTGACGTGGCGCTGAACCCTCCGGGGTTCTTTGAGACGCCGCCGCAAATTCCACAGGCCGCTGTCGATCTGCGTCTGCGCTTTGATCCGTTCTCGGTCGAGATCGGGCAGGCGGTGATGATTGACGGAGAAACGCGGCTGAATGCAAATGGTGCGCTGTCGGCGACGGATGCGGGGTGGGACGTGGCTCTTGACCTGCATGTCGACACTGTGGCGCCAGAGCGGTTCGTCGATTTCTGGCCGTTGACCATGAAACCGGGAACACGTCGATGGGTCGCCAACAATCTGACCGGCGGTCACCTGTTCAATATCAATGCAGGGGTGCGGATGGCGCCCGAGCGTGCGCCTGAATTTGCGCTGGGATTCGAATTTGCGGACACGGCCATCAAGTTTCTGCGCCACATCCCGCCAATTACACAGGCCCAGGGTGTTGCAAGCATCGAAAATCACAGCTTTGTCGCCAGCCTTCAAGACGGGGTCGTGAATGCGCCGCAGGGCGGGCCGATGCAACTGGCCGGGTCTGATTTCACCATCGTGGACATGCGATTGCGGCCATCTCCGGCGATACTGAACCTGAAGGTCGACAGTTCTTTGACGGCGGCGTTATCGGTTCTGAACCAGAAGCCGTTTGAATATATGGACAAGGCCAATTTGCCCGTGACGCTTGGGGATGGACGCGCATTGAGCCAAGGCCAGATCACTTGGCCGCTGGAGCCGCGACCGGACCCTGCGAGCATTGTGGTCGCGATGACGTCGCAATTGCGCAATGTCAGGAGCGACACCTTGTTGTCGGGCCGCAAGTTCGCCGCCCCGCGCCTGCAAGTGAGTGCCAGCAGGCAGGGCGTGAATATCGCGGGGCCTGTGCGGATCGGGCAGGTTGCTGCCGTAGGTGCGTGGGATCAGAGGTTTGGTGATCCTGACCGCCCCGGCAGCCGGGTCGTGGCCGATGTGGATTTGTCGCGGGCCTTTCTGGACGAGTTCGGCATCGCTTTGCCGCCCGGCACGATTGGCGGCGATGGCACGGCCGAGCTTAGGGTGGATTTTCAAAGGGATGTGCCGCCTGCTTTTCGACTGACCTCTGATCTGCTGGGGCTGAGCGTTGGTATCCCGGCGGTGGGGTGGTCCAAGGGCGCCGGAACGACAGGCAACCTGCTGGTCGCGGGGAGCCTGGGCGATGTGCCAACCATTGATACGCTGGAAATTGGCGGTGGCGGCCTGCAGGCTGCGGGCCGGATCGATCTGGATGCCAGCGGCCAGTTGGAGGCCGCACGCTTTTCGCAGTTGCGCGTCGGCAACTGGTTCGATGCCCCGCTTACCCTGCGTGGTCGCGGAGCGGGGCAGCCCTTGGGCGTCGAGATATCAGGCGGGTCGCTTGACCTGCGCAACGCGCAGTTCGGCGCAGGACAGGGCAGTGGCGGGCCGGTGAGCATCGCGCTGGACCGGTTGCAGGTGAGCGAAGGGATCGCCCTAACCGATTTTCGTGGAGATTTCCGCAGCCAGCAAGGGTTTCGCGGGCAGTTTACCGGACAGATGAATGGTGCGACCGCCGTGTCGGGGACGGTGGCCCCGCGGGACGGCCGCTCTGCGGTGCAGTTGCGCAGCGATGATGCGGGGGGCGTTCTGCGGGCGACCGGTTTGCTGCGCAATGCGGTGGGCGGGACGGCTGATCTGACGCTTTTGCCTGCGGTTGGGCCGGGGACGTTTGATGGCACCCTGCGCGTGCGGGACATCCGCGTGCGGGATGCGCCTGCGATTGCCGCGCTTCTGGATGCGATAAGCGTCGTGGGGCTGTTGCAGCAGCTTGACGGGCAGGGGCTGGCTTTTGATGAGGTCGATGCCCGCTTTTTGTTGACCCCCCAGCAGGTGATTGTCTCCGAGGCCAGTGCGGTCGGGCCGGGTCTTGGCATTTCGGTGGACGGCATCTACACGCTGGCCAGCAAACAGATTGATCTGCAGGGCGTCGTGTCACCATTTTTCCTCGTCAACAGCATCGGATCGTTCCTGACCCGAAGGGGTGAGGGGCTGATCGGCTTCAACTACACCATTCGCGGCACGTCCGATGCGCCGCAGGTGGGGGTGAACCCCTTGTCGGCGCTGACACCGGGCATGTTCCGCGAGATATTTCGCAGACCGGCTCCGGATATTTCCCAATGAAACTGAGTGACTTTGACTTTGATCTTCCCGAGGAGCTGATTGCGACGCGCCCTGCGCGGCCAAGGTCATCGGCGCGGTTGTTGCTGGCGCGGGGCGATAGAATAGCGGACCGGATCGTCAATCAATTGCCCGATATCCTGCAACCGGGGGACCGGTTGATCCTCAATGATACCAAGGTGATCCCCGCGCGATTGTTCGGTTTGCGGCACCGTTCAGGTAACGCGGGGGATACATCGGCGAAGATGGATGTCACCTTGCTGGAGCCGCGCGCCGATGGCAGTTGGTCGGCCCTGATCAAGCCGCTCAAGAAGGTACGCGATGGCGAGGTGATCGTCTTTTCCGATGAGCTGAGTGCAGAAGTGGTCGGGCGCGGTGATGGTCAGGGCTATCTGGAATTCAACCTATGGGGCGATGATTTCGATGCGGCGTTGAACGCTGTGGGGGCGATGCCTCTGCCCCCTTACATTGCAGGCAAACGCCCCGCGGATGAGGCGGACAAAGAGGATTATCAGACCTATTGGGCGCGCAATACGGGTGCTGTGGCTGCACCGACGGCATCTTTGCATTTCGACGGGCCCTTGTTGGAGGCGCTTGCGAAACGCGGTGTGCAGTTTACCCATGTCACGCTGCATGTGGGGGCGGGTACGTTTCTGCCGGTGAAGGTCGATGATGTGCGCGATCACAAGATGCACGCCGAATGGGGCGCGGTCACCCCAAAGGCGGCTGCAGAGATCAACGCGACCAAGGCCGCCGGGCATCGGGTGATTCCGGTGGGGACGACCGCGCTGCGGTTGATCGAGAGTGCGGCAAGGGACGGGGTCATGCAGCCATGGACCGGACCTACGGATATTTTCATCACGCCGGGGTTCGCATTCCAGATAGCGGACGGCCTGATGACCAACTTTCACTTGCCCAAATCGACCTTGATGATGCTGGTTTCGGCTTTGATGGGCGTGGATCATATCCGCGCCATTTACGATCATGCCATCGCCGGGAAGTACCGGTTTTTCTCTTACGGTGACAGTTCGCTTTTGCTGCCCTATGATTCCGGCGTGATCGAGTGAGACGAAGTCGCTTATGGGTGGTGACCTGACCCGAGAATCGTGAAATAGCCCGCTTCTGTTTCGGGCTGAAAGGGCACATCATGTTCCAGGTATTTACGGGCTCTTGGGCCTTGTTCGTCGGCATGTTCATGCTGATGGTCGGGAACGGCCTGCAAGGTACGTTGCTGGGTCTGCGTGGCGAAGCCGAAGGATTCAGCACGTTTTCGCTATCCATCGTGATGTCGGCCTATTTCCTCGGCTTCCTGTTCAGTTCGCGCTATACGCCCGAATTGATCCGCCGGGTCGGACATGTGCGGGTTTTTGCGGCACTTGGGTCCATGGTATCGGCGGTCTTGATCGCCTATCCGTTGCTGATCGACCCTTGGGCCTGGACCATTGGCCGCGTCATCATCGGATTTTGCTTTTGCGGGGTCTACATCACCGCTGAAAGCTGGCTGAACGATGCGTCGAGCAATGAAAACCGCGGCAAGGCGCTGTCACTTTACATGATCGTGCAGATGGCGGGAATTGTCTTTGCGCAGTGGATCGTGAGCCAGGGCGATGTGTCGGGCTATATCCTGTTCATCATTCCATCGATCCTCGTGTCGCTTGCCTTTGCGCCGGTGCTTTTGTCGGTGCGCCCGATGCCGGCGTTCGACACGGCAAAGCCGATGAAGCTGCGCGATCTGATAACGGCCTCGCCGCTGGCCTGTGTCGGGATGTTCATGCTGGGCGGCGTGTTTTCGGCACAGTTCGGCATGTCGGCGGTCTATGGCAGCCGTGTCGGGCTAACGGTGGGAGAGATTTCGTTTTTCATCTCGGCGATTTACGTATCTGCCCTTGTGCTGCAATATCCCATCGGCTGGTTGTCCGACCGCATGGACCGGCGGCGGTTGATCGTCTGGATTTCGCTGTTGGGTGCGGCGGGTTCGATGATTGCCTTTCTGGTACCGGGCTACTTTGTGCTGATCGTGATCAGCGGGGCGATTGTGGGTGGCATGTCAAATCCGCTTTATGCGCTCGTTATCGCCTATGCCAATGACTATCTCGAAAAAGAGGATATGGCCGCGGCGTCGGGTGGTTTGCTGTTCATCAACGGGGTGGGTGCCATTGCGGGTCCGCTGATCGTGGGTTTCATGATGGATACGATCGGGAATAACGGTTTCTGGCTCTATACGGCGATCCTGATGGCGTTGATCGGGTTCTACGGCATCTACCGTGCCACACAGCGCAGCCGTGAAGATTACGAGACCGAGACTGTGAGTGTGCCTTATGCTCCGGTTTCGGCGGCCTCTACGGCGGTCGCGGCAGAGCTGGCGCAAGAGGTCTATATTGACGAAGTCGCGCATGAAGAGGACAGTGCACAGACATGAAGTGTTGCCGATGGGTCACCGCAGATTTCGTTTCGAAAGATCAAGTGAGCGGTGATGTGATCTAAACGCTTGTCAGGGAGCCAATTGTCTGTTTGCAATTGTAACAACGATGTAAACGACGAAGGAGCATTGTCGTGGTATCCCCCCAAGAGGTATTGGCGTTCTGGCTGGATGAATGTTCACCGGAGGACTGGTATAAATCCGACCCTGCGTTTGACGCGGTGATCCGGGACAGATTCGGCGCAGCATGGCAGCAGGCAGCAGAAGGCGGGCTGAGCCTTTGGCTGACATACCCGTCGGGCACGTTGGCCTATATTATCCTGACAGACCAGTTTCCCCGCAACATGTTCCGAGACAGTGCCAAGGCTTTTGCGACGGACGGTCTTGCGCTTGCTGCGGCCAAGATGGCGATTGACCGCAAGTGGGATCTGAAGATCGATGAACCCGGGCGCCAGTTCTTTTACCTGCCGCTGATGCATGCCGAAAACCTGTGCGATCAGGATCGTGCGGTGCGTTTGATCCATACACGGATGCCGGAACACGGCGCAGGCAACCGTGACCACGCATGTGCGCATCGTGCCGTGATCCGCGATTTCGGGCGCTTCCCCTATCGCAATGACGCCTTGGGGCGCAGAACGACCCCCGCAGAGCAGGTGTTTCTGGATGCCGGCGGTTACGGTGCGGCAATTCGCGCGCAGCAGGCCGCTGCCGAACAGGCGCGCTTGCAGCCATCGGGTAGCTGATATGATCCAAGGTCACTAGAGGTCGCGCCAAAAGTAGTTTAGTGTTCAACTAAATTGTGAACTGGAGGGCGGACCTATGGCTGCGCAAAATTTTGATCTTATCGTAATCGGTGCCGGGCCGGGCGGCTATGTGGCCGCGATCCGCGGCGCGCAACTTGGCATGAAGGTCGCGATCATCGAGCGCGAGAACCTTGGCGGTATCTGCCTGAACTGGGGCTGTATTCCCACCAAGGCGATGTTGCGGTCCTCGGAGGTGTTCCACCTGATGCACCGCGCCAAGGAATTTGGTCTGAAAGCCACAGGTATCGATTATGATCTGGATGCCGTCGTGAAACGCAGCCGGTCCGTTGCAGGCCAATTGTCGGGCGGGATCGGCCATCTGATGAAGAAGAACAAAGTGACCGTCTTCATGGGCGAGGCCACGATCCCCGCCAAAGGCAAGGTTTCTGTGAAGGGCGAAAAGGGCACCGACGACCTGACAGCCAAGAACATCGTGCTGGCCACGGGCGCGCGGGCGCGCGAATTGCCTGGGCTTGAGGCGGATGGCGATCTGGTCTGGACCTACAGGCACGCGCTGGAACCCAAGAGGATGCCCAAGAAACTGCTGGTCATCGGATCGGGTGCGATCGGGATCGAATTTGCCAGCTTTTATAACACGCTGGGCTCCGACACGACCGTGGTCGAAGTCATGGACCGCGTGTTGCCTGTAGAGGACGCCGAGATTTCGGCTTTTGCCAAGAAACAATTCGTCAAGCAAGGCATGAAGATCATGGAGAAATCCATGGTCAAGCAGTTGGACCGTGGCAAAGGCAAGGTGACCGCCCACATCGAGACCGGTGGCAAGACCGAGAAGATGGAGTTCGATACGGTGATTTCCGCAGTGGGCATCGTCGGCAACGTCGAAAACCTCGGGCTGGAAGAACTGGGCGTCAAGATCGACCGTACCCATGTCGTGACCGATGAATTCTGCCGCACCGGGGTCGAGGGGCTTTATGCCATCGGCGATATCGCCGGTGCGCCTTGGTTGGCACATAAGGCCAGCCACGAAGGTGTCATGGTCGCCGACCTGATCGGCGGCAAACATGCGCATCCGGTGAAGCCTGAAAGCATCGCCGGTTGCACCTATTGCCACCCGCAGGTGGCTTCGGTCGGGTATAGCGAAGCCAAGGCGAAAGAGCTGGGTTATGACATCAAGGTCGGGCGCTTCCCCTTCATAGGCAACGGCAAGGCGATTGCTTTGGGTGAACCCGAAGGCATGATCAAGACGGTGTTTGACGCCAAAACGGGTGAATTGCTTGGGGCGCATATGGTGGGTGCGGAAGTGACCGAACTGATTCAGGGCTATGTCGTGGGCCGCCAGTTGGAGACCACCGAACAAGACCTGATCAATACGGTTTTCCCGCATCCGACCCTGTCGGAAATGATGCATGAAAGCGTGCTGGATGCGTATGACCGCGTGATCCATATGTAAGGTGGATCGGAACCCATCTGACTTTGCAAAGGCCTGCGGACATTCGCGGGCCTTTGCTGTTTTGCGGGACGCGAAATTAATTTCCAAATGTTCCATTAATGTTCTATCAACGCATTGGACCCGCGGCTGCGAAGGCTTATGTGCTGTATCGGACCGAAGGATAGATCATGGCTGAGCTGAAAAACATTGAAGTGCGCGGCGCGCGCGAGCATAACCTCAAGAATATCGACGTGGATATTCCGCGCGATCAGCTTGTGGTGATCACGGGGCTTTCGGGGTCGGGCAAATCCTCGCTGGCGTTTGATACGATCTATGCCGAAGGGCAGCGGCGCTATGTCGAATCGCTGTCGGCCTATGCCCGCCAGTTCCTCGATATGATGGAAAAGCCCGATGTGGACCACATCAGCGGCCTGTCGCCCGCGATTTCGATTGAGCAAAAGACCACATCGAAGAACCCGCGCTCGACGGTGGGCACGATTACGGAAATTTACGATTACCTGCGTCTGCTTTTCGCCCGCGCTGGCACCCCCTACAGCCCCACCACCGGCCTGCCGATCGAAGCGCAGCAGGTGCAGGACATGGTCGACCGCGTTATGGCGCTGGAAGAGGGCACGCGGGGTTATCTGCTAGCCCCGATTATTCGCGACCGAAAGGGCGAGTACCGCAAGGAATTTCTTGATCTGCGCAAGCAGGGCTTTCAGCGGGTAAAGGTCGACGGGCAGTTCTACGAGCTGGATGAACCGCCGACGCTGGACAAAAAGTTCCGGCACGATATCGATGTGGTCGTGGACCGGATCGTGGTGCGCGAAGGGCTGGAAACGCGGCTGGCAGACAGTTTCCGCACGGCACTTGATCTGGCCGACGGCATCGCGATCTTGGAAACGGCACCGAAAGAGGGTGATCCCGAGCGTTTGACGTTTTCGGAAAATTTCGCCTGTCCGGTGTCCGGTTTTACGATCCCCGAGATTGAACCGCGCCTGTTTTCATTCAACGCACCTTTCGGGGCGTGCCCTTCGTGTGACGGCTTGGGGGTCGAGCTGTTTTTTGACGAACAGTTGATCGTTCCCGATGTGACCCTGAAAATCGCCGATGGCGCGCTGGCCCCGTGGCGCAAGGGGAAATCCCCGTATTTTCTGCAGACCATCGAGGCGATTGCCAAGCATTACGGTTTCAACAAGAACGCACGCTGGAAGGACCTTGATCCAAAGGTGCAGCAGGTGTTCCTTTACGGTTCCGGCACCGAGGAGATCAAGTTCCGCTATGATGAAGGTGGGCGCGTTTATCAGGTGCAACGTGCGTTTGAAGGGGTCATCCCCAATATGGAACGCCGCTATCGTGAAACAGATAGCAACTGGATCAGGGAAGAATTCGAGAATTTTCAGAACAACCGTAATTGCGGCACCTGCGGCGGCTACCGTTTGCGCGAGGAAGCACTGGCGGTCAAGATCGGTGGCCTGCACGTGGGTCAGATCGTGCGGATGTCGATCAAGGAGGCCTATGATTGGTGTCAGGAGGTCCCGGGCAGCCTGAGCAAGCAAAAGAACGAGATTGCGGTGGCGATCCTGAAGGAAATTCGCGAACGTCTTGGCTTCCTGAATAACGTGGGGCTTGAGTACCTCACACTGTCGCGCAATTCCGGCACGCTATCGGGGGGCGAAAGCCAACGGATCAGGCTGGCCAGTCAGATCGGCTCGGGCCTGCAAGGGGTGCTTTACGTCTTGGACGAGCCATCCATCGGGCTGCACCAGCGCGATAATGACCGCCTGCTGACGACGCTGAAGAACCTGCGCGACCAGGGCAATACGGTGATCGTCGTGGAACACGACGAAGAGGCGATCCGCGAGGCGGATTATGTCTTTGACATCGGACCGGGGGCCGGTGTGCATGG